>CAZKNH010000008.1:0-60692 GCA_964553875.1 uncultured Gammaproteobacteria bacterium | reverse complement strand
GACCCCTTTTTCGCAAGATGCGAAAAGGCCCGCGCCGGGAGAATGGGCTCAGAGCCACTCTCTCTTTCCTGCCCGCTGAGGCACTCGGACCGGAACTCTTCCCCTGAGAAAGTTCGTGGTCAGGGAAATTGGGGTCAGACCCCGATATCAGCGAAATTGGGGTCAGACCCCGATATTGCGGCCTCCCTTTCCGCTTGCGAAGGGAATTACGGGGTCAGGGCCGATTCGCAGAGAAGTTCGGGTTGGGCCTCTCTTCTAACGAGTTCGGGCCGGCCTCGGAAAAGACATAACCCCTCTGACGCCGATACCGGCCATTCAGAAAAAGGGCTCTGACCCAGATTTCCCCGGGAAAAAGGGGTCTGACCCCGATTTCCTTGCCCCCGATTCCCTAAGCGACGGCTTCGAGGAGCCGCTTCGGCTCCGACACGCCGTACCCCTGCGCGTAGTCGACCCCGATCGCGCGCAGCATCGTGATGATCTCCTGGTTCTCGGCGAACTCCGCGATCGTCTGCTTGCCGGTCAGGTGGCCGATCTCGTTGATCGACCGAACCATCTCGCGATCGATCGGGTCGTGCAGGATCTCCTTCACGAAACTGCCGTCGATCTTCAGGAAGTCGACGGGGAAATGCTTGAGATATCCGAACGACGAGAGGCCGGTGCCGAAGTCATCGAGCGCGAACTTGCAGCCGATCTCCTTCAACGCGTGGATGAAGCGATTCGCCTGGGCATAGCTCGCGATCGCCGCGGTCTCGGTGATCTCGAAGCAGATTCGCCGGCCGTCGAGCCCGCTCCTCTGGAACTGCTCGATAACGAAGGGCAGGAACTTCTCGTCGGCGAGACTCTGACCCGAGAGGTTGATCGAGCAGAGCGCGAGCCGCTCCCGCTCGTCCGCCTCGGAGACGAGCCAACGGAACGCCTGCGTGATGACCCACCGATCGATCGCGGGCGTCAGGCCGTACCGCTCGGCCGCGGCGATGAAGAGCTCGGGCGAGACGAGCGCGCCGTGCTCGTCGCGCATCCTGAGCAGGAGCTCGTAGTGCGCACCGGTGTCGAGCCCGGGCTGCAGCGGTTGGATCGTCTGCCTGAAGAGCTCGAAGCGCCCCTCCTCGAGCGCATTGCTGATCCGCGCCGCCCATTGCATCTCCTTGCGGCGCTTCATCAGGTCGAGGTCGTTCTCCTGATAGCTGTAGACGCGATTCCGCCCGGCGTCTTTCGCGGCGGCGCAGGCGCTGTCGGCCGCGGTCAGGAGCGATGCGACATCGTCCGTCGCCGGCGTGATCGGCACGACGCCGATGCTCGCGCCGAGGCGGAACGTTCGGTCGTCCCACACGAACTTGAACTCGCCGATCAGCTCGCGGAGCGTCTCCGCCGTGCGCAGCGCCTCGTCCATCGTGCAGCTCTCGAGCAGCACGCCGAACTCGTCGCCGCCGAGCCGTGCGAGCGTATCGCGCCAGCGGATCTTCGCTTTCAACAGCGCACCGATCTGCTTCAGGAGCTCGTCGCCCGCGCCATGTCCGCAGGCGTCGTTGACGATCTTGAACTGGTCGAGGTCGATGTGCAGGACCGCGTACGACGTCTCCCGGGCCTTCGCGCTCTTCAGCGCACGCTCGAGCCGGCTTTCGAACTCGCGCCGGTTCACGAGCTCGGTCAGGATGTCGTGGCTCGCGGCATACGACAGGCGGCGATTCAGCTCGCGCGACTCGCTGACGTCGTGGAACACGAGCACGCCGCCGGTCACGTTCCCGAGCGGATCGCGAATCGGCGCCGCCGTGCTCTCGATGTAGAGCTCGTTGCCGTCGCGGCGAATCAAGAGCGTCGGCCGGACCGACTTCGTCGAGCGGTTGCGTCGCATCGCGACCGCGACCGGGTTCTCGACGGGCTCGCACGTCTCCTCGTGGAAGCCGCGGAAGATCTCGTCGATCTGCCGTCCGACCGCGTCGTCGAGCTTCCAGCCGGTCAGCTCCTCGGCGACGGGATTCAGGTACTGCACGCGGCACTCGGCATCGGTCGTGACGACGCCGTCGCCGATCGACTGCAGCGTGATCTGCGCGCTCTCCTTCTCGCGGAAGAGCGCCTCCTCGTAAAGCTTGCGCTCCGTGATGTCCGTCTCGACGCCGACGAGCCGCCGCAGGCGTCCGTGCTCGTCGACGCGCCCCTTCACGCGGCTCTGCACCCAGCGCCACTCGCCGTTCGCGTGCCGCATCCGGTGCACGCTCTCGAAAAGCTCCGTCTTGCCTTCGAGGTGCTCGCGGATCTGCGCCTGCACGCGCGCCATGTCGTCGGGGTGGACGAGGAAGCGCCATTCGGGAATCGGATCGTCCTCGCCATAGCCGAGCATCGCGCGCCAGCGCGGCGAGAAGTACATCGTGTTCTCGCGGACGTCGTAGTCCCAGAGGCCGTCGTTCGCCGTGTTCGTGACGAGGCGGTCCCGCTCCTCGACGGTGAGCAGATCCTCCTTCAGGCGGATGCGCTCGAGCCCGCTCGCGCAGCTCATGCCGATCAGCTTCATCGCGAGGTGCAGGTCGGCGCTCCAGTCGGGGCTCGGCGTCGAGCTGCAGATGCCGAGCATCCCGGCGAGCCGCTCGCGGATGTTGAAGCCGACGACGAGGATCGCGCCGACGTTCAGGCTCGCGAGGTTCTCCGCGTCCCGACGCTGGGCAAGCGGGGGGTGCGCCGTGTCCTCGATCTCGAGGAGCCTCAAGTGCTCGAGCCGGCCGCGAATCCACGGGAAGTCGCCGAGCTCCCGCCCCTTCAGGACCTCCGGGTTGCAGGTCGAGAAGGTCGAGCGCCCCGAATACACGGTCTCGATCGCGGTCGCATCCTCGTCGAACAGCGCGATGAACAGCGAATCGGCGCCGTAAGCGTCCGTGAGCTCCTGCAGCCCCGCCTTCAGACGCTCCTCGGCATTCGTGAGCGTAATGGATTGAAAGTCGATCGCGACTTTCGTGCAGATGAGGTCGAGCCCGTATCCACGAGGCAGCTGCGCCGCCCTGCGAACAAGGGTGGTGGTCACGCCCGTGTCTTGGGATTGATCCTCTTTAATAGCGTCAACGCTCCCGCGGCTCACCCTCGACCCCGAACGGTACTGGGAACGTCTCCGATGCTTATCTGACCCCGACTGCGGCCACATTCTGACAGTAATGGTCAAGAATACAAGCAGCTGTTTTCAAAACCGAGACGTAGTTCATTGTCCCACGTTCGGCCGGACCACTGCACGCAGGTCCAGGAATGGAGAGCCTCGAAATACCCCGACCTTGGGAACGAATTCGGGCGGCGGCCTTCCGCACCGGGGCGCCCGCACGCCGGCCGGAGCCCCCCGCGCCCCGGTATGCCTGCCCCTACGCCGGCTTTCGCAGCATCAGCACGTTCCGCCGGCAGACCGCGACGAGCACGTCCCGCTGGTTGTAGCCTCGATGCTCGAGCGTCAGGATACCGTTCTGCGGCCGTGAGCGGCTCGGCCGCATCGCGATGACCTCCGTCTCGACGTGCACCGTATCCCCGGCGAACAGCGGCGCCGGGAACCGTACGTCCGAAAGGCCGAGATTGGCGACCGTCGTGCCGAGCGTGGTCTCGTGGATCGAGATGCCGACGATCAGCCCGAGCGTGAAGAAGCTGTTGATCAGGGGCTCCTTGAACTCGGACTGCGTCCGCATGTACTCGCGGTCGATGTGGAGCGGCGCCGGATTGTGCGTCAGCGCACTGAACAGCACGTTGTCTGCTTCGGTCAGCGTCCGCCGGATCGCGTGGCGGAAGACCTGACCGACCTCGAACTCGTCGAAATAAAGTCCGGCCATCGGCTTCGACTCCGAGGCTCAGGCTGAGGAGAGCTCGCGGCTCCGGTCCGCGGCCGCGCGCACGGCGCGCTCGAGGAGCCCCTCGAGCCCGTCTTCGCCCATCAGCACGCGGAGCGCCGCCTCGGTCGTGCCGTTCGGGCTCGTCACGCGCCGGCGCAGCTCCGCAGCCGGCTCGCCGGAGCGTTCGGCATACGCACCCGCTCCCGCGACCGTGGCCGTCGCAAGCCTTTCGGCGAGCGCGGGTTCGAGGCCGGCCTTCGTCCCGGCGCGCGTCAGACACTCGATCAGCAGGAACACATACGCGGGCCCGCTGCCGGACACGGCCGTGACCGCGTCCATCAGCGCCTCGTCGTCGACCCACGCCGTCGCGCCTACCGCGCCGAGCAGCTCGTCGGCGAGCGCGCGCTGCGCAGGCGTGACTGCGGCCGACGGGGTCATGACCGTCATTCCGCGCCCGATCGCCGCGGGCGTGTTCGGCATTGCGCGCACGACCGCGGCCTCGCCGCCGAGCACCTGGGTCAGCGACGCGATCGTCTTGCCGGCCGCGACCGACACGAAGAGCGTCCCGGCCGCCGCGAGCGGGGCAAGCGCGCGGGCGACGGCCTCGACCTGGTTCGGCTTTACGGCGATCACGGCGACGTCCGGGGGCTCGGCGAGAACGCCTTCGTCGAGGGCCTCCTTCGCCTCGATCCCGACGCGCCCGGCCGCCGCGCGCGACGCCTCCGCCGGATCCACGACGCGAATTTCTGCGGCGGCAATCCCGCGCTCGAGCCAGCCTCGCACGAGGGCCTGCCCCATGTTTCCGAATCCGATCAGCAGAATCCTGCGGTCCATCGTCACCCCTGGTCGTCACCCGTCGGCCGTCGGCGCAGCCACGGGCCGCGCGGCGTCCGCCGTATTTTCACCGCCGGCGTCACGGTCGTTGAACACGCCGACATCCAATGCTCCCTCGGACCGCGCGACGATGCACGTCACGACGCAGTCTCCCATCACGTTCACGGCCGTCCGCAGCATGTCGACCAGCCGCTCGATGCCGATGATCAGCGCGATGCCTTCGACCGGCAAACCCGCTTGCTTGAGGACCATCGCGAGCATGATCAGCCCGGCGCCCGGCACGCCCGCGGTGCCGATCGACGCGAGCGTCGCGGTCAGGATCACCGCGACGAAGTCGCCGAGGCCGAGGTCGATGCCGTAGACGTTCGCGATGAACACGGTCGCCGCCCCCTGCATGATCGCCGTGCCGTCCATGTTGATCGTCGCGCCGAGCGGCACCGTGAACGCGGCCACCGAGTTCGACACGCCGTGGCGCCGCTCGAGCGTAGCGAGCGTGACCGGGATCGTGGCGCTCGACGACGACGTGCTGAACGCGAAGGTCACCACCTCGCGCAGCTTCGCGAAGCACGTCAGCGGATTCAGTCCGCCGAGACGAAGCAGCGTCGAGTAGACGAGCACGACCTGCAGCGCGAACGAGACGACGACGACGAGCACGTAGCCCGCGAGCGGGACCAGGAGCTCGAGCCCCTCGGTCGCGAACGTGCCGGCGAGGAGCGCGAAGACGCCGATCGGCGCGATGCGAATGACCAGCGTAACCATGCGCATCACGACGTGGTTCAGGTCTGCGAAGATCTTCGCGACGCGCTGCCCTCTATCGCCCGAGACCGAGACCGCGAAACCGAGAAGCAGCGCGAAGACGATGATCTGCAGCATCTCGCCGTCGGCGAGCGCGCGGACCGGATTCGTCGGCACGATGCGGACCAGCACGTCGACGACGCTCGGCGGCTCACGCGCCTCGTAGGCGACGGCGTCGGCGAGCGCATACCCCTCGCCGGGGGAGACCGTGACCGCGACCGACAGGACGAGGATCAGCGCGAGCACGGTCGTCCCGAGATAGAGCGCGAGGGCCTTCGCGCCGAGCCTGCCGAGCGCGCGCATGTCCCCGAGGGACGCGACACCCGTGACGAGCGAGAACAGCACGAGCGGCGCGACCATCATCTGCAGAAGGGCGATGAAGACGCGCCCGACGACCTCGAGAACGCCGCCGACGAGGACCTGGTCGACGAATCGAGTGCCGCCGCCGAGCTCGCCGAGAAGCCATCCGGCGATGATGCCGGCCGCCATCGCGATCAGGATTTTCTGCGTGAAGCTCATTGCCGGCGGCTCCTCAGTCGCTCGCCGCGGGACCGGCTCGCGGCGACGGCGCCCGTCGCCGTCCCGCCGAGCGGCATCCGGGCTCCGATTTCCGCCGCCGCGCTCAAGCCATCGGACCCGGCGGGCATATTGGTTAATATATGCCTCCTATAATCCGGCCGCGCCGCGGCCTTCGCCAACCACAACCAGAGGAAGCACCGCATGCATCGCACGATTCTGATCCTGGCCGGATTGGGCCTCGCGCACGCCGCGCTCGCCGAGCCGCGCGACTACGCGTTCGACATGGCGCATTCGAGGATCTTCTTCGACATCGACCATCGCGGCTATTCGACGATGCTCGGCCGCTTCGCGGAGTTCGGCGGAACGTTCAAGTACGACGCGGAAAACCCGGCGAACAGCTCGCTCGACGTCAAGATCGATCCGGCGAGCGTCGACATGTTTCACGAGGGCCTGAACAATCACCTGAAGACCGCGGACTTCTTCAACGTCGAGCAGTATCCGGAGATGCGCTTCGTCAGCGAGCGCGTCGAGGTCGTCGGCGACGGCCAGTTCAAGGTTCACGGCCAGTTCACGATGCTCGGGCAGACGCACCCGCTCGCGTTCGACGTCAAGCTGAATCAGACCGGGACCGCCCGCGGCGGAGCGCCGATGGCTGGCTTCACGGCGACGGGCACGATCGATCGGACGGCGTACGGCATGAATTACGGCGTGCCGGCGGTCGGCCGGAACGTCACGTTCCGCATCGAGATCGAGGCGAGCGAAGCCCCGACGTCCTGAAAGCACCCCGTTCGGATGTCGGACAGAGACGCGAGCCGGGCTCGCGTCTCTGTCGTTAGGGAAAGGATGTCCCGCTACGCTCCAAGACGGCTCCCGATGACCGAGTTCCCGGCATCGCGTCTCCTCGCGTTGGAGGCCGCGTGAGAGACGTGTACATCGTCGGCGTCAGCCAGACGCCGATCACCCGCGAGGCGTCGGTCCGTGGACGGTACCTCGCCGCGTCCGTCGTCCGCGGCGCGCTCGCCGACGCAGGCGTCGAAAAGGACCAGGTCGACGCGCTGTACGTCGGCAACATGACGTCGGGGCTCCTCGCAGGACAGCAGCAGCTCGGCGGCCTGATCGCCGACTACGCGGAGCTCACCGGCATCGACGCCGTCACGGTGGAGGCCGCATGCGCGTCCGGCGCGGCCGCGGCGCGGATGGCGTATCTGACGATCGCCGGCGGGATGCACGACGTCGTCGTCGTGTGCGGCCTCGAGCGGATGACGCACGTCGACCGCGACACGGCCACGCGGGCGCTCGCGACGGCCGCGGACTGGGAGCTCGAGGGCGCCCGCGGCGAGTCGTTCATGTCGCTGAACGCGAAGCTGATGCGCGAGTACATGAGCCGCTACGGCGCGTCGGCACGCGACTTCGCGCCGTTCTCGATCAACGCGCATCGTAACGCGCTCGGCAATCCGAATGCGGTGTTCCACAAGGCCGTCGACCTCGAGGGCTACCTCGCATCACGCGTCGTGATCGACCCGATCCGCGTGTTCGACGCGTCCCCGATCTGCACCGGCGCCGCGGCCTTCGTGCTCGCTTCGGCCGACGCGGCAAAAAGGCTCCGCGGAGACGCACGCGTCCTCGTCGCCGGCTCGGCGGCGGCTACCGCGCCGCTCGCGCTCGAGCGGCGCGCGGACGTCCTGTGGCTCGACGCCGTCGAGGTGTCGACGCGCAAGACGCTCGAGCAGGCCGGTGCGCGCCACCGCGACGTCAGCTTCTTCGAGCTGCACGACGCGTTCACGATCATGGCCGTGCTGAGCCTAGAGGCGGCCGGATTCGCGGACCGGGGCACCGGCACGCGGCTCGGCACCGAAGGCCGCATCGGCATCGACGGCGATCTGCCGCTGTCGACGATGGGCGGGCTCAAGGCGCGCGGCCATCCGGTCGGTGCGACGGGCGTCTATCAGATCGTCGAGGCGTATCTGCAGCTCACCGGCGCGGCCGGCGACAACCAGGTACGGGGCGCGGAGCTCGGTCTCGTGCAGAACATCGGCGGGACGGGCGCAACCGTCGTCACGCACGCGCTTCGCCGCATCGGCTGAGCGGAACTCAGGCCGAAGCCCCGGCACACGCCGGGAAAATGTTAGCCTAGACCCCGACAGCGCAACGCAAAGGGATGAGACAGATGGCACAGCAGCCCGCGGACGCCGACATCGCAATGGACGGCGCGAATCTGTACCACGAGGAGACGTTCACCGATCGGCGCATCGGCACGCTGGTGCGGCTCACGCCGGTCACGGCGGCCGGAGCCCGGGACGAATCGCGGCCCGTGCTGTACGTCGGTCAAACGCAGGTGCTGACACCCGCCGGCGCCCTGCCGATCAGCTTCGAGATCGAGGCATCGAGCCTCGAGGAAGCCGTGCAGAAGTTCGGCGCCGAAGCGCAGCAGGCGCTCGAGAATACCGTCAAGCGGCTCGAGGAGCTGCGCCGGGAGGCCGCGTCGTCGTTGATCGTGCCGGGCAGCGCCGTGGGTCCGGGCGGCGGGCCCGGCGGATTCGGCGGCCCCGGAGGGTTCGGCGGACCGGGCGGCTCGCGCGGCGGCATCCAGCTTCCTTAAGCCGCATCCTTCGAGGCGCGCCGCGACGGCGCGGATCAGGCGGCGGCGCCTTGCGTCCGACGAGGCGCCGGCGGACGCTTCCGGAGCATCTCGATGATGCGTTGGCTGATCCTGCTACATCGATACCTCGGGATCGCGATCGGCTGGCTCGTCGTCCTGTGGTGCCTCTCCGGCGTCGTGATGATGTACGTCGGCTTCCCCGACGTCACGACCGCGGAGCGGGTCCGGCTCCTCCCGACGCTCGATCTCGACCGATGCTGCACGGTCGACCCCCTGTTCGGCGGCATCGGCGTCGACGGCGCGCACGTCGAAATGCTCGGCGACGAGCCGGTCATGCGCGTCACGGACGATTTCGGGCGCGTCTGGACCCTCGGGCTCGCCGACGGCCGCTTCATCGACGCGTTCGACGAAGCAGCGATTCATGCGGCCGCGGCGTCGCTCGCCGTCTCGCTACCCGGCGCCTCGCCCCGGTATCTCGGCACGGTCGACCGCGATCAGTGGACCGTCTCGGCCGAGTTCGATCGTCATCGCCCCCTTCACCTTTTCGCGCTCGACGACCCGGACGGCACGCTGTGGTACCTCTCGAGCACCACCGGCGAGCTCGTCCAGGCGAGCACGCGCACGGAACGTTTCTGGAACTGGCTCGGATCGGTGCCGCACTGGCTCTATCCGACGGTGCTGCGGCAGAACGGCCCGCTGTGGATCAACGTCGTCATCGCGACGTCGCTCGTCGGGCTCTTCCTGACCGCGATCGGAATCTACATCGGCATCGCGCAATTGAAGCGACGGCGCAGCGGCCGCTGGTCGCCGTATCGCGGCCTCGCGCTATGGCACCACTGGCTCGGGCTCGCGTTCGGCGTGCTGACGCTGACGTGGCTCGGCAGCGGCCTCTTGTCTGTGAATCCGTGGGGCTTGCTCGCGCCGAGCGGAGCCCGGGCCGAGCGCGAGAATCTGCGGGGCGTCGTCCTCGACGTCGACGTCCTGCGACGCTGGGCCGCGACCCTCGCGCAGCGGGAGCCGCCTGCGGGCACGGTGCGGCTCGAGCTCGCGCCGTTCGCGGGCCGCATCGGTGTCATCGCCCATGACGCGGACGGGCGCACGACGCGCCTCGACGCGGAAACCCTCGCCCCCGCTCCGCTCGAGACCGCGGAGCTCGAGCGCGCCGCAGCGAGACTCGTCCCGGGGATCCCGGTTGCGAGCGCCGGGCTCGTCACGACCGAGGATGCGTACTACTTCAGCCACCACAGGCAGCGGCCGCTACCCGTCTATCGCGTGGTTCTCGCCGACGAGGCCGGCACGCGCTATTACATCGACCCGACGAGCGGCCGGCTGCTGCTCAAGGTCGACGCCGCCCAGCGCGGCTACCGCTGGCTCTTCGAAGGGCTCCACCGCTTCGACTTCACGGCGGCACTGCGCACGCGCCCGCTATGGGACGTGCTGATGATCCTGCTGCTCGCGGGCGTCACCGGCGTCGGCGCAACCGGCACGTGGATGGGCGTTCGTTATCTGCGCCGGCAGGTCGCGAGGCTGAACACAGGCGGTAGCCGGCCGGGGCGCCGGCGTGAAACCGAGCCGCTCTACGCCGAACGCATGCCGCTTCGAAGCTCGCCGAATCCGCGCGAGCCGCTATAGAGCGATCGTTCGCGTAACGTCGACGTCAAGCGGCCGCGCCGTCCTCGGAGCGCCGCCCGAACGCCGTCAGAAAGCGATCGACGACGCGCGTGGCACGGTCGCGGATCGCTTCGCTGCTCGGGCTGTTCCCGAGCAGCAGCGCCTCCATGACCCACCAGTGCACCATCATGCCGATCAGGAACTCGGCGGCCTCGTCGGCGCTGCCGGCGTCGAGCACGCCGCGACGCTCGAGCTCCGCGAAATATTCCGCGAGCGTCGCCCTGCTGCGCAGCGGCGCGCGCTCGTAGTACATCTTCGCAAGGTCAGGGAAGCGCTCGCGCTCCGCGATGATGAGCCTGAGCAGCGCGTGGTGCTTCGACGAGAAGAGCACCTCGAGGCGCTGCACCGAGAACTCGATCAATGTCGTGCGCGGGTCGGCCGTCGTCTCGAGCCGCGGTTCCTGCGCCGACGCGAGCACCTCGTCGATGACGGCCCTGAACAGATCGTCCTTCGTCGGAAAGTAGCTGTACAACGTCGCCTTCGACCCGCCCGACAGCTCGAGGATCGAATCGATCGACGTTGCGCCGTACCCGTCCTTCAGAAACAGCTCCGTGGCCGCCTCGAGTATCCGCGCCAGCCTTTCGCGCCCGCGGGACGACTGAGGCAGGACCACATTACTCGCCGAATTGTCCATGGCTTGGCCCATCCTGGTGACTAATCAAGGTCGTACGACGACGATTTCCGAAACATCGCGTCTCTTTTGACTCGGAACGGCCCTCGGTATTCCGTACCAGAAGAGGCCGACGAGCATTTCCGCGGCGGGATCGATCCCGACGATCTCGAAGAAGCGGGGGTCTCGGGTCACGGCGCCGGTCGTCCATTTCACGCCGAGCCCGCATTGCCACATGTAGAGCATCAGATTCTGCACGGCGCAGCAACACGCGGCGTAGTCCTCGAGCTGTTGAAGCTCGTCGTCGCTCCGGGTGCAGGTCACGGCGAAGAATGCCGGGATCGCGCTCCAGCGCCTGCGGCGCGCTTCGCCTGCCTGCTCGCCCTTCGCGGCCGTCTCGATCTCGACCGCGAGGTCGACGATCGCGTCGGCCGTCTGGCGACCGAGCACGTAAAAGCGCCACGGCTGAGTCAACCGGTGATTCGGCGCCCAGCGCGCGACCTCGATCGCCTCGAGCAGGCGCTCCGTGCCCGGCGGATTCGGCTCGAACAGGTCGATCGAGCGGCGTGACCGAATCGCTTCCGCGAAGCGGGCGATCTCGTCGTTCGAGGGCTGCGAGACGCTGTCGGGCATCGAGGGACCTCCGCTAGACTTCGGGCGGGCGGCGGGGCCGCCCATTCTATCAGGCCGGGAAAAACGTCGATCTGGAGAAGCATGGAGCCTGAATTCGATGTCGTCGTCGTCGGCGCGGGGGTCGTCGGCCTCGCGGTCGCGCGAGCGCTCGCGCTCGATGGCCGTGAGGTGCTGATCCTCGAGAAAAACGCCGCGATCGGCGAGGAAACGTCGTCGCGTAACTCCGAGGTGATTCATGCCGGAATCTACTATCCGGCCGGGAGCCTCAAGGCCGAGCTCTGCGTGCGCGGCCGTGACGCGCTGTATCGCTACTGCGCCGAGAAGCGCATCCCGCACCGGCGCATCGGCAAGGTGATCGTCGCCGTGTCGGACGAGCAGCGCGCGGAGCTCGAGCTGCTCCGCGTCAGCGCACGCGCGAACGGCGTCGATGACCTCGAGTGGCTCGACCGCCGCGATCTCCGAGCGCTCGAGCCCGAGGTGTCCGGCGTTGCGGCGCTCTTGTCGCCGTCGACCGGCATCATCGACAGCCACGCGCTGATGCTCGCGCTTCAAGGCGACCTGGAGCAGGCCGGGGGTCAGGTCGCGCTCCGGTCGGCGCTCCGCGGCGGCACGTCCGCGGGGAACGCGATCGCGCTCACGGTCGAGACCGAGGACGGCCCCGTCGAGCTCTCCGCCCGCGCCGTCGTGAACGCTGCGGGTCTTTACGCGGACCGCGTCGCACGTGCACTGCCCGCGCTCGCGTCGGTGACGATCCCTACGCTCCGCTATGCGAAGGGCAATTACTTCGTGTACACGGGCAAGAGTCCGTTCCGGCGGCTCGTCTATCCGCTTCCCGAGCCTGGCGGCCTCGGCGTGCACGCGACGCTCGATCTTGCGGGCCGGGCGCGCTTCGGGCCGGACGTCGAGTGGACCGACGCGATCGACTACTCGCTCGACGGCAGCCGTGTCGAGCGCTTCTATTCGGCCATCAGGCGCTACTGGCCGGGGCTCGAAGACGGGACGCTGAGTCCGGGATACGTCGGCATCCGGCCGAAGCTCGCCGGACCCGGAGAGCCGTCCGCCGATTTCATGATCGTCGCGGGCGACGCACCGGGCGGCGGCCGGATCGTGCATCTCCTCGGCATCGAATCGCCCGGCCTGACCTCGTGCCTCGCGATCGCGGAGCACGTGCGCGACCGGCTCGCGGCATGACGCCGCCCGCGGGCCGATGCGGCGCGTCGGCCCGCACCGTCAGCGCGACGCGCTGAACTGCCGCTCGAAGAAGTCGTACGCGCTGCTTCTGAGCAGCGGGAAGTAGAAGACCGACGTGCGGTGGCCCGTTGGCAGGACGAGGGTCTCGGGCTCGCCGAGCTCGGCGCGCAGCCGCTCCTGCGTCTCGAAAGGCACGATCATGTCCGTGCGCGTCATCACGAGCAGCACCTGCTCGGCGTCGACGTACGGTGCGAACACGAGCGGATCGGACGCGATCAGCTCGTCGAGGCGCTCCTTCAGCCGGTCGCGGGTCAACCCGGTCTCGCGCAGCGACCGCCGGACCTGCCGTGCGACATCCCGATAGCTCGTGTTCACGAGCAGGTACGGGAGATCACCGCCCGCCATCGCCACGACGACGGCGTCGACGCGGTCGTCGAGCGCGGCGAGCACCACGGCGGCCATGCCGCCGAAGCTCAGCCCGAAGATGCCGATGCTGTCGATCTCCGGCTGCCGCTCGACCCAGTCGAGCACGCGCCGGTAGTCGATGATATTGCGGCGGATCAGGCTCTCGGGATCTTCGAGCACGTCCTCCACCGGATCGCGAGCGTGGTCGATCACGAGCGACGCCCAGCCGCGCGATGCGAAGTAGCGGGCGAAATACCGCGAGACGAGCATGTTGCCGTTCGCGATCGGCAGGACGACGATCGCAGGCGTCGCGTCGTCGCCGTCGACGTCGTAGTACTCGAACCTGAGCTCGTCGATCGCGGGCAGCCCATCCGCCGCCTCTCGGCCCGGCAGAACGACCTCCTTGACGACGAACGCGCGCCGCTCGCGCACCGCGTCGGTCACCGCGTCGACCGGCTCGAGCGAGATCTCGTAAGACGCCGCGAGAGGCTCGGGCAGCGCCTCGGGACCGTCGTACGCATCGGTCAGCGGCGCGCGCGTCACGCACCCCGCGAGTGCGCACGCGCCGATCAAGGCGACGGCGCTCGATACGCGTGCCGCGCCGATCACAACGGCACCCTCACCGTGCGGACGCGCTCATCGCTCGGATCGGTCCACGCGACGATCGCCGCATTGCCCGCGATCGCAAGCTGCGGCACGTCGGCAGGCTGCCCGACGGAGGCCGTCGTGACGGCCAGCGGCTCGCCGAGCGTCCCGTCCGTGCCGACCCGCCGCATCACGAGCTCGATCTCGCCCTGCCCGCGGCGCCGCCACCAGCTCACGAGCGCGTCGCCGTCGTCGAGCAGCCCGACGTCGACATAGCCGAACGCGCCGTCGAGATCGACGTCGATCGCGGCGCCGAAGGTGAGGCCGCCGTCCGCGGACCGGGCCGCGCGGACCCGGGGGCGCCCTTCGGGCGCGGTGAACCACGCGGCAACGACCGTGTCGCCGCGCGCCGCGATCGCCGGCCCGTTGACCGGGCAACCCTCGATACGCCAGCCGTCGGGACCGAGGACCGTCGCGTCGCTCCATCCGTCGTCCGCGTGCCGCCGGACCGCAATGTCGCGAATCTCGTCGGGGCTGCGGTCGCGATAGACGACAACGGGCGCGGTGTCCGCGAGCGCCGCGCCCGTCGCGCAGCAGTCGCAGACGAGCTCGTCGATCTCCCCGCCCGCGATGAGCGTTCCGTCATAGGCGATCTTCGCGAATCGCAGACTCGTTCCGACCGGCGGACCGTCGGGATCGAAGTCGCCGGACTCGAAAAGCTCCGCGAGCCGCCGCCCGTCGAGCCAGATCGCGCCGATCGCATCGTCCCACGGGAACAGCGACACGAACCCGTGCTCGACCAGCGTGCCGTCGTCGTTGAGGAGCCCGTGCTCCACGAAGGTGCGTCCGCCGTCGGACGACGTCGCATACGCGATGTCGTACGCCGCGAAGCTGTCCGGCGCCGCCTTCAGCCAGTGCGCGATCAGGACATCGGACGTGATCGGCACGACCGACGGCAAGTCCGCCCAGCTCACGACGAAGTCGTCCCCGGTCGCGACGGTGCGGGGCTCCGTCCAGCCGTCGCCGCCGAGCACCGAGAAACGGAGCGCGTCGACGCCGTCGTCGGCCGGCTCGAGCCAGCTCAACACGAGCATTCCGTCGGGCCCCTCGGTCAATCGCGCCTGCCCGCTGCCCGGACCCGCCGGCACGGCGAGCTCGACCGGAGCCTCCGGGCGCGAAACGCCGTCGCCGCTGCACCCCGTTGTGATCAGTAAGGCCGCAGCAGCGGCAATTCGAAGCGAGCTTCCGCGCCGGGACCGCGCATGGGTCATCAGTTCGTGGCAATCAATCATCGATACGTGTGAGTCGGTAGACGAAGGCCGGCGGAATGTTCAATGCGGCGACGCCGAGCAACGAAGCCCGGAGCCCGTAGCGCGCAAGGAGCACGCGGCCGACCGAGCACCTGCCGCCGTACGTGAATTGATGAATGCAACCGCCTCTGCCGAGCATCGTCAACGCCTGCTGCAACACGCGCGCCTTGCGCGCGGCCGTGAACAGCAGCAACGGCAAGCCGCTGATCACGAAATCCACGGTGCCGCGCAGGCCCTGCAAATGACGAGCCAGACGTTCGGCATCACCGGTCACGACGGTGCACTGCGGAAAGCGCCGCCGCAGCATCGCCGCGAAATCCTCGTTCTGCTCGATCAGGTGAAGGTCGGACGGATGAACGCCCCGCTCGAGGATCGCGTGCGTGAGCGTCCCGGTACCCGCACCGAGCTCGATGACGCGTGCACCGGGCCCGAGGCCCGAGGTCATGAGCCGAGCCAGCTCGCGGCCGCTCGGCGCGACGGCGCCGACGGTCAAAGGGTTTTGCAGCCAGCTCAAGAAGAAGCGGGTGGGCTCGGTCGATACCCTTGGTTCGCCAAGATCGCGTCCGTCCATTTCGGCCCTTTCTACGCGGGATAGCCGTGATGCCGCCCGGGTCGAACGGCGTGCATACCGGCGTCACGCGTTTGGGCCGGTTGCCGAACGCTACGCGGCCGGATCCGCTCGATGCGCTCTGTCGACGCTCTGCACCGGCCCCACTGAAGTCGGCGCCCGCATCGCCGGATAACCGGTTGGTCCCCGCTGCCCCCCGTTGGATCGGCACCCCGCTGCGAACTATCCGCAATCCGGCTCCTGTTGACAAGCACGGTTTCGTCGACCCAGCGGTCGAATGGTAGGCTACCCTCGCTCGGGCACCTCGCCGATGCGTCACATCGAGGTTGCTCGAAACGGGTTCGAGCGGACCGTCGACATTCCGCTGCGCCACGACGATCGCGCGTTCGAGAATCGGGTGCCCCGGAGGCGCCGCTCTGGGGGTCGGTTGGTTGAGAGGGACAACCATGGGCGCGTACGCCTCCGAGGCTCGTGCATTGTACGGGATTCTTCCGGATGCTGAACAGTCCAGTGCGGATCGTGCGACGGGCCCGTCGACGGCAGATGAAACATGCGTGCGAGCTCGACAAGAAGCGGCGGCGACACGCGGAGCCGGCGTTATAATCGAGAGTACGCTGTTATGACCTTATGCCGCGACGGCATTGCATGCAGTGCGCGCGGGAACACTTGATCGAGAGGGACTGACGACTCTGATGCGGTTCAAGGATACGAACACCGGCTACGGATGGCTCTCCATCGCGCTGCACTGGTTCACCGCGATCGTGATCCTCGTGCTGCTCTTCGTCGGCGATACGATCTCGACGTTGTCCGGGCAGGAGCGGGAAGATGCTTTGCTATTGCATACATCGATCGCAATCACGAGCTACGTCTTCCTGTGGGCGCGTATCGTCCTGCGGTTCTCGCACGGTCACCCCGGGCCGCTGCCGAAGCAGCGCGGCCTGTTCTTCGTGCTGGGCAAATACACGCATTACTTGTTGCTCGTCGCGATAGCCGTGATGCTGATCACGGGCCCGTTGATGGTGTGGTTCAGCGGCGCCTCGATCGGCGTCTGGGACTGGTTCGAGATACCGAGCCCGTTCGAGCAAAACTTCGCGGTGCGTGACGGGCTGCACCGCGTGCATGCGACGTCGGCCATCGCGATCCTCGTGATGACCCTGTTGCATATCGCGGGCGTCTACAAGCACGCGGCGTTCAACCAGGACGGCACGTTCGGCAAGATGCTGATCCCTGCCCGGGCCGACGAAGACGAGGAGCATCAGTCCGCGCCCGCGCGGCCGACGGCCGCCGCGCCCGCCCGCGACGAAGCGTGATGCCGCTCGGGGCGCGGCGGCACGCGGGGCGGGCTTCATCGCCACACGTCCCGCCGGCCGGGCTCGCGCGGCCGGGCGAAACGTAACGAGACGAGCGTGACCACGGGCTGAGCCGATGGTAACGACGGCGCTCCTCTGGATCGTTGCGATCGTTCTGATCGTTGCCGGGCTCGCCGGCCTCGTCCTGCCGGCGCTGCCCGGTCCCGTGCTCCTCTTCGCCGGATTCGTCGTCGGCGCGTGGGCCGAGGACTTCCGTTACGTCGGCGTCGAAACACTCGGCGTGCTCGGCTTGCTCGCGATCGTCGCGTATATCGCCGATTTCGCCGCGGGCTCGCTCGGCGCGAGCCGCTACGGCGCGTCGCGCCGCGCCGTGATCGGTGCCGCAATCGGTGCCGTCGTCGGCATTTTTCTCGGCCCGATCGGCCTCCTGCTCGGGCCGTTCGCGGGTGCGGTGCTCGGCGAGCTCTCCGCGAACAAGGGGCTTCACGCCGCAAGCCGCGCCGGCTTCGGCGCGACCCTCGGCATGCTGATCGGAACGGCGGCGAAGCTCGCCCTGGGCTTCACGATGCTCGGGCTTTTCGTGCTGATGCGCTTCGTTTGAGCCGCCCGCTCACGGCACGTCGAGCGGCTCTCGGCCGCGCCTTACGCGCAGCCAATTCATCGCCGACAACACGTAGGGACGCCGCACGAGCCAGCGCTCGAAGCGGTATTTGCCCGGATAGTTCATCACGATCAGCCCCGCGAACAGCGTCAACAGACCCTGCCCCGGCAGGAACAGCATCGCGAACCCCGCGAGCAGCAGCAGCGCGCCGAACAGGTTCTTCGCGGCAAGGATCAGCGCACGAAGCGCCGGATGCCTCGACCGCCGAATCAGCGTCGCACGCCGCTCCGGCACGAAATAATCGGACGGGATCCGCAGGATCATCACGGGGGTGAGAAACGCGCCGAGGAGCAGGCTGATCGCGGATACGCCGACGAGCCACGGGACGAACGGCGCGAGAAATTCCAGCAACTCGATCAGCAGCACTTCGGGTCTACGATGCCGGCGGCACGATTGCAGGTCGCTCCGTGCGGGTCAAGAGACCCGGCGGTCGCGAGGACGGCGCATCCGCGCGGCCGGGTCCTGGCGGTAGTACGCGGCAAGCTGTCGGTAAAGCGCCGGGTACGCGATCTGCAGGTCGATCGGAACATCGAAAAAAAGCTCCGTGCAGACCGCGAAGAACTCGCCCGGATTCTCCGCCGCGTAGGGATCGATCCACGGTTCCTCGCCCCGCTCGATCTGCTCGACGAGCTCGTCATAGGCGTCCTGGAACACGGCGGTCCATTCGTCGACGCGCATGTCGCGGTGCAGCGCAGGCACCCCGTTGACGCTACCGTCGAGCAAATCGAGCTTGTGCGCGAACTCGTGGGCGACGACGTTGTAGCCGTCCCCCTGCCCGCTCGCCTCGATATCCTCCCAGGCGAGAATCACCGGACCGAAGTCCCAGGATTCGCCGCTCAGCACATCGTCGCCGACGTGCACGACGCCGGCCTCGTCGACCTGCTCGCGTCCCGGGACGACGAACTCGTCCGGATAGACGATCACCGACGCGAAGCCGTCGTAGCAGTCGAGCCCGAGCTCGAGGATCGGAAGGCACGCGAGCGCCGCGATCCGCACGCGCATCGCGTCGTCGAGCTCGAGGCCGCCGGCCGGCTCGAGACGTTTCTCGTGAAGGAACAGCAGCGACAGGTCGTGCAGCCGCCCGCGCTCGCCGCTGTCGAGCAACGCAAGCACCGGCACGGCGTCGAGCGTGGTCTCCCAAAGCTCGGACGCGATGGATTCCGTCGCGAGAATCCTGCGCCGCCGCCGGGTTCTGATGAGTCCGAACACGCGCCAATCATACAGCGATAGGCGCCGGGCAGCGCCGCGGGACGTACGTAAACGACGGCGCCTTCCGGAAACTACGCGGAACGTCCCGGTCGCGGCATTTCCCCGAGGGTCTCGCGCCACGCGTCCCTGCTCCGAACCATCGCCGACAGCCGAATCAGCGGCGCCGAGAGCCGCCTGGACGCGCGGTCGTATCGACGTCGCCCCGGGGCGGGCTCGTCGGGGGCACGGTCGTGTCGCGCCGCACCGTCTTATCGGTCGTGCGCGATCCCGTCTGCCACGCATCACGCGCACGCGGCAGCGATGCGCTCCAGCCGGCGAAGATCAAGAGCAGCGCTCCGACGATGATGTCGTTCCACATCTCCTGGTCGCGCTCGTAGCTCAGGATGAACGGCGCGGCAATGAGCCATACGCCGATCGCCGCGTTGACCCAGCTCGCGGGCTTCGTTCCTTCGGTCGGCCGCGAAAGGCGCGTCGCGGCGAGGACGAGGACGACGACGCCGACGATCAGATCGTTCCAATAGGCCTCCCTCGATACCGCCAGCGAGAACGCCGCGATGATCAGCCAGAGGCCGAGCACCAGATTGATCGCGCTCGCCGCCCGAATTTGTCCTCCGGCACGAGCACTCGGCAGGGTATCCGCACGAGCCATGCTGCACCTCAGCTGCTCCCTCGGTCGCGAAAGTGACGCGGGAGGTGCAACTTGTATGCCACAGACTTTGGAAACGAATTACAGGTTTTGCGCCGCCGCGGCACGCTCGGCTCTCGTTCCGTTGATCAGGCTCGGAATCAGCGTGTTTCCCTCGTGACACGCGTACTCGAATATCCGGTACTGCGGATTCAGCTTCCACGGAAACGCCGCCTTCCAAGGCCCGGTCAGCATCTCCGGATCCTCGACCTCGAGCTCGTACTCGATCGTGTCGTGCGCGATCCGGGTCAGGCGCTCGACGATGCGGAGCGACGTGCTCGTCGGGATCGTGTTGCCGCCGGGACCGACGATCAGCATCGGCGTCTCGCCGTTGAAGTTCGTCGTCTCGATCACGAGGGTGTCCCCTTCGAAGCGCCCGCGCGAGTCGCCCATCCACTGACGAATCTCCGGAGCGAGCGGCGGACGGCCGTCGAGCGGCACGATGCGCGCCTCGTGAATCAGCTCGAGCCGTATCACGACATAGCCCGGCGCCTGGATGATCTCGATGCCGCTGTTGTACATGAACGGAAACATGGACGCCGGGAGGCCCCGCGTGATGCAGCGATCGAGCGGGTTGAAATCGCCGATGTCGTCGAACGGGATGTCGGACCACGAGCTCGTCATCGTCGCCGCCTTCGCCCGGCCCGCCTCGGTTAGCGGCGGTACGCGGCCGTTCGACGGCTCGACGATCAGCGACGTGAGGCGATTGGGCTCGCCCATCTCCGACCAGTGGCCCATGTCCATCCGATTCGTCGCGATTTCCTGCTCGTAGCGCGCATTGAGGGCGGCGAGCCGGGCGACCCGCTCGGCGTACTCCTCGTCGGTCAGGTAGCGTCGCTCGCCGAACTCGGGCGGCCGCTGCACGGGTGTGCCGTTGATGTAATCGAGCGGCCACATGCCTTGCAGGTCGGGATCGCCCCAAGGCGTTCTGGGCGCGCGCCACGGAGACGCGCCGCCGTCGCGCGACGCCGTCGACGCTCCGCTCGCCGAGCGTGCATCCTCTTCCGACACCTGCGCCGCGGCGACCCCCGGCGCGAGAAGCACCGCGACGGCCGCAGGAACGGCCAACGCATTGACGCTCTTGATCATGAGCTCCCCCGAACGTAACGATCGTCGCCCACTATAGCGGTCGAGAGCCGGCCGGGGGAGCCGGCCGCGCGCCGGGAAAGGTCAGGCCGTGCGCTGCGACAGCTGGCCAAAGCGCCGGTCGCGCCGGCTGAACTCCTCGAGCGCCGCGTAGAACTCCTGCTCGGAGAAGTCGGGCCAATACGTATCGGAGAACACGAACTCGGCGTAAGCGCTCTCCCAAAGCAGGAAATCGCTGAGCCGCTGCTCCCCGCCGGTGCGAATCAGGAGGTCCACGCTCGGCACACCCGGCACGGAGTGGTTGACCGCGGCGAGCCGCCGCTCGAAATCCTCGAAGCTCTGCGGCTTCCCCGGTTGCCGGGCGGCCTCGAGGAGCGATTGCCGCGCCGAATAATCGACCGCAAGCCGCAGGAGAAGCTTGTCGCCGCCCGCCGTGATGCGCTCGATGTCCTCGATCGAGCGGACGAGCTCGGGCGCAAGGCGGTCACGCCGACCGATCACGTTGACGCGCACGCCGTTCTGGAGGCACCGCACGCGCTCGCTGATCAGATAGCGCTTCATCAGCTTCATCAGGGCGGAAACCTCACGACGCGGACGCAGCCAGTTGTCCGCCGAGAACGCGTACAGCGTCAACACGGAAACATGCGACGCGACCGCCGCCTCGACGATTCGACGTACCGTCTCCGCTCCGGCGCGGTGGCCGGCAGGCCTCGGCAGCCCTCTCTGCAAGGCCCACCGGCCGTTCCCATCCATGATGATCGCGACGTGCATCGATGACTCCCGTGATTCTGCTTTGCGCTGCAAAGTATTTAGATGTTCGAATTAACGGCCCCGCGCAGCCTCGATCAGCGCTTCCATGTGACTCAGGTAACGCTCGAACACGCGGCGTCCCTTGGGCGTCAGGCTGTACTCGGTCTTCGGGATGCGTGCGGAGAAAGACTTGCGACACGTGATGTAGCCCGCCTCTTCCAGCTTACGCCCGTGCGCGCTCAAGTTGCCGTCGCTCGTCTTCAGAAGCTCCTTGAGCTCGTTGAACGTCATGCTCTCGTTAACGCTGAGAGCACTCATGATGCCCAGTCGAATCCGCTCGTAGATGAGGCGATCGAAATCCTTCGACTCACCGTCCGCGACGTAGGAGCTTACGGCACGAAGCCTGCTCAGCTTCGTCGCCGCTTGCTGAGACGTCGGCTTTACTGCCCGTTTAGCCACCGTGCCTCCGTTGGATGATCAGTCCGAGCGCCAGGTGGAACCCACCGAACCCGGTTGCGAGCAACGCCGTCGAGAACGACTGCGGAAGTGCGAGAGCGAGCGCGCCGAGCATCATGAACCCGAAGCCCGTCAGCATGACCGGCCTGATCGAGAACACGCCGCTCGCGGCGAGCCCTGCGCCGTAGAGCAAGAGCCACGCGCCCGAGACGAGGTCTCGCGCCCCGGACTCGAGCAGCGCGACCGTGAGCACGGCGCCTGCGATCAGCGCCGGCAGCAGCGTGAGGAAGAATCGGCGCGCAACGCCACCCCATAACGACAACCCCTGCGCCTTCGCCTTCTTCACGAGAAAGTAGCTCGCCAATCCGATCGCCGTCGCGGCGGCGCCGAGCCAGATCGGCAGCCAGTACGCCGAGAGCGCGGCGATCGAATCGAGGCCTGCGGCGACCAGCGCGGTGAGGCCCATCGCGATGCACCCCTTCCCAGGCACCGACGTGAAAGTGTGCGCAGCCTCGATCGTCTCCCGGATATAACGCAGGTGCGCGCGCGCTCCCGCATCGATCGACGCCAGCGTCGAGCTGCGCGAAGGCATGCTCTCTGGGAAGATGGATGCCATCGATAGCTCCTCAGTCTCGATCCGGTCTATTTCCCTGTCAAGTACTTTGCGACATAAAGAGCACGCTGCCTCGCGCACCGTCGGGAGCCGGCGACGCTGCCGATACGTCGAGTGGAGACGTTCGCGCTCGGTGCATCGAGGAAGTGCTCACGTATTCCCAAGGAAAATTGGTGCGCTTGTCGACTCAGCCGCCGCCCCTCCCGCCGGCGCAGCGGCTTCGCGAATCATCCTGAGGCATCCGATTCGTCCGGTCAACGCGGCGTCATACCGCGACAGCCGGCAGCGCGCGATCACTCGGGTGGCCTGAGGATGGGCGGCGATTCGGTCGGCTCGACCGGAATGAACGGCGTCGGGGCGTCGAAATAGTGCATCGGCTCGACGCGAAGCTCGTCGCCGTCCGCGAAGACGAGGTACGCGCGGCCGCCCTCGCAGGACACGCGCCACGACCGGAGATCGTCGCCGCCGGCAGCCGACGAAAGGACGTCCGTGCAAACGTAGCCCTCGTCTCGAATGGCCGCGGCGAGGCTGCTGTTGCGGTACGTCGGCGACGGATGGGTCAATGCTTCGATGTGCGGGTTCGTTCGCCCGGCAGTCGGTCCTCGCTCGGTGCCGTCCGCCGCAACACCATCGCCGTCGGCTCCCATGCGTGCCGCGGCAGAGGGTGCGTCGACGTCGCGCCGAACCCCTGTGACTTCGCCCTCTTGCTCGATGTCGCCATCGGCGGACCGCGTTTCGGCCGCATCGACGGAATGCTCGGCCGAGTCTCCGAAACCGAAGGTCGGCACTCGAGGCCACGCGCCGTCCGAGCTCAACGTGCGGTGCACGAAGAAGAGCACCGCCGCAGTCAGGATCCCGATGCCGAGAGCTTGGCACGCGGCAAGCGCCGCCTTCACATTCATCGTCGCGCTCCGTCGGCTGCCGAGGGCGATCCATGCGTGTGAAATCGGGAAAGAGCCTACGCCGCCGGCGCTCTAGCGGCAACCGCGGTCAGCGGCAACCGCGGTCGAGCCGAGACGATGCCGTCGGCGCGAGCGTCGCCCGGGTCGACGCAGACCGTGCATTGGGCACCGGCCATTTCGTTAGAATCGGACCATAACGACAACGACCGGGAACCGGGGCATGATGCGCACGACGTTCTTTCTCACTGGAGTTCTGCTGATGATCACGCGCGCCGCCGACGCCGACGAGCAACGCTGGCTCGCCCCCGGAGAGGCGCTCGCCACGACCGGCGAGTTCACGATGTATGCGCTACCCGAAGGCGCACAGGGACCGACGACGGTCGCGCTCGCACCGGACGGCACGGCCTGGTTCACGCTCGGCAGCGACGCGATCGGACGCATGGATCCCGACGGCTCGAACGTCCGCCTCTACCCGCTCCCTAACGCGAACAGCGCGCCGCGAATCATCGCGCTCGGCGCCGACGGCAACATGTGGTTCTCGGAGCATCTCGGCAACCGCATCGGGCGCATCACGCCGGACGGCGAGATCGCCGAGTTCCCGATCCCGACGCCGAACAGCCAGCCGCGGGCGATCGCGCTCGGCGGAGACGGCAACATCTGGTTCGGCATGTTCGCGGCCGGCAAGATCGGCCGCATCACGCCCGACGGCGAGATCACCGAGTTCGATATCCCGACGCCCGACAGCGGCCCGCGCGCGCTCGCCGCGGGGCCGGACGGCAACATCTGGTTCTCCGAGTTCAAGGCCAGCAAGATCGGCCGGATCACTCCCGACGGCGAGATCACGGAGTTCACGCTGCCTCGGCCGAACTCGGGCCCGGGCGACATCACCGCGGGCGCCGACGGCAACATGTGGTTCGTCGAGCTCGCCGGAACGATGGACGGCATCTCGCCGGACGGCAATCGCGTCGGCCGGATCACGATGGACGGCGAGATCACCGAGTTCCCGATCCCGAGCCAAACGGGCTCGCCGATCAACATCGCGGTCGGGCCTGACCGCAACGTCTGGTATACGAAGGGCGACCGCATCGGACGCGTCACACCGGACGGCGAGATCACGGAGTTCGAAGTCCCGGGCCCCGTTGCGCGTGCGGTCGGTCTGAGCGCGGGAAGCGACCGTCAGCCGCCGGAGCGACTCACGAACCGGCTCTGGTTCACGGACGGCGCGGGCCACCGCCTCGGCTTTCTTCACTTCGAGTGACGCCGCCGCGCGGCGGCCCGTGACGCGAATCCTCCGAGCGACAAAAAAGGGAAGGCCGAGAACCGACCTTCCCTTTCGTTCGGGACGCGCCGGGCGCTTGCCCGGCGCTCTGGACGCGTTGCCCTAGGTCAGACCTGACCCGCGCGGCGCCAGCTGCCCTCGTACTGCTCGCGAACGACCTTCGCGTACGGCACCGGGCTCACGATCGCGCGGATCGCGATCTGCTTGTGGCGCTCGACGGTCGTCTTCCGCGTGCCGCCGTTCTCCTCGCCCCAGAAGAGCGTGACCTCGTCGCCGATCTCGACGTCCGGATCCACCGTGCCGAGCGACAGCATCGAGCGCTCGTTGTAGCTGTAGCCCGCGAACATCGAGAAGCCGACGACCTTACCGTTCTTCTCGATCCGGTCGTACGACGCCGAAGCGTAGTTCGACAGCGGCAGGTCGATGTACTTGTAATGGTCCTGGCCCGGCTCGAACAGCGAGCGGAAGACCTTACCAACGTCGTCCGCGTTCCACGCGAACGTGACCTTCTTGCGGTGCGGCTGGTCGTGGATCTTCTCGAGCGCCTCGCGGCCGATGAAGTCGTGATCGAACTTCACGAACGGACCGTAGCCGATGTCGTACGGCGTGACGTAGTAGTCCTCGATGTTGTCCGACACGAAGCTGCCCGCGAGACTGCCCGAGCCCTCGTAGCCGTCGGCCGGTAGCCACTCACGATACGGCTTCAGCTTCTCGCCGGTGTAGACCGCAGGCAGCGGCGACGGAATCCAGCCGGACTCGAGCGTGTTCGTCGCGTACGCACGCGAGCCGACCTGATGCAGACCGAACTCCTGGCCCGCCTCGACGATGATCGCGCGGATCTCGTCGTACTGCTCGTACGGGCCCCAGATCTCGAGACCGGGAGCGCCGGCCATGCCGTGCCGAAGCGCACGCACCGTGCGGCCGCCGATCTTGATCGTGCCCATGTTGAAGAACTTGATCTTCTCCACGGGGCCGCCGTTCAGCTTCTCGATCAGCTGCCACGCGTTCGGGCCCTGGATCTGGAAGCGATAGCACTTGCGCACGACGGGCTTGCCCATCGGCCGCGACGGCGAGCGGTCGTCCTTCTCGACCTTGACGTCGTACCCGCCGGTCTCCGCGTGGAACTGGATCCAGTTCGCCGCCGGAGCACGGCCGACGTACACGAGCTTGTTCTGCTCGAGGTGGAAGAGAATGCCGTCACCGATGACGTGACCATAATGCGTGACGGGAACGTACTGCTTCGCCTTGTTCGGGCCGAAATTCGCGAAGCTGTTGATCGCCGTCTCGGACAGGAGCTTCAGCGCGTCGGGCCCCTCGACGTACAGATCGACCATGTGATGGGACTGGTCGAACAGCACGCACGTCTCACGCCAAGCACGCTGCTCGTCGCGCCAGTTCGTGAACTCGGCGGGAACCACCGGATACACGTACGCGCCGATCTGCGAATTCCTAAGCAGATCAACCGGATTCCCCACCGACTTCAACAAATCTTCCAAGCTTCTTCGCTGGCTCATAGCTCCTGGTAACCTCTTAATAGGCAAGTCGCCTTGGGAAGGCCCCAGGGAGGTGGGGCCCGGAATGCGGATGCGTGATTTTGAGCGTGACGGCGGAATTTTTCAATTCGGTGCAGAGTTTAGTATTGCCAGCAGCACTACCCGTCGAGGACGCGCCGGGTAATGCCGGCGTCGACCGTAGTGTTTAGTACGCCGCCGCAAACCGGTCCGCCGCGCAAAGCACTCGCCGACCTCGGCCACGGCTCGTCAGTGTGCCCCGGCCTTCGGTCGCGGCTCGTCCCGGCTCGGCTCCGATCGGCCAGCCCGATATGAGAACTGCGCCAGCGAAGATCCCGTGACTCTCACCTAGAGTCGCGTCGCTTCATCTCAGCGCTACGAGGCTCGGGCACATGCTCTCAGGGACGACTTCGCTCAAAAGGACTCTCGCCACCGTCGCTGCCGCCGCAGGCGCGCTCGTCGCCGGCACGACCTCGGCCGAGCCGAACTGGGCCGCAATGCCGACCTATTCCACGGTGGACCTGATCGCAGGCTTTCTGCCCGACCCGTGGCGGCTGTCGCTCCAGGCAGGAGGAGCCGACAAGGTATCGCGCCGCCTCGGCAACGGATGCACTGGATACATCAACGAAGCGGCGCCGGACGTCGACCTGAACTACACGGCCGGCACAGGGCCGCTCTACATCCATGCCTCCTCGTCCGCAGACACGACGTTGGTGATACTCGATCCCGAAGGCGAATGGCATTGCAGCGACGACGCGTTCGGCCACGACCCGATCGTCGTGTTCGATGATCCGCTCGACGGCAACTACAACATCTGGGTCGGGGTGCACGGCCGTTCGGGGACCGCGGCCGCCGAGCTCTGGATCACGGAGATCGATCCGAGGCGGACCGGCGAGCGGCCGAACTGGGCGGCCGCTCCCACGTACGAGACGGTGGATCTCACCGCCGGCTTCATGCCGGACCCTTGGAGCCTGCCCCTCGAGGCAGGCGGCAATCACGACGTCGGCGCGAGCGTCGGCGGAGCATGCGTCGGCTACATCAACGCGGCAGCACCGGACGTCGATTTGAACTACGACGCGGGCTCGTCCGCGTTGCACATCTACGCGACATCCGCCGCCGACACGACGCTTGCCGTGCTCGATCCTGCCGGAGACTGGTTTTGCAACGACGACGGCATGAGCCTCGATCCCGTCGTGACGATCCCTCGTCCGCGCTCCGGCAACTACAACATCTGGCTCGGTGTGCGCGGCTCCGCTCGTCTCGCGCAGGCGAAGCTCTACATCTCGGAGATCGATCCTCGCTGAAGGAGCAGTTTCCTCACGGCGAATGCGCCGCGTCGGAACCGGGGGCCGCGGCGAGCCTCGGCGCGACGGCAAGGGCCGAAGCGCCTGTGCTCTTCATCGGACGGGCTCGGCGACCGGAAACGACCAGCTGCCGTCGAGGATCTCCTGACGGGGGCGATACAAGCGGACCATGTAATTCCACCCGGCGGTCACGGGCAGACAGTTGGGTGTATCCGCCGCGCAGTCGCCGAACCGGATCAGGATGGAGCCGTCCCCGCGCCGCCGGCCGGTGACGCTGTTGACCGAGTAGGCATCGAGATCGTTGGGTTCGAAGTACCCATCCGCGTTGTAGACGGATACGGACCAGAACGCATCCACGGGCACGTTCCCCACGACGAGCCGGTACGGGGTTGCGCCGTCGTTCTGCTCCGGAAACACGTTCAGGTAGATTGCATCCTCGTCCGGATTCAGGCCCCAGCCCGAGGCCGCCGCGGCGATGCGTCTGACCGGGTCGACGGAGCGCTCGTCGGGGCCTGCGGCGTAGCGCATGTCCGGAATCGCGTTGGAAAGCGCGGTCAGCGCGTCGCGCACCTGCTTCTGGCTGACGGGATCCCAGTCCGGAATCTCGAAGCTCCCGGGCCCACCCGGCTGGCTGACGGTGATTGCATCCTGCAGCGCGTTGGCCTCTCTCATGTCCTCCGTGTCGTCGGGGTTCGCCAGGATACGCACTGCCACCATCACGTAGCGGGTGCCCACGTTCTCACGGGTAAGCGTATGCGTGCCGCCGCCGTAGAAGACGAACGGGTTGTAATGGTCTTCGCTGATGACCAGGGCCGAAAGAAAGCGCTCGCCCGGGTCCGGCAGCGTGATGGTGACCGGTCCGGCATCGAGGTCGAAGACGCCGGACGAGTAGATCGTGTCGCGGTTGAGCCGCACGACCAGCTGCCTGTCGATCGGAGCGACTTCGCGGGTGTGCTTGAATTGCCCGAACGCGCCGTCGTTGACCTGTCCCGCCATGTACATATCCGACTCGGCGCGAATGAAGTTGTCCGGCGTGACGATGATCTTGCCTTCGGCGGTCCGCAGCCACCGCTCCGGGCTCGCAAGATCGGGCACGTCCGAAAGCTCCGGGTCGCCGGAAGCCGGTGAATCGATCGAGTCGGTCGCCGCACGGACCGCGGGGGGCGCCGTCCAGGTACCGTCCAACGCTTCGGGCTTCGGCCAGTACTGTCGCATCACCATGAAGAACGGCCCGTTAGGAGCCGGCAGCCAGTTGGGTTCCTTGTCCTCGCCTGGGGATTCGTGCTGGATGTAGAGCGTGATGCTGCCGTCCCCATCGCGGACGAGGTCCGGCTCCATCGCCGAGTTGATCAAGTAGCGATCGATCAAGTTCTCCGTAAGGAGGCTGGTCGGCAATTCGTACATGGTCAGCGACCAGAACGAGTTGACCGGCGGCAGCTCTCCGGCCTCGAAGCGAACGGTGTAACGGCCGGCCCTGCCGTCGAGCGGCATGCCTTCGGAATCGGCGAAGTACGCCGGATAGTTCGCTTCTTCCTTGGAGTTTCCATAGATGCCAAGCACCGCCGATGCCATGCGCGCCATGTAGTCGTTACCGAGAAACTCCCGTGTTCCGAAGCCGTCGGCGCTGCCCCTCCTGCCCGAATCGATCTCCTCGCGCTTGAACTCGGCGTAGGCCTTCCAGGCATCGGCGATGCCGTCCTCGATCGCCTGGCGCTGCTCGGGCGAGAACATCTCGATGTCGAATTGCTTGCCCGCACCGATGCCGGCCTTGGCGAAGCGTTCCATGAGCTCCGTTTCGCTGGGGTGGGTCGGGGCGAACCGGAGCAGGAAATTGAGGATGCCGAAGAATTTCGGCGAGCTCCTCTGCGCTTCGGCCGACAGCGGTTCGATGAAATCGATGGGCACTGCCGACCTTGGAGCGCCTCCCCTGAATCGAGAGAGCGGCTTCACTTCGAAGCCGGCCTGTATTCTCTTGACCTCCTCCAGGTCGTCCGCGCTGAACAGCTGGGTGCGATAAAGCACGAAAACGAGCTCCGTTTCGGAGCGGATCACGGCATCGATGCCGTCCGGCACGACACCCCGCCAGCTGGGGCCGGCAAGCAGATAGTCGCCGGCAGCGCTGCCCGTTGCGCGGCTGCCCACGTACGCGAAGTTGTGCGTGTACATGTCGATGAACTGCAGCGAATAGTACCGATCCGGTATCGCAGGCACGCTGATGACGAGCGGCTCCGTGCGGAGGTCCGCGCCGAGGAAACCATACGGTGTGTCGGAGTTCGGCGTCTGAATCGCCTTGTCCTCGGGAGTGTAGACGCGTGCAACGTTGTGCAGCGCATTCCAGCGGCCCTTGTACTCCGGGTGGTTCTCGTCCACGAAGTACGAGTACTGGATCCGGTAGCTGTCCACCATCGGGAAGCCGTAAACGAACGCTTCCTCGATGATCTCCCGCAGCTCATCGGGTGCAGCTCGGCCGCTCTTCTGGGGCAGCGCGCTCGTTCCAATGAATGAGGCCATCAGCGCCACGGCAGCCGAGCACGCGACGCATCGGATGAGTGCGGGCCGGTCGTTCGCTGTGCGATTCATTGAGCCCCTCCGGTGGTCCTACACAGCAGCTCACCGGTTGCCCGCGCAATGGCGGCGGACCGAGCCGAGCAACCTTGGGGCAATTAGGCGCTTGCGCCGCTAGCTCGACCAATACGACCTTCGTCCCATTTTTCGGACGCGGCGCGCAGCTTTGTCGCCGTCCCGCTCACCGCGGTGCACGGCAGGCGCTCTGGACCGGTCTGGCTCCGCGACGGGACGTGCGACTTTCGCAGGCAGTGCAGTGAGCCTCCGCTTAGGAAGCGGGAAGCGATTGGACGGCCGAGACCGGTTCGCCGTATCTTGTTGCGCTACGGACCGTTTCTTGGTGGGCCGTGCAGGGATCGAACCTGCGACCATCGGATTAAAAGTCCGGTGCTCTACCAACTGAGCTAACGGCCCTTGCTGTATCCGCCGGCTGCGAGAGCCTCATCGAGGCACGCAGGGGGCGGAATCATACTGGATCGGCGGCCGGCCACAAAGCACGGCCCGCCGCCGCGCCGAATCATTCTCCAAAGTACCGCGTCGGATCGTCAATGCCGGCCGCGCGAAACCCGTCGCGCCGCAACACGCACGCGTCGCAGCGCCCGCACGCACGGCCCTCGTCGTCCGCCCGATAGCAGGAGACGGTCACCGCATAATCGACGCCAAGCTCCACACCGCGGCGGATGATCTCCGCCTTCGTCATCCGGATCAGCGGGGCTTCGATGCGCACGGGCCGACCCTCGACGCCCTGCTTCGTCGCGACGCGCGCGAGCGTCTGGAACGCGTCGACGAACTCGGGCCTGCAGTCGGGATACCCCGAGTAGTCGATCGAGTTGACGCCGATGTAGATCACCTCCGCATCGAGGACCTCGGCGAGACCGAGCGCGACGGCGAGCAGGATCGTATTGCGCGCGGGAACGTACGTCGCGGGTATCCCCGCACCGCCGGCTTCGGGCACGTCGATCGCGGTGTCCGTCAAGGCCGATCCGCCGAAAGCGCCGATCGGCAACGGGAACTTCCGATGAGACACGGCACCGAGGTGCGCGGCGACACGCGCGGCGGCACGAAGCTCCGCGCGATGACGCTGCCCGTAGTCGAAGCTGAGCGCGTGACACTCGAAGCCCTCGCTCCGCGCGATCGCAAGCGTCGTCGCGGAGTCGAGCCCGCCGGACAAGAGCACGACGGCGCGACGCGTCACGGCCGGCTCTCCGAAGCGCCCCGGCACGGTCGGTGCTTGCCCCGTGCTCGCATGCTCACCGCCCGGGCGTATCGCCCCACAGGATCTTGTGCAGCTGAAGCTGCAGCCGCACCGGCAACCGATCGGCAAGAATCCATTCCGCGAGACTCGCCGGCGGCACGTCACCGTAGCTCGGTGAGAAGAAGATCGGACACGGCACATCGTGGCTTCGCACGAATGCCCTCGCCCACTCGTAGTCGTCGCGGCTCGTGATGACGAGCTTCAGCGCGTCGCGAGGTGTAAGCAGCGCGAGATTCTCGAGCCGATTGCGCGCGCATTCTCCGGAGCCCGGGGTCTTCACGTCGACGATGCGGCTGACGCGCGGGTCGACCTGACCGATGTCGTGCGCTCCCCCGGTCTCGAGGCAGACTTCGTACCCGGCATCGCACAGCATCTCGAGCAGCGCAAGAGAACGCGTCTGCGCGAGCGGCTCGCCGCCCGTGACGCAGACGTGGCGCGCCTCGAAGCTCGCGACGGCCTCGAGAATCTCGCCGCACGTGCGCCACTCGCCGCCGCCGAACGCGTAGGCCGTGTCGCAGTAACGGCATCGAAGAGGACAGCCGGTGAGCCGCACGAACACCGTCGGCCAACCGGCGTGCAGGGCCTCGCCCTGGATCGAATGGAAGATCTCGGTGATCTTCAGACGCAGAGCGGCCGCTTCGTCGCCGACGGGACGCCGGCTCGCCGATGCGGCCACCGCACTCAACCTGCCTCCCGCTCGAGCGCCTCGAGGCGGCTCACCGCGAGCTGTGCGGCCGTCGTGCCGGGATAGTCACGCATGACCTGCTGCAGCGCGGTCCGCGCCGCGTCCCAACGCTTGAGCTCGTAGTTGCAATAGCCGACCTTGAGCAGCGAGTCGGCGAGCTTGTCGGACTGCGGATAGAGGTCGAGGACCTTCTGGAACTCGGGCAGCGCGGCCGCGAACTCGCGCTGCACGTAGTACGTCTCCGCGAGCCAGTACTGCGCGTTGTCCGCGAGCTCGCTGTCCGGGAAGGCCTGCAGGAAGCGCGTGAACGCTTGCGCCGCGTCCCCGTAGCGCCGCGCCTGCAGCAGCTCGAACGCGCGCTGATAGGCCTCGGTGTCCGTCCCCGCGACCGATCCGCCGGCGCCGCCTCCGGCATTGCCGAAGCCGCCCGAGCCGGGCGCCGCGTTCGCGCCGAAGCCCTGCCGCCCGCCGTCGACTCCGCCTCGCGACTGCGACTCGAGCGCCTGCAGCCGCTGGTCGATGTCGAGGTACAGCTGGCGCTGCCGCTCCGCTCCGCTCTCCGTCTCGAAGCGGAGCGTCTCGACCTCGCCGCGCAGCGCCTGCGTGTCCGCGCGTAGCTGCTCGAGCTGATTCGCGATCTGGATCAGGCTCTCGTTGTTGACGACGCGCTCGATGCGAATCAGCCGCGCCTCGAGGTCCTGCAAGCGCAGGTATACCGGATCATCCGTCGGTGTGATCGTGCTGCAGCCTGCGAGCACGCCGAAAGCGACGATACCGATGGGTCGGACTAGGTACGAGCTTCTCACGGCCGGTTCCTCGAGGTTCGCGCCGTTCCCGAGATGCCTACTGCCTGTAGACGATCTCGACCCGGCGATTCAGGCTGTAAGCTTCCTCGTTGCTGCCGAGCGCGGCCGGCCGCTCCTCGCCGTAACTCACCGTGCTCACCTGCTCCGCGGAAGCGCCTTGCAGCATCAGGATGCGACGAACCGCCTGCGCTCGCCGCTCCCCGAGACCGATATTGTACTCGCGCGAGCCGCGCTCGTCGGCGTGCCCTTCGAGCCTGACTCGGGCATTCGGATTCGACGCGAGATAGCGCGCGTGCGCCGCGAGCATGTCGTTGTACTGCGGGGGAACGTCGCTGCGGTCGAACTCGAAGTAGACGATCAGCTGGTCGAGCAGATTCGCCGGTGCGCCGACGCCGTCCTCGAGAACGTCGAAACCGCCGCGGTCGCCGAACGGGCTCGTGGAGGCGCCGCTCGGATCCTGCCCGGACGCGGCACCCGACTCGAAATCGGGAAGCGTGTTGCCGCGGTTACAACCGGTCAACGCCAATGCGAGGATGCAAGTGAGCAGCGCGCTGGTTCGAAACATGTTCCCGATCCTCAAGGATGGAGTGTTTACAAGAATCTGCGTATTGTTGTTAATGCCATTCCTGCGTCAAGGCCGCGGGAAAGGCCCCCACACCGGCTCACGCACGTCGCCGACTCCCGATTCGATGCGCTGCTCGATGTTCCCGTCGCTCGTGACCGTCCCGAGCACGCCCCGTCCCCGTTCGCGCGTCGCGAAGATCAGGAGCGCACCGTTCGGCGCGTAGCTCGGCGACTCGTCGAGCTGTCCGCGGCGACTCAGCACGCCGAAGAACTGGTTGTTCGCGAGGTCGAACGTCGCGATCCGGAAATTTCCCTGCGTGTCGTCGCTGCGATGCACGACCGCGAGAAACCGGCCGTCCGGAGAGACACGCGGGCGGGCGTTGTAGTTCCCGTAAAACGTCACGCGCTGCGGTGCGGCACGGGTGTCCGCATTCGACGGGATGCGATAGATCTGCGGCGACCCGCTGCGATCGGACATGAAGTAGATCGTCTCGCCGTCCGGAGACCACGCGGGCTCGGAATCGATCGCCGGATGGTCGGTCAGCCGGCGCAGCACCTGCGTTCCGAGGTCGAGCGTGTAGATATCGAAGTTGCCCTCGACGAGGGACAGCGTCAGCGCGAGCCGGCGACCGTCGGGCGAGAAGACCGGTGCACCGTTGTGACCCGCGCGCATCGACACGCGCTCTCGCGTTCCGGTGCGCAACGTCTGCACGTAGATCGCCGACTGATTGCCTTCGAACGAAACGTACGCGAGCCTGCGGCCGTCGGGCGACCACGCGGGCGACATCAGCGGCTGCGTGGACTCCGCGACGACGACGCGGTTCTCGCCGTCGGCATCCGCGACGATGAGCTGATAGATTCGCCGGTCGCCGTTGCGCTGCTCGCTGATATACGCGATCTGCGTGCCGAACACGCCGGGGATGCCGGTCAGCTCCTCGAAGACCATGTCGGCGATCCGGTGCGCCGCCGCGCGCAGATTATCCCGCGGCGACGTCAGCCTGAACCCGAGAAGCTGTTGGCCCGATCTCACGTTGAAGAGCTGAAACTGCAGGGCGTAGTTGTTCGACGAGGTCTCGCTCATCTGCCCGATCAGCAGATAGTCGACGTCGCTGACGCGCCAGTCCTGGAAATTGACCTGCGCGGGATTCGTCGGGCGCGAGATCATGTCGGATACGGGCATCGGATCGAACCGTCCGCTGTTGCCGAGGTCCGCGCTGATGACCGCCGCGACGTCGTACGGCGATTGACCTGGTCCCTGCCAGCCGAACGGGACGATCGCGATCGGCACGGGACGGTCGATGCCCTGCGTCACCGTGATGTTGAGCTGCGCGTTCGCGCCTCCCGCCGCGATCGCGAGGAAGACCGCGACACCGGCTCGGAGCAGGGCCGTCCAGCGCGTCGGCCCGTTGTCATATCCTCTGGCCATCAAGCTCCTCTTCTGGTTCTCGTCGTGTTCCAAGCTTTACGTCGCACGCAACGGTGGCGTGCTGCCTCCGTGCATGCACGGCGTCAATCCCTAGGCTCGAAATCGATGATCAGGTTGCGCTCGAACAGCGAACGATCTGACGGCAGCGGCAGCGGCGATGCGCGCAAGACCGCCGCTTCGATCGACTGCACGACCGCCGCGTCGCCGTTGCAGGCCGTGACGCGCGCGCTGATGACTTCGCCGCTCGGGATCTGCACGACGTGCACGGTGCACTTGATGCCCGGTCGAGCGCTCGGCGGCCGAATCCAGTTCTGCTCGATCCTGTTTCTCAGCAGCGTCCGGTACTCGTCGAGCGCACCGGAGCGCATCGCGGCGAGTCTTTCGGCTTCCCGTTGCAGCTCCGCGTCGAGTTGCCGCTGCAGCTCTTCCTCCTGACGGCGCCGCTCAGCCTCCTCGCGCGCGCGGCGTTCCGCTTCCTCGCGTGCCCGGCGCTCCGCCTCCTCACGCGCCCGGCGCTCCTCTTCCTGCCGGCGCAGCTCCGCCTGCCGTTGCTCCTCCTGTCTGCGAAGCTCTTCCTGACGCCTGCGCTCGGCCTCTTCTCTTTCGCGTGCCTCGCGCGCGAGCCGCTCCCGCTCCGCGGCTTCGTGCTCGGCTTGCAGCCGTGCCTCCTCCGCTCGTCGTGCTTCCTCCGCGCGTCGAGCCTCCTCGGCCCTGCGGGCTTCCTCCGCCTGCCGCTCCCGCTCGGCCTGCTCGGCGATCCGACGCTGCTCCTCTTCTCTCGCGCGCCGCTCGGCCTCCTCGCGCTGCTGGTCGATCCGCGCGAGCATCGTCTCGTCGACGACCATCGCCTCGATCGCGAGCACCTCGGGCTGCGGCGGGCGCCTCACGAAATTCGTGCCGAGCGCGAGCGCCGCGATGGCCGCCGCGTGCAGCGCGACGGACCAGAACAACCCATAGGCATGTTCGCGCAGCAGCGACACGGCTTCTTCGGCAACCCTATAGCGAATCGGGATCCAGCGGGTCGGTGATGAATCCGACCTTCTTCGCCCCGGCGCGCTGCAGCAGCACCATTCCGGTCACGACCCGGCCGTACTCGACGCCTCGATCGCCCTTCACGAGCACCGGCGTCTCGGCGTTGCGGCGGATCGCCGCCGCGGTGCGCTCGACGACGGTCTGCTCGTCGATCGGCGCATCGACGTCCTCGCCGATGTTGAGGTAAAAACGGCCTTCCCGATCGACGCTCAGCACGATCGGCTCGTTGTCGCGCATCAGCTCGGGATCCAAAGGCTCGGCGCCTGCCTCCGGCAGATCGACGGTGATCCCTTGAGTCAGAAGGGGTGCCGTGATCATGAAGATGATCAGGAGCACGAGCATCACGTCGATATAAGGAACGACGTTGATCTCGCTCATGAGACGCCGCTTCCCGTGGCGCGCCGGGATCATGCCGCAGCTCCGTGATGCGCCGTATCCTTGCGCGCGGCGTTGCGCTGGAAGATCGCGGAAAGCTCTTCCATGAACGTGCCGTAGCGCACCTCGAGACGTCCGACCTTGTCGGCGTAGCGGTTGTACGCGATACCGGCGGGAATCGCCGCGACGAGTCCCATCGCCGTCGCGATCAGGGCCTCCGAGATGTGCGGCGCGACGACGGCAATCGTCGCGCTCTGCAGATTACCGAGCGAATAGAACGCGCTCATGATGCCCCAGACCGTGCCGAACAGACCGATGTACGGGCTCGTGTTGCTGACCGTCGCGAGGAACGACAGGTTGCTCTCGAGCCGGTCCATCTCCCGCAGCTGCGAAACGTGCATCGAGCGTCGCGCGCCCTCGACGATCTGATCGGGTGAGAGCCCGCCTTCCTGCCGCAGGCGGCCGAACTCGCGGAATCCCGACTCGAAGATCCCCGCCATGCCTTGCGGCGATTCCTCGGCGGAGATCTCTCGGTAGAGCGCGGACAGATCCCCGCCCGACCAGAAGCTCTCCTCGAACTCGTCGGCACCGCTGATCGCCTGCTTCAGCGCCCGGCTCTTCTCGATGATGACCATCCACGACGCGATGGAAAGAATCCCGAGGAGGAGCATGACCGCCTGAACGACGGGCGACGCCTCCAAGATCAGCTGCAATACGTTCAGCTCGTTGCTCATCGCTCCCACTCACTCAGCAGCTCGGCCGGCAGCCGTCGCGGTCCACCGCGCTCGGCATCCATGCACGCGACTTCGGCCGTCGCGCTGCAAACCAGTTCCCCGTCCTCCACGTGACGCCTGATCTCGTGTGCGAACACGACCCGCGCGCCGCGCAGCTTCGACACGGAGGCGCTCACGTGCAACATGTCGCCGAGCCGCGCCGGTGCATGGAATTTCGCTTCGACCGCGGCGAGCACGAGGAAGATCCCGTAACGGGCCCTGAGCCCTTCGTGCTCCGCACCGCGCGCCCGCAGCCACTCCGTCCGCGCGCGCTCCATGAAGCGGAAGTAGCTCGCGTTGTACACGACGCCCTGCGCGTCCGTGTCTTCGAGGTAGACCCTGACCGGCCAAATCAGATCCCCCATGCGACGCTGCCAGCCCTTAAGAGAGTCGAGGCCCGAAACAGTTCATTCGAAGAGACCGCCGGTCTGCGGCCCCGACTCCAGGGGACGCAAGCCGAAATGGCGATAGGCGGCTTTCGTCGCGATCCGCCCCCGCGCGGTGCGCTGCAGGAAGCCTGCCTGAATCAGATACGGCTCGACGACATCCTCGATCGTGCCCCGCTCCTCGCCGACCGCAACGGCGAGACTCTCGATGCCGACCGGCCCGCCGTCGAAGCGCTCGATGATCGTCAGGAGCAGCTTCCTGTCCATCGCGTCGAGCCCGTGCGGATCGACCTCGAGCATGTCCATCGCGGCCTTCGCGACGGCCGCATCGACCTTGCCGTCGGCCTTGACCTGCGCGTAGTCGCGTACCCGCCGCACGAGCCTGTTCGTGATGCGGGCCGTGCCTCGCGAACGCGCCGCGATCTCGCGCGCGCCGCCTTCGTCGATCGGCAGGGCGAGGATCCCGGCCGTCCGCGTCGCGATCTGCGCAAGCTCGTCGATACCGTAAAAATCGAGGTGCTGCGTGATGCCGAACCTGTCGCGCAGCGGCGATGTCAGCAGGCCCGCCCGCGTCGTCGCGCCGACCAGCGTGAACGGCGGCAGGTCGATCTTGATCGAGCGCGCCGCCGGGCCTTCACCGATCATGATGTCGAGCTGGAAATCCTCGAGCGCGGGATAGAGCACCTCCTCGACGACCGGGCTCAACCGGTGAATCTCGTCGACGAACAGCACGTCGTGCGGCTCGAGGTTCGTCAGGAGCGCCGCGAGATCGCCGGGCCGCTCGAGCACCGGCCCCGACGTCTGCTTGAGGTTGACGCCGAGCTCGTGCGCGATGATGTGGGCAAGCGTCGTTTTGCCGAGGCCCGGCGGACCGAACAGGAGCGTGTGATCGAGCGCTTCGCCGCGTCGGCGCGCGGCCGTGATGAAGATCGACATCTGCTCCTTCACGCGCGCCTGTCCGACGTAGTCGGCGAGCCGGCGCGGCCGGACGGCACGATCGAAGGCCTCGTCGTCGCGCGACGCGGCCGCGGTCACGATCCTCGCCTCCTCGGTCACGCCCGCCCCCCATTGACGTGCACGCGCTTCAAAGCTTCACGGATCAGCTCCTCCGTCGTGAGGCGCTCTGCGTCGAGACCCTTCAGCATCCTCTCGGCCTCGGCCGGCTTGTAGCCGAGCGCGAGCAGCGCATCGTGCGCCTCGCTTGCGGGCGTCGGCGTCCCCGCGGCGACGGCGCCGCCGCCGTCGAGCTTCTCCGGAATGCGATCCGCCATCTCGAGCACGAGCCGCTCGGCGGTCTTGCGGCCGACGCCCGGCAGCTTCGTCAGGCTCGCGACGTTCTTCTCGCGCACGCACTGGTAGAACGCTTCGACGCTCATGCCGGAGAGCACGCCGAGCGCGATGCGCGGGCCGACGTTGCTGACCTTCAACAGACTGCGGAACAACGCACGCTCGCTTTCGGTGAAGAACCCGTAAAGCACGTGCGCGTCCTCGCGAATCGCGAGGTGCGTGACGAGCGTCAGCGGCTGGCCGATCTCGGGCAGCCTATAGAACGTCGACATCGGCGCGTCGACCTCGTAGCCGACGCCGCCGACGTCGATCGTCAACGACGGGGGGCGCTTCGCCACGAGCGTGCCCTTGAGGAAGCCGATCACGTCGCCCCCGCCGCCTTCATCAATGCCGCCCGCGCCGTGCGCGAATGGGCGTGACAAAGCGCAGCCGCGAGCGCATCCGCCGCATCGGGCTCAGGCGCTTCGCCGAGCCCGAGCAGCATCTTGACCATCCGCTGCACCTGAGGCTTCTCGGCTCCGCCCGCGCCGACGACCGCCTTCTTGATGTGACGCGGCGAGTACTCGTGGATCGGCAAGCGCGCGCGAAACGTCGCGCAGAGCGCGGCCGCGCGCGCCTGACCGAGCTTGAGGGCGCTGTCGGCGTTGCGATGGACGAAGACGCTCTCGATCGCGACCTCCTCGGGCGCATGCGTCGAGATGATGCGGTCGATCTCCTCGAAGATCCGCCGCAGACGCTCGCTGTGCTCGCCGGAGGTCCTGATGCTTCCCCAAGCGACGGCCCGCGCCTGTCCGCCGATCGCATCGACGATGCCGAAACCGGTGACCTGCGAGCCCGGATCGATACCGAGGATGCGGACGGCGCCCTTCACGGCACTCGATCTCGGCACAAAAGGAGAAGCGTGCCCGGCCGCACTATGCCGTTTCCTCCAGCAGCGCGTCGGGGATGTCGGCGTTCGTATAGACGTTCTGCACGTCGTCGAGCTCCTCGAGCACGTCGAGGAGCTTCAGCAGCGACTCGGCCTGCGCGCCTTCTACCCGCACCTTCGTCGACGCGCGCATCGTGACCTCGGCCCTCTCGGGCTCGAGCCCCGCGCTCTTCATCGCCTCGTGCACGCGCTCGTAGTCCTCGGGGGCCGTCAGCACGTCGATCGAGCCGTCTTCGTTCGTGACGACGTCGGACGCGCCGGCCTCGATCGCGACCTCCATGATCCGGTCCTCGTCGCTGCCCGGCGGATACGAGAGCTCGCCGACCTGCGAGAACAGATATGCGACGGAGCCGTCCGCGCCGAGGTTGCCGCCGTACTTCGAGAACGCGTGACGGACGTCCGCGACCGTGCGGTTTCGGTTGTCGGTGAGGCAATCGACCATGACGGCGACGCCGCCCGGGCCATAGCCTTCGTAGCGCGCCTCCTCGTAGCTCTCGCCTTCGAGCTCGCCCGTCCCGCGCTTGATCGCGCGCTCCATGTTGTCCTTGGGCATGCTCTGCGCCTTCGCCTTCTCGATCGCGAGACGAAGCCGCGGATTCGACGCGGGATCACCGCCTCCGGTGCGGGCCGCGATCGTGATCTCGCGGATGAGCTTCGTGAAGATCTTGCCGCGCTTTGCGTCCTGCGCGCCTTTTCTGAATCTGATGTTCGCCCACTTGCTGTGACCCGCCATGTCACTGCTCCCAGCGTTCCGCTGCGTTGGCTATTGCAGAGCGGCTATCCGGCGACACTTGCCCCCACGATCGCCCGGCGACCGGCCGCGCGGTCGTCGCTCCCGCCCCGTATGCTCGAACTCCGAAAACCCACCGGCGAAGCCTCCCGGCTTTGCCGGCGCCTATCATAACGGCATTCGCCGAGCGTAAGCGACACGCCGACCGACGGGAAATCATCGCGGACACGAGCGCGTCCGCTCACCGAACGAACAGTCCGCTCGCCGTCGCGCGCGCTCGCTCGTGCGTCGCGCGCGCTCGGCTGCGGCGATCGTGATTCGATCGGGCTCGCGAGCTTGCTCGATCGATCGCGCTTCTAACGGTTGAGCGCGTGAATGGCCCGCTTGTCGGCCGCGAGCGCGGCCTCGTGCAGCGCCTCGCTCAACGTAGGATGAGCATGAACTATGCGCTGTAAGTCCTCGGCAGACGCGGAAAATTCCATCGCGACCACGGCTTCGGCGATGAGCTCGCCGGCCATCGGCCCGATGATGTGCACGCCGAGGATGTCGTCGTACTCCGCGTCCGCGACGATCTTCGCGAAACCTGCTGTCTGCTGCAGCGCCTTCGCGCGGCCGTTGATCGAGAACGGAAACGTTCCGACCTTGTACTTGCGCCCGCTCTGCTTCGCTTGCTCTTCGGTCATGCCGACCCACGCGATCTCGGGCGCCGTGTAAATCACGGACGGTATCGTCTTGTAGTTCACCTCGGCGGCATGACCCGCGATCAGCTCTGCGACCATCACGCCTTCCTCGGTTCCCTTGTGCGCGAGCATCGGTCCCCGGACGACGTCGCCGACGGCCCAGACGTTCTGCGCGGTGGTTCGGCAGCTGTCGTCGACCTTCACGAAGCCGCGCTCGTCGAGCTCGACGCCGGTGGCCGGTCCGAGCAGGTTCTCCGTATACGGCCGACGGCCCACGCAGACGATCAGCTTGTCAACCTCGATCTCCTCGGCGCCGCCGGCGCGCTCGTAGCGCACTTTGACGCCCGTCGCCGTCCGCTCCGCGCCCGTGACCTTCGCGCCGAGCCGCACGTCGAGCCCTTGTCGCTTGAACTGCTTCAGCGCCTCCGCGGCGATCTGCTGATCGGCCATGTATAAGAAGGTATCGAGCGCTTCGAGAAGAACCACCTCGGAGCCGAGGCGCCGCCACACGCTGCCGAGCTCGAGACCGATCACCCCGGCGCCTATGACGCCGAGCCGCTTCGGCGCCTCGGTGAACTCGAGCGCACCGGTCGAGTCGACGATCCGCTCGCCGTCGAACTTCGCGACCGGCAGCTCGACCGGCACGGACCCGGTCGCGATCACGACGTGCTTCGCTTCGAGCACCTGCTTGCCGTCCGGCCCGTCCACCTCCACGCGTCGGCCTTCGAGGAGACGCCCATGGCCCTTGATCGGCGTGACACCGGCGGATTTGAAGAGCGCGTCGATGCCGGACGTCAGCTGCTTCACGATCGCGCGCTTGCGCTCGAGCATCTTGCCGATATCGATGCCGAGCGACCCGACGGAGATGCCGTGCGCGGCGAACTCCGACTGCGCACGGTGATAGAGCTCGGACGACTCGAGCAGCGCCTTCGACGGGATGCAGCCGACGTTCAGGCACGTGCCGCCGAACGGACGTCCGCCGTCGGGCGTCGTCCACTTGTCGACGCATGCGGCCTTGAGGCCGAGTTGAGCCGCTCGTATCGCCGCAGGATAGCCCGCCGGGCCGCCGCCGATCACGACGACATCGAAAGTATTGTTCGCCATTACGCTACTAGAGTTGAAGGATCAGTCGCGCCGGGTCTTCCAGCGACTCCTTGATGTGCACGAGGAACTGCACCGCTTCGCGTCCATCGATCAGCCGGTGATCGTAGGTCAGCGCGAGGTACATCATCGGACGGATCTCGATCTTGCCGTCGACGACGACCGGCCGCTCCTGGATCTTGTGCATGCCGAGGATGCCGGTCTGCGGAGGATTCAGGATCGGCGTCGACAGCAGCGAACCGAACACGCCGCCGTTCGTGATCGTGAACGTGCCTCCGGTCAGCTCGTCGAGACCGATGTCCCCGGTATTCGCTCGCCGGGCGTAATCCGCGATCGTCTTCTCGATCTCAGAGAAGCTCATGTTCTCCGCATTGCGAAGCACGGGGACGAGAAGGCCCCGATCCGTCGAGACCGCGACACCGATGTCGAAATATTCGTGATAGACGATGTCCGTGCCGTCTATCGACGCGTTGACCTGAGGGAACCGGCGCAGCGCCTCGATCGAGGCTCGGACGAAGAACGACATGAAGCCGAGCTTGATGTCGTGCCGCTTCTGGAACTCTTCCTGATATTTCTTCCGCAGCGCCATGACGGCGCTCATGTCGACCTCGTTGAACGTGGTCAACATCGCGGCGGTGTGCTGCGCCTCGACGAGCCGCTCGGCAATCCGGCGACGCAGCCGCGTCATCGGCACTCGCTGCTCGCGGCGGCCGCCGCCGACGCCAGGCTCCTGCGGACGCGCCTCGTCGTCGAACCCGGTCGTCGCCGGCTGCGTGCTCGCGAGATAACCGAGCACGTCCGCTTTCGTCACGCGGCCTTCGCGGCCGGAGCCGCGAATCGCGGTCGGATCGATGTCGTGCTCCTCGACGAGCTTTCGAACGGCCGGGCCCATCTTCTGGAGCGCCGTGCGCGAATCGGAACGTTGGCGGCCGGCGCCGCTGCGCGCGGCCGGTGCTTCGGCAACCACAGCGGCCGCCGGCGCCGGCGGCTCGGCACGCGGCGCCTCCGCGGGCTCGGCCTGCGGTTCCGGCGCGCTGACGCTCTCCGCTTGTGCGCCGACCTCACCGGGCTCGAGCACGGCAAGCACCTGCCCGCTCGTGACGGTCGCGCCGTCACCTACTCGGATTTCCTTGATTATTCCATCAGTTGGCGCAGGAACCTCGAGAACGACTTTATCCGTCTCGAGATCGACGAGATTTTCGTCTCGGCGTACGGCGTCACCGGCCTTCTTGTGCCAATTGACCAGGGTTGCGTCAGTGACGGACTCGGGAAGCTGCGGAACCTTGACCTCGATACTCACGTTGCGGCCTCGATGCTCAAGCGCGCTTCGCCAGCGATGACCTGCGCTCGCGCGTGTCGGCGGCAAGCGCGGCGGCGACCAGCGCCTGCTGCTGGCGAACATGCAACGCGTGGATGCCGGACGCGGGCGCGGCAGCCCCCGGTCGCCCGGCATAGAAAAGCTGGTGCTCGTCGGTGAGCGGCTCCTGCAGCCGATGACGGATCTGGTACCACGCCCCCTGGTTCTGCGGCTCCTCCTGGCACCAGATGATCTCCTTTGCGTTCGGATAGCGGGCGATCGTGCGCGCGTATTCCTCGATCGGGAACGGATAGAGCTCCTCGATCCGAACGATCGCGATCCGCTCGAGCTTCTCCGCGCGGCGTGCCTCGGCGAGCTCGTAGTAAACCTTGCCGCTGCAGAACACGATGCGCCGCACGCTCTTCGGATCGATCTTCTCGACTTCGCCGATCAGCGGCTGGAAACGCCCGCGCGAGAGCTCCTCGAGCGACGAGACCGACAACCGGTGTCGCAGCAGACTCTTCGGCGTCAGCACGATCAGAGGCTTCCGCACCGGCCGCAGCATCTGCCGACGCAGCAGGTGGAACATCTGCGCCGGCGTCGACGGCACGCACACCTGCATGTTGTGCTCGGCGCAAAGCTGCAGGAAACGCTCGAGGCGCGCGGACGAATGCTCCGGCCCCTGCCCCTCGTGCCCGTGCGGCAGGAAAAGCGTGAGGCCGCATAGCCGCCCCCACTTCGCTTCCCCGGACGAGATGAACTGATCGATCAGCACCTGCGCACCGTTCGCGAAGTCGCCGAACTGCGCTTCCCAGATGACGAGGCAATCCGGCGAAGTCGTGCTGTAACCGTACTCGAAGCCGAGCACGGCTTCCTCGGAGAGCGGCGAGTCCGCGACGAGGAACGCGTTTTCGCCGGCGACGCGTGCAAGAGGCACGAACGCTTCGCCGTTCGTCTGATTGAACAGCGCGGCGTGGCGATGGAAGAACGTGCCCCGGCGGCTGTCCTGACCGACGAGCCGCACGTGGAAGTTCTCCGCGAGGAGCGTCGCGTAAGCGAGGTTCTCGGCGAACCCCCAGTCGACGTCGAGCTCGCCGGCCGCCATGCGTTTGCGGTCGTCGACGATGCGCTGCACGCGAGGATGCAGCACGAAGTCTTCCGGCACACGATTCATCAGCTCCGCGAGGCGCTTCAGCTCCTGCATCGGCACCCCGGTGTCGACGGACTCGTTGAGCCCGGCCTGCTGGTAGCGGCTCCAGTCGACCGTATGCTGGTTGCCGAGCATGCCGAGCGCGTTCTCGTTCGGGTTCCGACCCTCGTCGAGGCACTGCCGGTAAGCCTCGGCGATCTCGTCAACCTCTTCCTTAGAAACGACGCCTAACTCCTGGAGTTTCCTGCTATAAATGGACAGGACGCTCGGGTGCTTGCGGATCGCCTGATACATCACCGGCTGCGTCGCCGCAGGCTCGTCGGCCTCGTTGTGGCCGAGCCGCCGGTAGCAGACGAGATCGATGAAGACGTCCTTGTGGAACGTCTGTCGGTACGCAAGCGCGAGGCGGATCGCGGCGAGTGCCGCTTCCGGATCATCGCCGTTCACGTGGAAGACCGGCGCCTCGATCATCTTCGCGATGTCGGAGCAGTACGGCGTCGACCGGCTGTCGCCCGGGTCGCTGGTCGTGAAGCCGATCTGGTTGTTGACGATGATGTGGATCGTGCCGCCGGTGTAGAACGCGCGCGTCTGCGACAGCTGCAGCGTCTCGGCGACGACGCCCTGGCCGGCGACCGCGGCGTCGCCATGGATCAGGACCGGCAAAACCTCGTCACCCTGCCGATCGCCGCGTCGGTCCTGCCTCGCGCGAACCGAGCCCTCGACGACCGGGTCGACGATCTCGAGGTGAGACGGATTGAACGCGACGACGACGTGCACGTTGCCGCCGGGCGTGCGCAGATCCGCCGAGAAGCCCATGTGGTACTTGACGTCCCCCGAGCCCTTCAGCGTCGCGAGGTCGTAGGCGCCTTCGAACTCGGAGAAGAGCTCCTGCGGCGACTTCCCGAGCACGTTCACGAGCACGTTGAGACGGCCGCGGTGCGCCATGCCGATCACGATCTCCTGCACCCCCCGCTCGCCGGCGCGCTGGATCAGATCGTCGAGCATCGGGATCAGCGTCTCCCCGCCTTCGAGCGAGAAGCGCTTCTGGCCGACGTACTTCGTGTTGAGGTAGCGCTCGATGCCTTCGGCGCGGGTGAGGCTGCGCAGGATCTCGATCTGCTCGCGCTTCGAGATCTGCCAATGCGCGCGGCAATCCTCGAACCGCTCGCGGAGCCACAAGCGCTCCCTTGCCCGGGAAATGTGCGCGAACTCAGCCGCGAGCTTCCCGCAGTAGATCTTCTTCAGCAGCGCGAGGATGTCGCGCAGCTTCATGCGGCTGTGGCCCGTCCCGGCGAGGCCGCCGGTGTAGAACTCGCGATCGAAGTCCTCGGGCTCGATGCCGAGGAAGTCGAGCTTGAGCACCGCGGGGGTGTGCCGCTTCCACAGCCCGAGCGGATCGAGATCCGCGATCTGATGCCCGCGCAGGCTGTAAACCTGGATCAGACGTGATACGGCCGCCTGCTTCTCGCTCGCCGGCGCGTCGGGCGCCGACACCCGCGCGACCGTCGAGGGGGCGGTGAGCCGTCGGCCGAGGGCTTCGCGTATCGGGCCGTGAGCGACGTCGTCCTGCTCGGGACCGATGCTCTCGAAGAGGCGTCGCCAAGCCTCGGGCACGCTGCCCGGCGACTCGAGATACGACTCGTAGAGCGCCTCGATGAACGAAGCATTTGCACCCTGTAAAGGGGTCGATTGCAACTGCTGCTTGAATACCGTACTGCTCATTACCGGGACTCGAGCCGAGGCGATGCGGCGCCGGCGGGCGGCACCCCACTCGGGCCGGAAACGGGGCCGGCGTAGTGTAGCTAAACGAGTATCAACTTGAAACGCGACGGCTCATATGTACGGGCACATACGAGCCGTGACGGTTCAAACGAGGCGGTCGAGCAGCCAGTACTCGTAGGCGACGAGTCCCGCGTAGAGCAGCAAGCACCAATGCATCACCGCGCTGACCCGGATGATCCGGAACACCGTCGCGCGCGCGCACGCGACGAGGACCAGCACGCCACCGCCGGTCAGCGCCATTTTGGCCAACGCGAAAAGCTCGGGCCTCTGCTGCAGCACGAAATCCATGACGGGATTGACCTCGCGTGCACCGACGGAGAGCAGAGTTACCGTCATGAACGCGTCGACGACGCTGAGCAGCAGAATCGACACCGCGAGGAAAAGCAGATGAGGCTCGTGCCAGTCGACGAAGAGTGCGCAGTCGTCTCGCCGGCGCCCGCCGTTCCTGCGGCGCGGATTGAAGCCTCCATATAGGAACGTCCTGATCCCCATCCGTCGCCGGTCGTAGCCGCTGCGACGCTCGATGAAGCCTGCTCCGCTTACAGCCAAAGCGCCCGCCAGGCGCGATCCTCGTTGTGGCATCGGCACCCCCTGTTTGTTACGCAGCCAATGCAAGAAGTGGACCGGTGCGGGGAAAACGCGGGAAAAACCGCGATTCGGCGGTGTCGGCCCGCGCCGATGGCATCGATGCGTAAATTAATCCGACGCTTCGCCGGTCTCCGTCGCCGCGTTCGGACGGGCCGTCACGTCGCGCAGGTACGCGATCAGCGCACGGCGGTCGTCGGCGGAGCGGAATCCGGCGAAGGCCATCTCATTGCCCGGCAGGAACGCCTCGGGCTGCGCGAGCCACGCGTCGAGCGTCTCTGCCGTCCACACGATCCCGGAGTCGCGCAACGCCGGCGAATAATCGAACCCCTCGCTCGTTCCGGCTGGCCGACCGAAAAGCCCGTAGAGATGCGGCCCCATCGGGCTTTCGTCGCCGGGCGCGAGCCCGTGGCACGGCCGACACGCGAAGCTCAGAAGCTCTCCGCGCGCATAGAGCGCACGCTCGGTGCTTCGCGCAGCGTCGCTCGCGGGCCCCAGGTCATCCGAAGCGGGACGGCCCATCGTCGACGACGCGGCGGCGTCGCTCCGGTCGCTGCCGCCGCAAGCCGACAGCAAGAGCACCGTGCAACACACCGTTACGATCCGCACCGCGCGAGCACGCAACGACGCGCGCGGCGTTTCGTCGAGCATCAGAACTCCCACTGCAAGTTGATGTGTACGACGAGATCCGGTGACGTGCTGACCGCGACATCCTCGTTGATCGCGAGCTCGAGCACGCCGCGCTCGCCGAGGTACCGCCACCCGCCGATCGTCGCCTGCACGCCGGCATCACCGATTTCGCGAAGCCGCGACTCGTACAGCGCGCTGTGAAACTCGAGCTGTGCCTTCAAGCCCCACCGCGGCCACGGTCGAATGCCGCCTCCGACGAGCCCGACGAAGCCGGCACGGCGTGCGTCGTATTCGATGATTTCCGGGGTGCCGAGCAGTAAGCCGCCGATGCCCCAGTAGTACGCGCCCGGCCGGCCCCAGGCCTCGCCGCGCCGCGTCGCAAGCCACGTCAACGCGAAATCCGTGGCGCCGCTTCCTGCGAGCCACAACTCGTCGCCGGTCGGCACCTTCAGAGACGCACGGAGCTGGCCGCTTCGGCCGCTCGCGCCGCTGCCGAACGTGAGGCCCGCGGACAGGATCGCGTCGCCGAGCGCGCCGCCGCTTCGGCCGAGCCCGTAGAACGGTCCGGCGCCGGCGTCGAGCACGTATGCGATCTGGTCCTCGGCGCGGCGATTCCGGGCGCCGTCCGGGAGATTGAACGCCGCATGCCATGCGTCGATCACGTCGTCGAGGATTCCGCCTGACTGCCGGTAATACGGCAGCTCGAGTGCCGCGAACGCTCTCCGTCCGAAAGCATGCTCGACGACGAGCGCAGCACGCCATGTCTCACCGTCCAGGACCAGCGCCTCGCTGCCGCGGCTCGACAAGCGGTAATGATTCGCGAGCTCGACGCTCACGCCGACGCGCGTACCTTCGCTCGGCGCGTTCGACCAGGCGGGAATTCCGAAGATCGAAACGAGCGGGCTCAGGTTGCGCGTTCGGAAAGGCTGCCCCTCGTCGGCCCGCGCGGCGCCGACCATCGATGCCAGGCCGGCGACGACGAGCGCCGCCGTGACGCGACGCTTCGGCATGCTCCCGATCACCGAACGCGCCGCTCGACGATCAGGACCTCGTACCGCCCCTTCGGCCCGATGAACCAGGACGCGACGGCGCTCACGAGGGATACGATCAACCAGCCGAACAGGGCGGAGAAGAAGCCGCTGACGACGAACCCGTCGAGCATCCACGCGACGAGTCCGAACATGCCTGCGTTGATCACGAGGAGAAAGATGCCCAATGTCACGATCGTCAGCGGCAACGTCAGCACGACGACGATCGGCCGAACCAGAGCGTTCACGATGCCCATCAAGAGCGCCGCGAGGATCAGCGTGAAAGCACCGCTGATCTCGATCCCGGGCACGATCGCCGCGGCGAGCCAGAGCCCGACGGCATTGATCAGCAGACGTACGAGAAAGCCGGGCATCGATCGCTGCTACGCGCGGAACGGGGCCAGATGCCAAGAAGGGATCGGATTGTAGCGGCCGGTACCACGGCGTGCACCCCGGGAGGCGCACGCGGCTTCCGATGCGGCCGCGGGACGCGCTCCGAGCGGCGCGGACGACGAGCGTCATCGCCGCCAGGGCGTCGCCTGCGGCCGACGGCCTTCCGCCCCGCGCGGACGAGCCTGTAACATTGGGCCTTCTCGCACAACGCCTCCCCCTCAAGGGTTCGATGACATCACTAACTCGTTACGCCGCGATGGCGGCCTGGCTTCTCGTTGCGAGCGCGCTCACGGGCTGCGAGGGCGGCCGAGAGCGTCCGCCAGGCGTGACAGCGCGCGTGCTGCATGCCGCGCCCGCACGAGGCACGTTGAATTTCCTGCGGGAGCAGCGTAACGAAACGCAGCTCGACTATCGGCAAGCGTCGGGCACGCTCTTCTGGGATTCGGACGACTACGACTTCAGCGTCCAAGCGGTCGACGCGAACGGCACGACCACGACGCTGCTCGGCGGCTTCTCCCGCACCCTCGTGCCCGACCAGCAGTATTTCTTCGTGATCACCGAGGCCGCGGGCGAGCTGCGGCCGATCATCGTCGAGAAAACGCCTTTCACCGGCACGTCGGCCGAGATCGTCGCCGTGCATGCGGCGCCGTCGCTCGGTCCGATGTCGATCTACGTCGAGCCCGACGGCATCGTGCCTTCGGCCGTCTCTCCGGTCGGCACGCTGGGCTTCGGCGAGATCATCCAGCCTGCGACTCGCGCACCCGGCGATTACCGCGTGAGCCTGACGGAGGCCGGTAATCCGACCAACGTCCTGATGATGTCCGGGATCGTCTCGTTGGGCGAAGGGCAGTCCTACACATTCACGGTTCTCGATCCGGCCGAGGACAGCATCGCGCCGGTCGCGGTATCGGTCGTCGGCCCCGAGTCGACGCTGATTTTCGACGACAGCACGCAGTCGGCGCTCACCGTCATCAACGCCGCGGCCGACGGCCTTGCGCGCGACGTCTTCGTCGACGACGACTTCGCGGCGCCCGTGCTCGCGGCCGTGCCCGCTTTGGCCCGGTCGGGCCCGGTCGACGTCGTCGCGGGCTCGCGGAAGCTGAGCGTCACGCCTGCCGGCAACGCGGGCGCAGTGGAGGCCGAGGTCACGTCGACCTTCGCGCGCAGCCGCCATCATGTCGCGCTCGTCGGCGGAGACCCGGGCAACCTCGCGGTCGCGTTTGCGGTCGACGAGCGCCGGCGCATCACGGATCATGCGCGGATCACGTTCATGAACGCCGCGACCCAGTTCGGCACGCTCGAGTACTTCCTCGTCGCGCCGGGCACCGACGTGTCGACGCTGTCGTCGTCGATTGTCCTCAACGCGCCAGGCATGAGCACCCGCTTCGCGTTCCCGCCGGGCGACTACGAGCTCACCGTCCGCGAGCTGAACGGCGGCGTCCTCGCAGGTCCGGTGCCCGTCACGATGGCCGGCAGCGGCGTCTATTCGGTTCTGACGACGAACGGCGCCGTGCCGGGCACCGTCGATTTCGTCTACTTCGAGGACTTCGTCGACTAGCACGCCCGACCGGGCGCGCCGCCCTCGGTTCTCGCACCTCACCCCCCGGGCGTCCCTCCCGGCTGCGGACGCGTACCCACAGCACGCAACCGGCGCAGGGATCAGAATGGAACCTCTATTCGTCCCGTTCGTGTCTCCGATCGAAGCTGTCCGGAGGGAGCGCAGATGGAGCTGCTTTTTCAGGCATGGGACGAACTGGACGATGCACTCGCCGCACTACGGCACGTCGTCGTGCGTTACGCCGTGGCCGACATCGCTGCTGCGGCGGCCGGCGTGATCGCCCGGCTACGGCGATTCGCGCGAGAAGCCGCGATCGCAAAGCGAAGGAGCCCGCGAGTGCGGGCGGCATGAGCAACCCGTGCCGCGCCGCGCGCCCGAGGTCGCGGCGCGGCAGCCGCACGCGGTTACGAATACTCGGCTAGAAGCTCTCTGACCTCGTGCGGATCCGGGAGGCCCTTGACCGCGATTTCGGGCAGATCGCCGGCCGTGAAGACGTCGATGTCGCCGGTGCCGAACAGCCGCTGGAACAACGACTGTCGGACGCGTATCGAGCGAATGGCCGACAGCCGCACCTCGCTGCGCGTCTTCGCCAGAAAGCCGCGCTCGTAGCGCAGCTTCTCGGGCGTGATCGTCAGCCGCTCGGAGCGCGTGCGCACGTACCAGACGAACAGGATCAGGATACCGACCACTGCACCGATCAGCAGCATGCTGACGATGAAGCCGAACGGGTTGTTGCGAAACATCGGCGGGTGCGCCCGATACAGGATTCTCTCCGGCATGCTGTTCTCGAGCCGATGAACGGACCGCAAAGCCCCCAACGCGGTGCGCGGCAAGACGAGCCGGCGTCGATCGCGAGTCGACGCGAGATTGTAGCGGCGACGTCCGCCCCGACCTAGCTCTGTCGGTCGGCGTGAGCCGCGACGTCGTGGCTGCGTCCGTCGAACGAACGCCTAGCGTTTAGTCGAATCGCCGCCGCCTTTCACTTCGGCGAACGCGCGTTGGAGCTCGGCCACGGCTTCCTTCAACGCCCGTGTGATTCGTTCCGACTCGACATTGGACGACTCGAGCAGCTCCATCAGCTGCCGCTGCGCGCGCTCACCCGGCTCCCGGGGTCCGTGCGCGCGCAGCCAGATGAAATCGATCATGAGCTGCTGCTGCTCGGCGTTGAGCGCACCGCACGTCGCGAGGAGCCTTTCTCGAAGCCTTTCCGGCATTTCCCGGTCCTTTCCCGCGACGCGGGTTCAATGGCGTCGTTTCCGGACGAGACGAGAAGCGGCGCCGAAGAGAAGGAAGCGTGATCCGGACTCGAAGAAACTCCTGTGCGATCAAGAACGAGCCCGGCGGAACATTCTGCTACGCCGATCGGCCGAAGTCGCACCGTCGGCGAAAAGCACCAGCCGCTTTCAAGACCGGTCGAGCCGAAGCCAAAGGACGGGCGGCAGCGCTGGTGCCCCGAACAGGATTCGAACCTGTGACCTTCCGCTTAGGAGGCGGACGCTCTATCCCCTGAGCTACCGGGGCGTCGCGGGGGACGCGCCCCCGACGGCCCCCCGCGTCCGGCATTGTAACCCGCGCCCCTTCAAAAGCGCGACGCGGCGTTTCGCGCCTCGCGCTCCGCGATTGCAGCCGTGCGCTGCGCGTCGGTCGCGGTCCGCAGCGCCGTGTCCGCGGTTCGTGCGATGCGATCGATGTCGGCACGCAGCATTGCGAGCGTGCGCTCGAGCTGTGCGACGCGCTGCTCGAGAGCCGCCGCGCCCGGCGCCGGCACGTCCTCGCTTCGCCCGACCGTTCTTGCGTCGAGCCGGGTATCGAGGCTCGCGACCGCACGCTCGAGCGCGGCGACCCGCTCCTCGAGCGTCAGCTCTTCCCGCCGATCGCGTTCCGCCTCGCGCTCGGCGCCTTGTTGTGCGGCCGCATCGAAGCTCGAGGCCGCCGCAAGGAAGGCGGTCACCACGGTCACGCGGATCACGCGCCACGGCGAGACTTCGTCGGTCATTCGAAGGTCTCCTCTCTCTCGAAGTGCACCATTCCGTCTCGGACTTACGGAAAACCCGAGCTTCACTAAAGGTTCCGTGCTATAAACAATCCTGCGTCTGGTGTGCGGGTTGATTCGAGGACTACGCGCGATGTCTCCTTTCGTGCGATACGGCATGACGATCGTGATCCTGCTCTACAGCGTCTACCAGATCTCGAACGACAACTCGCTCGCCGGTCTGATCGGCGTCGCGCTCGGCGCCGGATTTTTCTGGGTCAGCCGCAAGTGGTGATCGAAGCGTCCGGCCCCGCGAAACGCCGCTCCGCCCACCGTCGCCGGGGAAGCCGCCCCAAACCCGTCGAGATCCCCATAGAATAGGCCGTCGACCCATCGGCCGCTCGCGTTCGAGCGCGCGCCATCGAAACGGAGGTCCCGATGACCCGACACCCGAGCAGCGCCCTGCTCGTGCTCACCGCGACGTTGTGCGTCGCCGCGTGCGACGGCGGTCCGACCGGTGCGCCTTCCGCGGCGATCGTCGCCCCGCCCGCGGCCGACCTGCACGGAGCGACGCTGACGCTCGATACGCACGTCGACATTCCGTTCGACTTCGCGACGCCCGCCGTCGACCCGCGGACGGCCCCGCTGCAGGTCAATCTCGAGAAGATGCGGCGCGGCGGCCTCGATGCGGCGTTCTTCATCGTCTACGTCGGCCAGGCCGCGCGCAACGACGAGGGCTATGCAGCCGCGCAGCGCGACGCGCTGATCAAGTTCGACGCGATTCGCCGCATGACCGGCGAGCTCTATCCCGACCTGATCGGTCTCGCAACGACACCGGCCGACGTCGAGCGCCTCGTGGCGGAGGGCAAGCTCGCCGCCGCGATCGGGATCGAGAACGGCTACGTGATCGGCCGCGACCTCGACTTGCTCGACCGATACTACGATCTCGGCGCGCGCTACATGACGCTCGTGCACAACGGGCACAACGACATCGCGGACTCCGCGCAGCCGCGCGAGGAGCTCGGTGACGCCGAGACGGAGCATGGCGGCGTCAGCGAGTTCGGCGAACGCGTCATCGCCCGAATGAACGACTTAGGGATGATGGTCGATATCTCGCACGCGTCGAAGCAAAGCGCGCTCGATGCGATCCGGCTCTCGCGGGCGCCCGTGATCGCGTCGCACTCGAGCGTGCACGCGCTCGCCGATCATCCGCGCAATCTCGACGACGAGACGCTGCTCGCGCTGCGCGACAACGGCGGCGTCGTGCAGATCGTCGCGTACGACATCTATCTCCGCCACGATGCCGAGGCAGTCGCCGCCGATGCGGCGCTGCGTGCGGAGTTCGGCATCTCGTCGCCGCGGGACATCGAGCGCCTGCCGGAAGAAGACCGTACCCGCTTCCTGCGGCGCGTTCAGGAGCACCAGCAGCGGTGGCCGCCGTCGACCGTCGAGGATCTCGTCGATCACATCGACTACGCGGTCCGCCTCGTCGGCATCGATCATGTCGGCATCTCGTCGGACTTCGGCGGAGGCGGCGGCGTGATCGGCTGGGCGGACGCGGCGGAGACGCCCGCCGTGACGCGCGCGCTCGAGGCGCGCGGCTATACGCGAGAGGAAATCGAGAAGCTCTGGAGCGGCAACCTGCTTCGCGTCTGGCGCGAGGTCGAGCGCGCGGCGCGGCGGTGACGTTTGGCGGTCCGGGTCGGAGCCCTCATGTGTCAGACACCATTTTTCCCGCTCGGGAAGAATGGTGTCTGACACGGACCTACTTCACCCGCCACGTGCTCGTCTGCCGCAGCGCGTCCGCGACCTTCGCGGTGCGTTGCATCTGCGTCGGGTGCTTCGCGTAGAAGACCTTCTCGAAGCTTTCGGCTGGGTTGCGGTACACGACGCCGAGCGCGACCGGAAACTCGGGCGTCCTCATCGACAGCAGCAGCTGCGCGAGTGTCGGGTTCGTCTCGTCGTGCACGAGAACGTCGTCCGGCCGCTCGCGCGCATCGACGACCTGGAGCGACAGCGTCTTCGCATTGAACGCGAGCCCCTTCGAGCCGCCTTCGCCGAACACGAGCGGCTTGCCGTGCTCCACGTGAAGCTGCGTGTCGGCCGCCCGCTCCTTCTCCGTGAACGCGCTGAATACGCCGTCGTTGTAAACGATGCAGTTCTGGAAGATCTCGACGAACGCCGCGCCGTCGAACGCGTGCGCGGCCTCGAGCACACCGCCGAGGCCGGTCTTGTCGACGTCGATTGCGCGCGCGACGAAACGGGCGCCGGCGCCGAGCGCGAAGAGCCCCGGCACGACCGGAGCGTCGAACGACCCCGCGGGCGTCGACGGCGTCCGCGTGCCCGGCCGCGACGTCGGCGAGTATTGCCCCTTCGTGAGCCCGTAGACCTCGTTGTTGAAGAGCAGGATCTTCAGCCCGACGTTGCGGCGGAGCGCATGCAGCAAATGGTTGCCGCCGATCGACAGGCCGTCGCCGTCACCGGTCACGACCCACACGTCGAGATCGGGCTGCGCGAGCTTCAAGCCCGTCGCGATCGCGGGCGCGCGCCCGTGGATCGTGTGGAAGCCGTACGTCTCGACGTAGTACGGAAAGCGCGACGAGCAGCCGATGCCCGATACGAACACGGTCTGCTCGGGACGAGCGCCGACGTCGGCGAGCGCACGCGTCACCGATCTCAGAATCGCGTAGTCGCCGCAGCCGGGGCACCAGCGTACCTCCTGCTCGCTCTCGAAGTCCTTCGCCGTGAGTCTGTCGACCGCCGCGTTCATGCACGGGCTCCTTCGTTGACCGCCCTGCGGAAGTTCCTTCCGCTCCGCATCACACCGCCCTCGGCTTTCGTTGGGCGCCCGAAAGCTCGGCGAGTTCCCGCTTGATCGCAGCCACGACCTCGGAGACGAGGAACGGCTGGCCGGTGACCTTGTTGAGCTGCACGGGCCGCACGTCGAGGCGATCGCGCAGCAGCGTCGCGAGCTGCCCCATGTTCATCTCGGGCACGAGCACGCGCTCGAAGCCCGCGAGCAGCTCGCCCAGGTTCGCCGGGAACGGATTCAAGTACCGCAAATGGATCAGACCGACCTTCGCGCCCGTCCTCGCGACCTGCTGTACCGCCTGGTAGAGCGCGCCGTACGTCGACCCCCAGCCGACGACCGCGAGATCGCCTGCCTCGGCGCCGACCTCGACGCGCTGCGGCGGAATGAAACGCGCGACCGATGCGACCTTCTCGGCGCGGAGCCGGGTCATTGCCTCGTGGTTCGCCGGATCGTACGAGATGTGCCCCGTGCGGATGTCCTTCTCGAGGCCGCCGACCCGGTGCATCAGGCCGGGCATCCCGGGCGCGATCCACGGCCGGCCCAGGCTCTCGGGATCGCGGTCGAAGATCGGCTTCTCACCCTGCTGCACGCGCGCCGGATCGACGGTGCGCGCCTCGATTGGCGGATACTTGTCGACATCCGGAATGCGCCACGGCTCCGCGGCGTTCGCGAGATAGCCGTCGGTCAGCAGGAACACCGGCGTCATGTGGCGGATCGCGATGCGCACGGCCTCGATCGCGACCTCGAAGCAATCGCTCGGCGAGCGCGCCGCGAGAACCGGCACCGGCGCATCGGCGTTGCGGCCGTAGACGGCCTGATAGAGGTCCGATTGCTCCGTCTTGGTCGGCAGACCGGTCGACGGGCCGCCGCGCTGCGAGTCGATGATCACGAGCGGCAGCTCCGCGTTGATCGCGAGCCCGATCGCCTCGGTCTTGAGCGCGATGCCCGGCCCCGAGCTCGACGTGATGCCGATCGCACCGCCGTAGGACGCGCCGATCGCGGCGCAAACCGCGGCAATCTCGTCCTCGGCCTGGAACACGCCGATGCCGTGCTCGCCCATCTGCGCAAGCCTGTGCAGCAGCGGCGACGCGGGCGTGATGGGATACGAGCAGAAGAGCACCGGCCGATCCGCAAGCTCCCCCGCGGCGGCGATGCCGAGCGCGAGCGCGTCGCTGCCGCGGATGCCGCGGTACTCGCCGGGCGGAAACTTCGCGCGCTGCGTCCTGAGCTGCGGAATCGCGGCCGCAAGCTCGGCGGTCTCGCCGTACGCGTGCCCCGCCTGGAGCGCCGCGACGTTCGCGTCCCGTACCGGCTCGTTCGCCGCGAAACGCTTGCGAATCCACGCTTCGATCGAGTCGATGCCGTGGCCGAACATCCACTGCACGAGCCCGAGCGCCCAGAAGTTCTTGCAGCGGCCCGCGTCGCTCTTGCTCAACCCGAACGGCTTCACGGCTTCGGCCGTGAGCTTCGCGATGTCGAGCTCGATCACCTGGAAGCCGTCGAGCGCGCCGCTCTGGCGCGGATCCTCGGCGTAGCCCGCCTTCGCGAGCCCGCGGCTCGTGAACGCATCCGTGTTCAGGATGATCAGCGCACCCCGCTCGAGCAGCGGCAGATTCACCTTCAGCGCGGCGGGGTTGAACGCAACGAGCACCTGCGGAGCGTCGCCGGCCGTCGTGATCGGGCCTGCGCCGAGGTGGATCTGGTAGGCGGACACACCGAAGGTCGTCCCTGCCGGCGCGCGGATCTCGGCCGGATAATCCGGGAAAGTGCCGAAATCTTTTCCGGCCAGGGCCGTGGCCCCGACGAATTGCGTGCCCATCAGCTGCACGCCATCGCCGGAATCTCCCGCGAAGCGGACGACGATGGACTCGGGTACGGGTTGTTCGGAATGGATCATTTGCAGTCGCAGCCCATCAAAAGTAGAGTCGCGGGCGCTTCGTGGAAGCGGGTTTCGACACGCGTACGGTTCAGAAAATCGGCGCGATTATAGCGGCCCCCAAGCCGTTCAACCTGATGCAAAGCGAATATGGATATTCAACTGCACCGAGTCCGACGTCATCCGGCCGAAGCGGCCTCCCGGGGACGATGACCCGGGTCACGTACATCGAGCCGGACGGCACCGTCCGGGAGGTCGAGGCCGAGCCGGGCACGACCGTGATGGAGGCTGCCGTCGACAACAATATCGAAGGCATCATCGCCGAATGCGGCGGCGCCTGCTCGTGCGCCACGTGCCACGTCTACGTCGATCCGGATTGGCTCGACCGCCTGACGCCCCCCGACGCGCAGGAGGACGGCATGCTCGACTGCGTGATCGATCGGCGTCCGAACAGCCGGCTGAGCTGCCAGATCCAGCTCACGGACGAACTCGACGGGCTCACCGTCACGGTGCCCGAGGCGCAGATCTGAGCGGTCCTCCGGGGCGGCTCGAACCCGCCCCGATATTCTGTCCGACTCCGCGCGCGGCTCGGAGTTCGACGGAAATTCCGTCTGGATGGATGGCGCTTTTTGTAGGACAATGCGCGCGCTTCCGCGCCCCCGCCCGGAGGATTTTCAGGGATGACGTTCGTAGTCACCGAGGCCTGCATCAAGTGTAAGTACACCGACTGCGTCGAGGTGTGCCCGGTCGATTGTTTCCACGAAGGGCCGAACATGCTCGTGATCGACCCCGAGGAGTGCATCGACTGCACGCTCTGCGAGCCGGAATGCCCGGTCGAGGCCATAGTGTCCGAGGACGACGTGCCGCCGGGGCAGGAGCAGTTTCTCGCGTTGAACGCCGAGCTCGCGAAAGAGTGGCCGGTGATCACGAAGGCGAAGGCTCCCCCCGAGGACGCGGACGAGTGGAAAGACGTCAAGGACAAGCTCCAGTATCTCGAGCGGTGACGGCCGGGCCGGCCGTCACGTCTGGTTCTTGATCGGCAGCAGGTTCAGGAAGAACTCCACCGCCCGCTGCGAGAACCCGTTCGCCGGCTGACGGCCGAGCGACTCGTCGCCGTTCCACCACTTGAGCCAGCCGCCGTCCTCGAGCGTGACGCGCCACGAGTTCTCGGGCTGCATGTCGCGCTCGAGTATGCGGGCCAGCGCGGCCGCGAGCGACGGATCGTCCGCGATCACGCCGACCTCGGTGTTCCAGACCATCGAGCGCGGATCGATGTTCGGCGACCCGACGAAGCTCCAGCGCCGATCGACGACAGCCGCCTTCGTATGCAGCGCGAGCCGTGCGGGCTCGGCCGGCGGTGTCCTGTACTCCGCGAGGATCGCCGCGTCCGGGCGCATCTCGTAGAGCTCGGCGCCCGTTTCGAGCAGCGCGCGGCGCCATTTCTTGTACGCCGAATGTGCGACGACGTGGCTGTTCGACGCGAGCGAATTCGTCAGGATGCGTACCCGGACGCCGCGCTCGACCGCGTTCTCGATGAGCGCGACGAACGCGCGGTCCGGAACGAGATACGGCGAGCTCAGGATCAGCTCGTCCTTCGCCTGCGCGACGAATGCCTTGAAGCGCGTGTAGAGATCGAGCGGGCGTTCCCGATCGACGTCCGGAGCATCGACGAGCACCTCGCCCTCTCCCCGCATCGGCTCGCCGAGGAAGGCCTCGGTCCACGACTCCCAGCCGCCCGGCGGAGTGGAGAACGCGCGGAGCATCTCGTCCTCTTGGGCGATGCTCGCGCCGCTCGCGGTGGCAAACCGCCGATCCGCAGGCACGTCGCGGTCGGGCAGCGGCCGCGCCAGCGGGCTGTTCCAATACGCATCGAACGAGTCGCGCAGGTCTTCGAGCAGCGGGCCAGCGATCAAGAGATCGATATCGTTCTGCACGAATCGCTCGTAGACGCCGAAATAGCGGTCGCCGATGTTCCGACCGCCGATGATCCCGAACCGCCCGTCCGCGACGAAGATCTTGTTGTGCATGCGGTGATTCAGGCGGTCGATCCGCGCGACGAACTCGAAGGGCCGGCCGAGCGGAGACCGCACGCGCCACGGGTTGAACAGCCGCACCTCGATCCGCGGATGCGCGGCGAGCGCGTGGAGCTCCTCGTCGCGGCCGGCGACGGCGAGATCGTCGATCAGGAATCGGACGCGGACGCCGCGTTCCGCCGCGTCGACGACGTGCTGCATCAGCAGACGACCGGTTCTGTCGTCCTGCCAGATGAAGTACTGGATATCGAGCGTCTCGGCGGCAAGGTCGACGAGGGCGATCCGGATCCTCAGCGAATCCGCATTGTCGTCGAGCAGCCAGAAGGCGGACTCGCGCTCCGCGAGGCCGCTCTCGACGCGGTCCGCGAAGCGCGCAAGCGCGCCTGCAGCGGCCGGCTCGGTCCGCAGCGAAACCGGGGCCGACGGGGATCGATCGAGTGACGGCAGCGGCACGCAGGCCTGGAGCATCACGGCCATCGCGACGGCCGCGGCCGCGACGACGGCCGACAGGGCGCCCGCCCCTGCCGGAACGAAACGGTGCCGAGTCATCCGGCGAATGCTAACAAGCACGTGCGGCGGAGCGCATCGCGTCGCCGCTCGGCGAAGCCGCGCCCGCGCTGCCAATCGGTCAGGCGGTTACCTATACTACTTGTACCAACGGACGGCACCGCACGGCGAAGCGCCGCGTGTGCGCATTCGACAAGAACGAGAATTTTCCGGCGCGACCACAGGCATGAACGTGATCGTGGCACGTTTCGCACAATCGACGAGCCGCGGCAGGCGGTCCGCTGCATGACGGAGGAAACGGTGATGAGCAGCAACAGAAATCTCTTCATCAACGGAGAGTGGGTGGCCGCCGCGGGTGGCGCGACGTTCCCGGTCTACAACCCTGCGACGGGCGAAGTCTGGACGCACGTCGCCGACGCTTCGCGCGAGGACGCGGCCAAGGCGATCGCGGCGGCGCGCGACGCGCAGCCGGCATGGGCCGCGCTGTCCCATTCCGAACGGGCGCGCATCATCGCACGAGCCGGCGACATTCTCGAGGCGCGGGCGAAGGAGATCCAGGAGGTCATCATCGACGAGGGCGGCTCCTGGATCGGCAAGGCGATGTTCGAGACGAACTACAGCGCGGGCGTGTATCGCGCGGCCGCGGCCGCGGCCTACCAGGTCACCGGCGAGATCCTGCCGTCGGATCTGAACAAGCTGAGCCTCGTCGCGCGCGAGCCGCTGGGCGTCGTCACGGTGATCTCGCCGTGGAACTTCCCGGTCATCCTCTCGTCGCGCGGCATCGCGGTCGCGCTCGCGGTCGGCAACGCGGTGGTCCTCAAGCCGTCGGAGGAGACGCCCGTGGCCGGCGGCCTGCTGCTCGCGGAGATCCTCGCCGAGGCTGGCGTGCCGAAAGGCGTGTTCAACGTCGTGACGTGCTCGCGCGAGCGCGTCGCCGAGGTCGGCGACGAGCTCGTCGCGAACCCGGCCGTGCGCGGGATCAGCTTCACAGGCTCGACCGCGGTCGGCGCGAAGATCGCGGCGCAGGCCGGCGCGCTCCTGAAGCGCTGCGTGCTCGAGCTCGGCGGCAAGGACGCGCTGATCGTTCTCGACGATGCGGACCTCGAGCGCGCCGTGAACGCGGCGACGTTCGGCTCCTTCATGCACCAGGGTCAGATCTGCATGTCCGTCGAGCGGATCATCGTCGACCGCAAGAT
>CAZKNH010000007.1:45546-62205 GCA_964553875.1 uncultured Gammaproteobacteria bacterium | reverse complement strand
AAGGGCCGCGCACGATCGCGACGAGCAGCGCGATCTCGTGCACGTCGAGCTCGGCCAGCGGCTTGCCGAAGTAGAAGCGGCTCGCGAGGCCGAATCCGTGCACGGCGCGCGCGCCGTTCTGACCGAGATAAATCTCGTTGACGTACGCGAGCATGATCTCGTCCTTGCTGTGCCGAAGCTCCAGCACGAGCGCCATCAGCGCCTCGCGGATCTTGCGCGTGTACGTCTGACGGTTCGAAAGGAAATAGCTCCGGACGAGCTGCATCGTCAGCGTGCTGCCGCCCTGTGTGATGCCGCCCGCGCGCATGTTCGCGAGCGCGGCGCGCAGCATCGCTCTCGCGTCGATGCCCCAGTGCTGATCGAAGCGCCGGTCCTCGACCGCCTTCAATGATTCGGTCAAAAGCTTCGGCACCTCGTCGGGGCCTAGGATGATCCGGTCCTCGCCGTGGCTCGAGAAGAGGTGGCCGATCAGCATCGGCTCGAGCTCGGCGATTGGGAGCGGGTTGCCGTCGCCGTCCTCGAGCGCAGAGATGCGGCCGGCCGCGAACTCGAGGTGCAGCACCTGCGCCGGGAACGATCGGCCGTCGTACGTGAACGCGCGGCGGTGAACGTCGATCGTATTGCCCGCGCGCCGGAAGAGCCCTGGCGCGATCCGGCCGGAGACCGGGCCGTATCCGAGGCGCCGCAGCTCGCGCGTCAGATCGTCTGCCGTAAGCCTCAGGCCTTGGTAAAGCTCGAGCGGCGCAGCGAACACCTCCGCGGGAAGGTCCCAATGCCGGTCGTCGAACTCTCGTGCGATACGTCCCCACACCCATGCGCCGTACGCGAGCGCGGCGACGGGGATCGCGAGGAGCACGTAGAGGAGTATTCGCTTCTTCATCGTTTTCTTGGAAGCGGAGGCTCCGTCAGTCTAGCTCACGTTCGCTCGTCCTGTTGCGCCGCTCCGGCCCGGTCACACGCTCGGCCCGTGGTGCGGCGTGGGAGCCGGGGTCCAAGCGCTCCGTGGTCGACCCGAATTGACGCCTCGAGTCACGGCGATCGACGATCTCGCGTTCGAGACGGATCGTCAGCCACCATTCATGCGAGGGGCCTTCGATGAACCAGCTGAAAAGGCGTCAGTTCCTGAAGCGAATCGGCATGGGCTCCGCGGCCTTCGCGGCCGCCGCTTCCTCCGCCGATACCTCCCGACGTCGCGCTCATCGACGATCCGAACAAGCGTGTGTACAGAGGACCGAACCCGATCGATCTGCCGCAGGACCGCGTCGAGGCGGTGCAATTCGACCGCAGAGGCCTTCACCTCGTCATCTGCTCCGTGAACGTGCACTTCGCGGACGACATGTACGGGTGGGTGATGGTGCTTCCGTAAGCCTCGCGGATCTTGGGGAGACGTTCCGAACGGAGCGCGAGAGTTTCCGAACGGGGCGCAAGACGCCGCAAGGGCGCGAGACGTTCCGAAGGCGGGCGAGAATCGCCGAACGCGTGCGACGCGGACGCGGTGTTCAGCTCGTGCGCCTCACGCCGATGCGTGCGATGACTTCGCGCGGCACGCGATAGAAGTCGAACACGAAGCTCGGATTGCGGAGGCCGCAAGCTTCCCGCTGCACGATGATCGACGTGACGAGCTCGGTCGCGTCCCAGATGAGTTCCTCGCGTCGCGCATCGTCTGCGTGCTCGCATGCGCGAAGCGCGGCAAGTGTCTTCTCGAGCCTCCGTCCCGTGCGTCCGAGCGTGCCGGCTTTTTCCTTCGCGATCTCGTAGGCGAAGGGGTCGACCCATCCATTGGCCACAGGCTTTACCTCCGTGGAGCGAGAGAACGTTCCAGCACATGCCGGAGCACGCGCGTCTCCTCTCGGCGACCCGCATGCGCGTAGCATAGCTCGGGCGAAGCGACCGGGCACGCGCGGGGGCGAAACCGGAGGGCGCGCCACTGATCTGGTCACGCCGGGGCGACTCGCATATAGTCGGGCGGCTTGAGTCCGACGGCGCTCGCGCGCCGCTCGGTCGCGTTCGGAGACAACAACAATGAAAGCCCGGATCCTATACCTCGCTCTGCTCGCGTCTCTCGGCTCGACACCGTCGCTCGCGCAGCCTTCTGCGACCGACTGCAGTGCCGTCGACGACATGCGCTTCGTTTGCGGACAGGAGGCGCCGGAGGACCTCGTCGTGCTGCCGGGAGAGCAGTGGGTCGTCGCCTCGGCGATGGCGGGCGGCGGCGGGGTGCGTCTCGTGCGAGTCGCGGACGGCACGTCGTTCACGGCCTATCCGGCCGAGACCGCCGAGGAGAGGCTCGATGCGGAAACGTATCCCGACTGCCCGGGACCGCCGCGCGGCGAGTTCACGACGCACGGTCTCTCGGTCCTGCCGGGCGAAGGCTCCGTGCACCGGCTCTTCGCCGTCGGTCACGGCGATCGGGAGTCGATCGAGATCTTCGAGGTCGACGCGGCCGCCGACACGCCGCGCGTCGCGTGGATCGGCTGCGTGATCGCACCCGATCCGATCGGCTTGAATTCGGTCCGCGGGCTCGACGACGGCGGTTTCGTTACGACGAATTTCCTGCCCCGCGGCACCGAGCGGGCCGCGATGATGCGAATGATGCAGGGCGAGACGAACGGCGAGCTCTGGGAGTGGCACACCGAGAGCGGTTGGCAGAAGGTGCCGGGCAGCGACGCCTCGGGCGCAAACGGCGTCGAGCTCTCGGACGACGGCCGCACGATCTACATGGCAGCGTGGGGCAGCCAGTCGTTTGCGCGGATCTCGCGCGGTGCGGCGGACGTCGTGCGCGACGAGATCCCGCTCGGCTTTCGCGTCGACAACATCCGCTGGGCGCGCGACGGATCGTTGCTCGCGGTCGGGCAGGGGACAGGCGAGAACGCGCAGCTCTGGCAGGTCGTCAAGATCGATCCCGAGACGCTCGACGTGCGCGAAGTGACGAGCCGACCAAACAACAGCGCGTTCGCGGCCGGGACCGTCGCCGTCGAGGTCGGCGAGGATCTCTGGATCGGCTCGTTCCGGGGCGACCGGATCGCGATCGTGCCTGCACGCTGACGCCGTGCCGGTCGTCCGGCGGGGAACGGCGGCGCTATGATGCGAGAGTGGCCAAGCTGCTCCTGAATTTGCGCGGCGTCCCGGACGACGAGGCGGACGAGGTCCGCGCGCTGCTCGAAGCGCACGGGATCTCGTTCTACGAGACGCCGCCGAGCCGCTTCGGCATCTCGGCCGGCGGCATCTGGATTCGCGATCGCGAAGGCGTCGCCGCGGCCGAGCGGCTGCTCGCGGAGTACCAGGCCCGGCGCCTCGCGAAGGCGCAGGCCGAGTATCGCGCGGCGCGCGAAGCCCGAGTCGCTCCGACGTTATGGACGTCGATCCGCGACGATCCGCTCCGCTCGCTCGCGACGATGCTCGGCATCGCGTTCGTCATCGCCGTCCTCGCGTTGCCGTTCGTGCTGCTCGCGCGGTGACGCTGCGAGTCAGCGCACGGCCATCGCCGGGGCTGCTTCCCACCCGCCGCCCAGCGCCTTGTAGATCGCAACGACCGCGCTGTTGAGCTCGGCCTCCGCGACGGCGACGGCGTCCTCGGCCTCGAGCACCGTGCGCTCGGCGTCGAGCAAGCGCAGGAAATCGAGCGCGCCCTCGCGATAGCGGATCCGTGCGAGCTCGGCGGCTCTGCGCGACGCTTCCGCTTGCTCGAGCACCGCGGCGAGACGCTGGCGCTGCTGCGCGTAGTTCACGAACGCGTTCTCCGTCTCCTCGAGCGCGCGGAGCACGGTCTGCTCGTACTCGGCCAGCGCCGCGACCGCGCGAGCCTCTGCGCCGCGAACCTGCGCTCGCGCCGCGGACAGATCGAACGCGGCCCAGCTGATGACCGGCGTCGCGCTCCACGCGCGGCTCGACGACTCGCCGAGCTCGCTCGAATCCCCGGTGATGAACCCGAGGAACCCGCTGAGCGACACGCGTGGGAAAAGATCGGCTTTCTCGACGCCGATCCGCGCGGTCGCCGCGGCGAGCCGCCGCTCCGCCGCGCGGACGTCCGGCCGTCGGCGCAGCAGATCCTCCGGAGCACCGATCGCGAGCGTCGTCAAATGAGGCGGCATCTCGCGATACGCGAGCTCGACGTCGAGGTCTCCAGGCCGCAGGCCGAGCAGCACCGCGATACGGTGCGCGGCGACCTGCTCGGCCGTCACGAGCCCCGGGATTTGCGCCTCGGTCGCCGACAGCGCCGCGCGCGCGCTCGCGACGTCGAGCTCGCTGCCGCGGCCGAGCGCGTAGCGCACCTCGGTCAGGCGCAGTGTCTCGCGCTGGTTCGTGAGGTTCTCCTCGGCGACGCGCAGGCGCTTCTGCGCCGCGCGCAGCTCGAGATACGTGCTCGCGACCTCGGCCGCGACGAGCACCTGCACGTCGCGCAACGTCGCCTCCGCGGCCTCCGCGTCGGCCAGCGCCGCTTCGGTGCTGCGCCGCGCCCGCCCGAAGACGTCGACCTCCCACGCGGTCTGAAAGCCGGTGCGGTAGCTCTCGACCTCGATGCGCTCGCTCGTGAACACCGGCTGCTGCGCTTTGCTCTCGTCGTACGCCGCCTCGTAGCGCGAGCTCGGCCACTGCTCGCGCCGCGTCCGGCGGGCGAGCGCGCGTGACTCTTCGATACGCGCGGCGGCGATCCGCACGTCGAGATCGCCCGCGAGCGCCCGCTCGATCAGATCATCGAGCACCGGATCGCCGAACTGCTCCCACCACGCGGCCTCGAACGGCTGCGCGACGAGCAGGTCCGCATCCGCCGACGCGAACGTGGCGGGCGGCGTCGTCGGTGCCGAGTAGTCCGGGCCGATCGCGCAGCCGGCGAGCGAGAGCAGGGCGGCGATGGCGAATCCGTTCGCCTTGATCCCCGTTCCGTGGGGCTCGCCATTGCTCGGAACTTCGTGACGGCGGGGCTGATGGATTTTGGCTTGCATTGTGAAACCAACCACTTATGCTGCATTCATCAAGTGCTTTATCGGGTCACGCGTAGCCGCCGGACGTCGCGGGTTCCGCCGGGACGTGCGTCGCCGCCGCGCCTTTGACGGCGTGGCGGGGTCGTGCGGTCAGTCGCCGCACGACCCAGTAGAACACCGGCGTCAGCAGCAGCCCGAACACGGTCACGCCGATCATCCCGGCGAACACCGCGACGCCCATCGCATGCCGCATCTCGGCGCCCGATCCGCTCGAGAACACGAGCGGCACGACGCCCGCGGTGAACGCGATCGACGTCATCAGAATCGGGCGTAGCCGCAGCCGGCAGGCTTCGAGGATCGCGTCCCACGTGCTCGCGCCGTCCGCCTCGCGCGTCCGCGCGAACTCGACGATCAGAATCGCGTTCTTGCACGCGAGACCAACGAGCACGATGAAGCCGATCTGCGTGAAGATGTTGTTGTCGCCGTTCGTGAGCCAGACGCCCGTGATCGCCGAGAGCAAGCACATCGGCACGATCAGAATCACGACGAGCGGCAGCGCGAGCGACTCGTAGAGCGCCGCGAGCACGAGGAATGCGAGCAGCACGACGAGCGGGAAGACCCAGACGCCGGTGTTGCCGGCGAGGATCTGCTGGTACGTGAGCTCCGTCCACTCGAAGGCCATGCCGTTCGGCAGGGAGCGGTTCACGATGTCGGCGATCAGCGCCTCGGCTTGTCCGGACGAATAGCCCGGAGCCGGCGCGCCGTTGATCTCGGCCGTCACGTAGCCGTTGTAGTGCATCACGCGGTCCGGTCCGGCCACCTCCTCGAGCGTGACGAACGCCCCGAGCGGCACCATCTCGCCCGCCGAGTTCCGCACTTTGAGCCGCAGGATGTCGTCGGCCGTGAGTCGGAAGCGCATGTCGGCTTGAGCATTGACTTGATAAGTTCTTCCGAACTGATTGAAGTCATTGACATAAAGCGAGCCGAGATAGACCTGCATCGTGTCGAAGATCTCGGTCAGCGGCACGCCCTGCGCCTTCGCCTTGTCGCGGTCGACCTTCGCGCGGATCTGCGGCACGTTCACCTGGAAGCTCGAGAAGACGTCCGCGAGCCCCGGCGTCTGCCAGGCTTCCGCGAGGATGTTCTGCGTCTCGTTGTAGAGCGCCTCGAACCCGAGGCCCGCGCGGTCTTCGATCTGCAGCCTGAAGCCTCCGATCGAGCCCAGGCCCTCGACCGCGGGCGGCGGGAACACCGCGATGTACGCGTCCTGGATCTCGGCGAACTTCGCGTTGAGCTCCGCGAGCACCTCCCAAGCCGAGCGCTTCTCGACGCGGTCCGGGTCCTCGAAGTCCTTCAGCGCGATGAACGCGATGCCGGTATTCGGGCTGTTCACGAAGCCGTTGATCGAGAGCCCGGGGAACGCGACCGAGTGTGCGACGCCCGGCGTCGCGAGCGCGATCTCGCCCATGCGGCGGATCACCGCGTCCGTGCGGTCGAGCGTCGCGGCCTCGGGCAGCTGAGCGAACGCGACGAGGTACTCCTTGTCCTGCTGCGGGATGAAGCCGCGCGGCACGCTCGAGAAGCCGAGCCACGTGAGCCCGACCAGGCCGACGTAGACGACGACCGCGATGCTCGCACGGCGCAGCAGCCGACCGGTCAGGCCGACGTAGCGGAGCGACGACCACTCGAAGAGCCGGTTGAACGGCCGAAGCAGCCAGCCGAACGCGAGATCGATCCCGCGTTGCAGCCGATCGGGCGGCGCGCCGTGCGGCTTCAACAGCACGGCCGACAGGGCAGGGGAGAGCGTCAGCGAATTGAACGCCGAGATCACCGTGCTGATCGCGATCGTCAGCGCGAACTGGCTGTAGAACTCGCCGGAGAGCCCGCTGATGAACGCCGTCGGCACGAAGACCGCGACGAGCACCGCGGAGATCGCGATGATCGGGCTCGTGACCTCGCGCATCGCCTGACGTGCCGCCTCGAGCGGCTTCAACCCCTTCTCGATGTTCCGCTCGACGTTCTCGACGACGACGATCGCGTCGTCGACGACGATGCCGATCGCGAGCACGAGGCCGAACAGCGACAGCGTGTTCAGTGAAAAGCCCAAGGCGTGCATCACCGCGAGCGTGCCGACGAGCGACACCGGCACCGCGACCAGCGGGATGATCGACGCGCGCCACGTCTGCAGGAACAGCACGACGACGAGCACGACGAGGAAGATCGCCTCGACCAGCGTCTTTACGACCGCCTTGATCGAGTCGCGGACGAACATCGTCGGGTCCCAGACGATCTTGTATTCGATCCCCTCCGGAAACTCCTTTGCGAGCTCGGCCATGCGCTCACGGACGCGGTTCGAGATCTCGATCGCGTTGCTGCCGGGCTGCTGGAAGATCACGACCGCGGTCGCTTCCTCGTTGTCGAGGAGCGCCCTGAGCGCATATGTGCTCGCGCCGAGCTCGACGCGTGCGACGTCGCGAAGCCGCGTGATCTGACCCCGATCGCCCGTCTTGATGACGATGTTCTCGAACTCTTCCGTGCTCGCGAGGCGTCCCTGCGTGTTGATCAGGAGCTGGAACTGCGCTGCGCTCGCGGTCGGCGGCGCGCCGAGCTGGCCGGCGGCGACCTGGATGTTCTGCTCGCGGATCGCGCGGACGACGTCGCCCGCGGTGAGGTTGAGCGCCGCGATCTTCTCCGGGTCGAGCCACACGCGCATCGAGTAGTCACCGGCGCCGAAGACCTGCGCCTGACCGACACCGGGAATCCGCGCGAGCTCGTCGCGAATTCGAAGCGTCGCGTAGTTCGACAGGTACAGCATGTCGTACCGGTCGTCGGTCGCGATCAGGTGCACGAGCAGCGTGATGTTCGGCGACGACTTCTCGGTCACGACGCCGATCCGCTGCGTCTCCTCGGGCAGCTTCGCGAGCGTTTGCGCGACGCGGTTCTGCACGAGCACCTGTGCCTTGTCGAGATCGGTGCCGAGCGCGAACGTGACCGTGAGCTGCATCACGCCGTCAGCGGTCGACTGCGACGACATGTACAGCATGTTTTCGACGCCGTTGATCGCCTGCTCGAGCGGCGATGCGACCGTCTCGGCGATGACCTCGGGATTCGCGCCCGGGTAGCGCGCGGTGACGATGACCGTCGGCGGCACGACCTCCGGGTACTCGCTGACGGGCAAGAGGCGCAGCGACAGGGCTCCCGCGATGAAAATGAGCGCCGAGAGCACCCCGGCGAAGATCGGCCGCTCTATGAAGTACTGCGAGAAGTTCATGGGTCCGTCCCTCGAAAATCCCGAACCGAGCGAAAAAAACTCCCCTCGACCCCGACTCGCGGGGCTTTGACCTCGAAGAAAGGCGGGGGGAGGGCCGTCGGCGCTTGCCGACGGCCAGGCCGCTAGCTGCTAGAAGCCGTCATTCCGCGATCTCTCCTGCGACGCGGCCACGGCATGACCGAACGTTTTCGCCGCGACGAGCCGCTCGACCTGCGGCGACTCGACGGGCATCGGCACCTCGTTCGCGACGACCGGCATCCCGGGACGCACGCGCTGGAGCCCGTTCACGATGACACGATCGCCTTCGCGCAAACCGTTCTTCACGATGCGCAGGCCGTCGACGCTCCGTCCGAGCTCGACCGGGCGGTACTGGGCGACGCCGTTCTCGTCGACGACGAGCACGTACTTGCGGTCGAGATCGGTGCCGATCGCCTTCTCGTCGACGAGCGCGACCCGATAGCTGTGCTCGCCGACGACGCGAAGCCGTGCGAAGAGACCGGGCGTGAAGCGCCCGTCCGGATTCTCGAGCACCGCGCGCGCACGGATCGTGCCCTGCTCGGGATCGACCTCGTTGTCGATGAAGTCGAGCCGTCCGACGTGCGGGAAGCCCTGCTCGTTCGCGAGGCCGACGAACACGACGAGCCCTTCCGCGTGATGCGGATGCCCTTTCGCGTCCGTCGACGCGGGCTTGGTCGCGGCGCCGCGCATCAGCTCGAGGTATGTGTGCTCGTCGACGTCGAAGTACGCGTGAATCGGATCATCCGCGACGACCGTCGTGAGCAGCGTCGTGCTGTCGACGAGGTTGCCCGGTGTCACGACCGCGCGCGATACGCGCCCGTCGATCGGCGCGGTGACGCGCGTGAACGAGAGATCGAGCTTCGCCGCCTCGAGCGCGGCCTCGACGGAGCGCAGCGTCGCCTCCGCGACCTCCGCGTCCGCGACGAGCTGCTCGTACTCTTCGCGCGACGTCGCCCGCTCCGCGAGCAGGCGCTCGGCGCGATCGCGATACGTACGCGCGAGCTCGAGCTGCGCCCTCGCGCGGGCGCGTTCCGCTTCGAGCCGCGCGACCTCGGCTTCGTACGGGCGCGCATCGATCGTGAACAGCAGATCCCCGCGCGAGACTCGGCCGCCCTCGTCGAAGTGCACGGATTCGATGTATCCGCCGACGCGCGGACGCACCTCGACGTGGCTCGCGGCTTCGAGCCGGCCGGTGAAGTCCGCCCAGTCGCGAAGCTCTCGGATCGCGACCTCCGCGGCGCTGACGGTCGGCGGCGGCGGCGCGGAAACGGGGTCCCCGGCTTCCCCGCTCGTGCAGCCGGCGAGCACGGCGACGGCGACGAGCGACGGGACGAGTGACGCGACGGAATGCGATCTCATCGGGTAATCCTTTTTCGTATCGGGGGTTACAATCCGGTCCATGTGCGGCGACGGTGCTAGTCACGAAAGCGTCGGGGCTCCGGATGGTCGTTTCGGGAAGCCGAATCTCGACACTATGGGCGGGGTGTGACGCTTCTGTTACTATACCGTCTAGTTACATCGCAGGTTAACTAACCGGTAAGTTTCATGTCAACACCCTTCGACGTCATTTCAAACACGGCCCCGCCGTTCGCGAGTCCGAGCGAGTGCTCGTGTCCGCCGCAATGCACGAAGGAGCGCATCCTTCGCGCGGCTCAGAACCTGTTCTACCGGCACGGCATCCGTGCGGTCAGCGTCGATGCGATTGCGGCCGAGGCCGAGACGACGAAGGTGACGCTATACCGTCTCTACGAGTCGAAGGACGCGCTCGTCGCTGCGTGTCTCGAGGATCAGACGCGGCGCTTCTGGGAGTGGTGGGACGCGACGATCAAACCGCACGCCGGCAACGCGCGCGCGCAGATCGAGGCGTTGTTCGAGCTGCTCGAGAATCGCATCTGCCACAAGGCCGCCCACAGAGGATGTCCGATCGCGAACACGGCGGTCGAGGTCGATCACGATCACCCCGCGGCGCGCATCATCCGTGAGCATCACGACGAGATCGCGCGGCGCTTTCGTGCACTCTGCAAGGAGATGGGCGCGCAGCAGCCGGACGCGCTGGGCGATGCGCTGACGCTGCTCGTGGTCGGCGCGTTCTCCGCCCGCTGCGTGTTCGCCAGCACGGAGCACTTGGACACGATAGGAGAGGCCGCCCGGGCCCTGCTCGACTCGCCGACGCTCGGCGCGCCGCGCAACTAACCTCCGCCGACCGACGACGCGCGAGGCCCCGCCGACCGGCGAAAGGCCCCGCTCAAAGCTTGCGGTCGCCGCCGTGCACCTCGCCGCGCCATCCGCCTTCCTCGCGGCCGCGGCTTTCGATGAACCGTTTGAAGCCGTCGACGGAGCGTTGCACGCTCATTCCCATCGCGCCGAGCGAGTCTCCGACCTTTTCCGTGAGCCCTTGCGGCTCGTATTCCATCATCAGGTATACGCGCGTACGCTCACCGGGTAACGGCTCGAAGCGTACCGTGCCTGCGTTCGGCGCGTCGCCCGAGATGCTACGCCATGCGATGATCCGATCGGGGATCTGCTCGGTGATCTCGGCGTCCCACTCCTTCTCCTTGCCCCAGAGCTCTGCGCGCCAATGCGTGTGCGTGTCGTCGATCTGTCGCACGTCCTTGACGCCGGACATGAACTTCGGAAACGACTCGAACTGTGTCCATTGGTTGTAGACCGTGTGCACCGGGCAATCCACGTCGACGGTCTTCTCGATCCTTTCCATGATCCGGTCTCCTCGTTTCGCGTGTGCCGGATCGGCCGAAATGCAAGTTCCATTCCGAGGATCTCAGCCGTCCAGCAGCGGAGGCTTGCGGCGGTGCCATTCCGTCGCCTGCTCGTACGCGTGCGCGAGCGTCAGCACGTCGAGCTCGCCGAGACGAGGGCCGCTGATCTGCACCCCGATCGGCAGCCCCGAGCGGCTGAAACCGCACGGCACGCTGATCGTCGGGATGCCAAACAGATTGAACGGATACGTGTTCCGCACCGACGGCTCGGCGCCGGATGCTTCGGCAGGGTTCTGCGCGTTCGCGATCGTCTCCGGCAGCCCCGGCGCGGTCGGCGTCACGATCAGATCCACGTCCGCGAAGACGCCGTCGATCGCGCGGCGCGCGAGCGCGAGCTCGCGCCGTGCAGCGTAATACTCGACCGTCGAGAACTCGCCCGCCGCGAGCAGGCGCTCGAGCGTGACCGGGTCGTACAGGCGACGCGTCTCGGGATCGTCGAGCCAGGGTTTGTGATACGCATAGGCCTCGGCCAGCAGCACGGGAAAATCGGGCGGCTCGGGCATCGTGATGTCGCGTGTCTCGGCCGTGAGGCTGCGGAGCACGCCGAGCGCTTCGTCGATCGCCGCCTCGACGTCGGGCTCGAGCGCGCCGAAATAACGGTCGCCGGGCAGGCCGATCCTGAGCGTCGCCGCGCGGCGGTAGATCGCCGCCGAATAATCAGGTATCGGCGCGCGAATGCTCACGGGATCGAGGGGATCGAAGCCCGCGATCGCGCCGAGCATCAGGGCCGCATCGGCGACGGTGCGCGTCATCGGCCCCACGTGATCGAGCGATTCGGACACGGGGATGATCCCGCGGATACTCGCGAGGCCGTGCGTCGGTTTCAGGCCGACGACGCCGCAGTACGCGGCCGGCAAGCGGATCGAAGCGAGCGTGTCGGTGCCGAGCGCGCCCGCGCACATCCGCGCCGCGACCGCGGCGGCGGAGCCGCCCGAAGATCCGCCCGGAATGTGCGCGAGGTTCCACGGATTGTGCACCGGGCCGAAGTGGGTGATCGACGACGTGCCGCCGTACGCGTACTCGTGCATGTTGAGCTTTCCGAGCAGCACGGCGCCCGCCGCGTCGAGCCTCTGCGCGACTTCCGCGTCCTCGCTCGGCACGCGGTCCGCGAATACCGCGCCCGCGGCGGTCGTCCGAATGCCGGCCGTGTCGATGTTGTCCTTGAGCGCGATCGGCACGCCGTGCAATGGACCGCGCCAGCGTCCGTTCGCGAGCTCCGCCTCTAAAGCATGTGCCTGCTCGAGCGCGCGCTCGCGCGTAATCGTGATGTACGCGTTGACGTCGGGCTCGTAACGGTCGATCGCGGCGAGATAGGCCTCCGTCAGCTCGACGGGCGAGAGCAGCCGCGCGCGAATCATGCGCGACGCTTCCGCGAGCGTCAGATCCGTGGGATCCGTGGCCTGCGCAAGCACGCGGCTCGCGCCGGCCCACGCGACGGCCGCAAGACCGGAGGCGAAGAGGTCGCGTCTCGTGAGCATGGTCAGCCGCGCGCGTACGTGCCGACGAGGCGATTCATGCCGATCACGTGCGGCTCGACGCGTTCCAGAAGCTCCCACATCGAGAGGCCCTCCGGAAGATCGAGCTCTCGATCGAGCGCGAGCAGCCAGAAGTAGTAGTGGTGCACGCCATGGCGCTCCGGCGGCATCGGGCCGCCGTAGCGCGTGTGACCGAAATCGTTGCGGCCGCTCGTGTAGCCTTGCACGCCTTCGGGGAGCTCGGAGACGGACGCAGGGATGTTGTAGAGCACCCAATGCACGAACCCGTACGAGCCGGGGCTCACGAGCGGCGCGTCGGGATCGTGGCAAATCAATGCGAGCGACTTCGTGCCGTCCGGCAGATGCGACCACGAGAGCGGCGGCGAGACGTCTTCGCCCTCGCCGGTATGCTTGCGGGGAATGGCTCCGTTCTGCAGGAACGCCGAGCTTTTCAGCTCGAGCGAAGACAGTGCGAATCCCATCTTCTCCACCTCCCTGAAGTGCTTGATGCGACGGCGCAAAAAAGGATGTTCTCACAAGCCCTGGCGGACTTGAACTCGGCGGTGCGGTCCTTGCGCCGCGCGCGTGTCGACCGCGCACGAGCGGAACGCCTTATGCTGTTTCGACTCGCCCGCCGCGCTCGACGTCGGCGCGATGGCGGGCATAGGAGGAGACCAGTGAGCGAAACGGCGAAGCATTGGATCGACGGCGAGTGGCGGTCTTCGGCGAGCGGCGCGACCGCGCCGAGCGTGAATCCCGGCACGGGCGAGACGCTCGGCGAGTTCGCGGACGCGGGTCCCGATGACGCGGAAGCCGCGATCGCCGCCGCGCGGCGCGTCTTCGACACCGGAACGTGGGCGCGGCAACCGCGTCTTCGCGCGCAAGTGCTGCTCGCGCTCGCCGAGCGCATCGAGGCCGTGAAGCCCGAGCTCGCGTGGGACCTCGCGCGCGAGAACGGCAAGCCGATCCGCGACGCGATGCACGAGGTCGCGGGCGCAGTCTCGGAGCTCCGTTACTATGCGGGGCTCGCGCGGAATGTGTTCGGCCGCACGATCGAGCTCGAGCCGAATCTCCACACGTTGCTGCGCCGGGAGCCCGTCGGCGTCGTCGCGATCATCGTGCCGTGGAACGCGCCGATCGCGCTCCTGATCCGCTCGCTCGCGCCGGTGATCGCAGCGGGCTGCACGGCCGTCGTCAAGGCCGCGCCTCAAACCGCGCTCGTGAACGGGAAGGTGTTCGAGCGGATCGCCGGCGTCGAGGAGCTGCCGCGCGGCGCGGTGAACATGCTCGTCGAGACCGGCGACGCGGTGGGAAAGCTCCTCGTCGCGTCGCCCGACGTCGACATGCTGAGCTACACGGGCAGCACGGAGGTCGGCAAGAAAATCATGGCGGCCGCGTCCGCGACGTTGAAGCGGCTCAATCTCGAGCTCGGCGGCAGCGCGCCGTGCGTCGTCTTCGACGACGCGGATCTCGATCGGGCCGCGGAAGGCATCGTGCGCGCGGCGCTGAGTCATGCGGGACAGGTCTGTGTCGCCGCGAGCCGCGTGATCGTGCATCGACGCGTCGCCGAGGCGCTCGAGGCGAAGCTGCTGGCGCGGCTTCGTGACGTGCGGCTCGGCCTCGCCGACGATCCCGCGACCGAGCTCGGGCCGTTGATCGATCTGCCGAGCCGCGACCGCATCGGGCGTCTCGTCAGCGGCGCGAAAGTAGCGGACGAGGTGCTGCTCGAAGGGCGTCCGGCCGACGGCCCGCTCGCGGCCGGGGCATTCATCACGCCGAGCCTCGTTCGCGTGCGCAATCCGCGCTCGGCGCTCGTGACGGACGAGGTGTTCGGCCCCGTGCTCAGCGTGCAGACTTTCGACGACGACGGTGAAGCGATCGCGAAGGCGAATGCGAGCCGCTTCGGGCTCGCGGCGAGCGTCTGGTCACGCGACCTCGCGCGTGCACAGCGCGCGGCGGCGGCGATCAAGAGCGGCAGCGTTTGGATCAATGCGCACACGCGGCTCTTCCCCGAGATCGAGACGGGCGGCTACCGCGAGAGCGGTATCGGGCGGCTCCACGGTGTCGAGGGGCTCGAGGCGTTCCTGCAGACGAAGGCCGTGACCTACGAGCTGTAGTCGCCGGCGCGGCTTTGGCGATGGGCTGAAGCCGGCCGGTCCTTGCCTGAGATCACACGGCCGCGCGCTGGTCTCGCGCCGCGGGCGAGCCCAGCCCGGTCGAGCGGCCCCGCTGCTCCTCGTTGGTGCGCGACGCGCACCAACGCGGAGCGCGGGGCCGCGTTCTTTTTCGTTAACTCATTGAACTGGAAGCGTTCCTGGCCATGGCACAAAGGCTGCACTAGGCGCGTCGTCTTTTGATCTCAACGCAACGGGCCGCCCCAGCGGCGCCCGGCCCGGTAGGAGTAGCAGCAAATGAAGTGGGTCACGGCAATCATCAAGCCGTTCAAGCTCGAAGACGTGCGTCAGGCGTTGGGCGAGGCCGGCGTCCAGGGATTGACGGTCACGGAAGTCAAAGGCTTTGGTCGCCAGAAGGGGCACACGGAGCTTTACCGCGGCGCGGAATACTCCGTCGACTTCGTGCCGAAGACGAAGATCGAGGCGGCGGTTCCCGACGACCTCGTCGAGCAGGCGGTCGAAGCGATCATCTCGGCCGCGGCGACGGGCTCGATCGGCGACGGCAAGGTCTTCGTCTCCGATCTCGAGCACGCCGTGCGCATCCGTACCGGCGAGACCGGAGACGAGGCGCTTTGAGCACGCTCCGACGCTTCCGCGGAGGGCGGCCGGCGAACGCGCCGGCCGTCCTCCGTCCGGTCACGAGCCCTGCGCCCAGTACGGCTTCGGCTCGAGCTTGACGTCGGTCAAGAGACGCGGCGCGTCGGCCGGCGCCTCGAGCAGCACGAGGCCGTTTTCCCGATCGAGCTTCACCTCTGCGGCGAGCGACAGCGTGCCGTCTCCGGTGCCGTTCTCGGGGAGCTTGAGCTCGATCACCGAGTACTCGAGGCCGGAGTCCTCGTCGACGCCTTCGGCCTTCCACGGCTTGAAATCGAAGGCGCCGAGGCGCTTGTCGGTCACGAACGTGATCCGCTCGCCTTCCGGCGTGTCGATCCGATGCGCGTACTTGACCGAGTAGCCCACACCGGAATCGCTGCGCCAGACGTAGCCGACCGTCGGCAGGGCGCGCAGCGCGCCCGCGACGTCGCCCCCTTCGGCGAGCGCCGCGACGACCGCGGCCCGGCCCGCCTCGTCGGACCACTCACGCACGTCGATCCTGAGCTCGATGTCGGCCGGCGTCATCGCGACGGTCGTCGCGGTGAAGCGGTCGACGTCGGGCAGACGGTTCTGCGCGAACGCGATGCTCGCCGCCGCGAGCGCGCCCGCCGCGATGAGCGCGCTACGAAGCACGGCCTTATTCGACATCGCCGTACGGCCTCATCGAGAGGACCGCCTCCCCAGCGGCAGTCGACTGGTGGTTGGACTGCGCGGTGACCCACTGGCCCGCTTCGAGCGCGGCGATCTTGTCGACGTTCTCGGCCGGGATCTCGACGCGGAACACGATGTGTCCGTTCTCCTCGGCGACGAACTCCACCGGCATGCTCATTCGATCGAAGCTCGACTGGTTGCCGGGCTCGAGCGCCCGGATGCCCGCGCCGTACGTGATGCCGGACCACGTCAGCATCGCCTGGTCGCCTTCGTTCAGCGAGTCGGTCCTCACGTTCTCGCGTTCGCCGACGACCCGCGCCTTGACGGTCGCTTTACGGTTCGGCGCGTCGAACTCGACGAGCTCCGCCGACCACGTGTACGACTGGGGTTTGTCGGACGCTTCCGCCGCCACGAGGCCTGAGCAGACGAGGGCGAGGAGGCCGAAGCCCAGCGCGGATCCTCCCCTGACAGCGTTCAGCGTCGAGTGTTGCCTTCTCATCGCTACCTCCTGTCACACAGGTTTGACGGGTCTACCGTTTCTTGCTTGTTCGCCGGCCGGTGACGGGCCGGTGATTCGTGGCCCTGTGGGGACGGTGCGGGATTTTTCAAGGGTTGCCGGAACGTGGGCGGAGGCCCCCGCTCCGACTTCGGAGTGGTCCTGAGCGCCCGCGATCCGGCCAGCCGCGCCATAGCGAGACCCAGATAGCAGCCGAGGACGGCCGCTGTCACGTGCCTCGTTCGATTCGTCGCGCGCGCAGGACGAGCCAATCGATGCGG
>CAZKNH010000007.1:0-45446 GCA_964553875.1 uncultured Gammaproteobacteria bacterium | reverse complement strand
CTGTCACGTGCCTCGTTCGATTCGTCGCGCGCGCAGGACGAGCCAATCGATGCGGCGCCAGCGGCGCTGCGCCGCGAGCCTGCAGAGCGCTGCGCCCGCCGCTAGCACGCACGCGATACCGAGCAGGACGTCGGTGCGCGCGACGGCCGCCGCGACCGCGCCGACGAGCGCGGTCAGCCCGTATGCGCCGCCGACGACCCAGTCCACAAGGCGTGTTCGCGACGGGATCATCAGGCCGACGAATGTGCCGGATGCGGCCGTCGTGACGACGGCGAGCACGATCGCGACGACTTGCCCGGGCGCAATGCCGGCGAGCGACGCGTGAACGACGACGATTGCGGTCGCAAAGGCCGTCAAACGTGCGGGCTCGCTTCGCACGAGCGCCCGCTCGACCGTGCCGAGGAGACCGGCTCGGCCGAGAGGCGCGCGGAGCCACAGGCGACGCGCACGCGCAGCCGCGGCGAGCGCGACGGGAAAAGCGAGCACTGCAGCGGCGAACGGCGTCGCGAACGCTGCACGGACGGCGCTCGCGAGCTCGATCGTACCGAGCACGAGATAGATGACGCCGACGGAGCAGAGCTCGATCGCGTAGCGCATGGCCTTCGCTCGCGGCCCGAAAAGCGCGGGCGAGCCGTGAACGTAGAGGTCCGTTCGTTCGGCCGCGGACAGCCCGCGCGGACGCGCCCCGTCCCTCGTTGCGGACGGCGCTCCGAGCAGCCGCACCGAACGATGCGGCGCGAGCGCGTCGAGCGGCCCCGCGCGCAGATACCATGCCGCGAACGCGCCCCACGCCGCCGCGAGCCCGATGCCGACGGCGAGCGGCGGCACGTCGTCGACGCCGAGCCCGAAGACGCGCTGCGCGATCCACGCTGCAGGCAGGACCGGCACGAGCGCCGCGAGCCCCCGCTGGCCGAAGAACGGCAACCACAGCAACGTGCTCCAGGCGACGGCCGTGTATGCGATCGACGCCGATAACGCGAGCCCGTCGGACGAGGACACGAGCCAGGCGGTCGCCCCGGTCGCGGCTGCGAGCACGAGTCCGGTCGCGGCGAGCATGCGCCGGCGGAAGAACGGCAGCAGTCGATGCGTCCTCGGCAGCGACAGCATGCGGAACACGAGGCCGAGCGTCGCGGCGAGAGGTACGAGCAGCAGCACCGCGCCGAGGAGCGTGACGGCGCCGACCAGGGGGAGGAGGGCGCCTGCAAGGCCGCCGAACGTCAACGTTCCGCCGAGCGCGACGAGCACCGCGCCGGCTTGCATCAGCGCGCGCTGTGTCGGGAACGTCGTGAAATGAAGCGCGGCCAGAGTCAGCGTCGCGCGCATGGGGATGCTCCGTGTCGCGCGAAGCGCGCCATGACGTCGCGGGCCGTGACGTTCAGCAAGCTCAACCGTGCAGCTCCACGAAGATGTCCTCGAGCCCGAGCGGCTCCGCTTCGATGTCGGCGTCGAGACGGGCCGCGAGACGGGCCTGCTCGGCCGGGTCCCACGCTGCGACGGCGACGGTCGCGTGCGTGCCGTGAATGCGCTCGGAGAGCGCGTTCGGAATGCCGAGGCTGCCCGCGAGCTCGCGTCGGCCGCGAACGTGCAGCCGCACGACCGACTCCTTCAGCGCGTCGAGCTCGCCCTGCCAGATCAGCTCGCCTTCCCTCAGGATCCAGATCCTGTTCGCGACGCGCTCGAGGTCCGAGACGATGTGTGACGAGAAGAGCACGGTGCGGTGCTCGTCATCCGTGATGTCGAGAAGCTGCTTGAGGAACGCGCGCCGCGCGATGGGATCGAGGCTCGCGACGGGTTCGTCGAGCACGAGCAGATCCGGACGGTGGCCGAGCGCGAGCACGAGCGCGAGCTTCTGCCGCTCGCCGGGCGAGAGCTTGCCGATCGCGCGGTCCATCGGGATCTCCCATTCGGAGACGAGCCGGCTCGTCAGCGCGTGATCCCAGACGCGATAGAACGAAGAGGTCACCTTCACGTGCTGCGCGCCGGTCAGTATCTCGATCAGCTCGTCCTGTTGCGGGACGAAGCCGATCCGCGCCTTCGCGCGCTCCGAGAGATGCATGCTGTCCTCGCCGAATACCTTCGCGCTGCCGGACGTCGGCGGGCCGAAGCCGAGCAGCACCTCGAGCAGCGTCGTCTTGCCGGCGCCGTTCTTGCCGAGCACGCCGATCACGTCGCCGGGCTCGGCGGTTGCAGTGATCCCGCGCAGCACCTCTTTGTGTCCGAACGACTTGCTAAGTTTTTCGGCGCTGACGACCGCTTCGCGCATCTTCGTTCTCCCAGTGCTCGTCGATGAGCGTGACGATGTCTTCTTTCTCGAGCTCGAGCTGCTTCGCGGCGAGCACGAGCTCCGCGACGGACGCGTCGAGCTGCCGGCGGCGTTGCTCGCGCGGCGCCGCGTTGCGGGCCCGTGCGGCCACCGTCATCGGCTTGCCGCGATTGCGCACGAGAACGCCCTCGAGCTCGAGGAGGTGATAGGCCTTCGAGATCGTCATCGGATTGACGGCGTGCTCGAGCGCGAGCTCGCGCACCGACGGCAGCGGCGTCCCGGGCGGGAGCTGCCCGCTCGAGACGAGACGCCGCACCTGATCCATCAGCTGGCGATAGATCGGAGTGCCGGACTGCGGATTCAGGATGAACATCTGATGTGCGCGACCATCGCTTGGCCGCTAGCTCATTGGTGTATAGGTACACTAATACACATGGGGCGTCAATGACCCGGTCGCGGCCTGGGTGCGAGCTACGACCCGGCCTGCGCCGCCTTCCGAATGCGGGCGAGGACCGGATCGAACACGTCGTGCTCGCGATCTTCCGGATAAACGACGTAGATCGGCAAACGAAGCTGCGGCGCGTCACTCGACGCGTGGAGCCGGCCGGCGGCGAGATCCGCGGCAACGAGCCGTCGCGGGAAATAGCCGGACCCACCGGCCGCACGCACGTGCTGCAGGCCGAGCCACCCGACATTCACCGTGAGCCCGGACGCGATGAACTCCGGGAAGCTCGCTTGATGGCGCGCGTAGAACTCGGGTCCCCAGTCGACGTAAACGTAGTCCGCCTCGCCGGGTGCCGACACGTCCGCACGCGTCGACACGAGCAGGAGCTCCTCGTCCGCGAGCCTTTCGACGATCAGCCCGGGGCGGCTCTGCGGAGAGTAGAGGACGGCGATGTCGACCCGGCCCTCGACGAGCCCCTGCATCAAGTCCTCCTCGAAGCCGATTTCAGCGCGGATCGCGATCTCCGGGGCCGTCTTGCGCAGGTGCGCGAGACACGGCAGCAACAGTCCTTCCCAGACCCCGATGCGCCCGCCGATCGTCAATGACGCGCGGAAGCCCTGCGCGATACCTGCGTCCTGCCGCGCGCGCTCGACCGTGCGCAGCAGCGCGGCCGCGTGCTTCTGGAACAGCCGCCCCGCCGGAGTCAGCGTCGTGCCGGCCTTGTTGCGCTCGAACAGTCGGCAGCCGAGCTGCTGCTCGAGAGATTGAATCCGTGCGCTGACCGTCGATTGGGTCACGCAGAGTTTCTCCGCGGCCTTCACGAAGTTGCCGGCGGCGACGACGGACAGGAACGTGCGTGCGAGCTCGGTATCCATTTCTCGAAACGGGCAACGTCGAGCGGCGCAGATTCGGCAGTTCGACGCTACAAGTCAACTTCATTCCATCCGTGCGCATTTGCGCGCGATCTCGCGCACGCCATCGATGCGATCGAATGCGAACATCGAGATTATCGATACTAAAAGCGTCGCGCGCCTGTTTTCGTCGGTTATTCGCGCAAATTCGCTTTGGATATACCGCGATGCATCTTTCTACGTTCACGCACCACGGTACCGAAAATAGTATGGCCCGCCACCTCCACGAAGAAGCGGTTTCATGTCGGCAGTTCGAGCGGACGCCGTTCCGCCTTCCGTCCCAGCGGAGACATTGAAGCGGCTCGACGAGGTCGTCGGTCACCTCGATCGCGAGCAGCTCATCTGGACGAGCGGATATCTCGCCGGGCTCGCTGCCGGACGGGCGGCCGCTGCGAACGCGGCGGCGCCGGCGCCGCAGCAGCACGACGCGCCGGCGGCTCGGTGGACGATCTTCTACGCGACGGAGACTGGCAACAGTCGACGTGTCGCGCAATCCGTCGAGCAGCGTCTCAATCACATAGGGGTCGCTACGGAGCTCGTCGATCTCCGCGACTTCGACCCGAAGAGCCTGCGGCGTGTCGAGCAGGCGACGTTCATCGTCGCAACGCATGGGCTCGGGGATCCGCCGGAGGGCACCGAGGCGTTCTTCAAGTTCTGGATGAGCGACCGTGCGCCGAGGCTCGAGCAGCTCCGCTACTCGGTGCTCGCGCTCGGTGATTCGAGCTACGAGGACTTCTGCTCGGTCGGACGCGCGCTCGACGCCCGGCTCGAGGCCCTCGGCGCGAAGCGCGTGCACGACCGCGTCGACTGCGACGTCGATTTCGAGGACGCGGCCGACGCATGGCGCGACGCGCTCGTCGCGAAGATCGAGGCGGAGCGCGGCGAGACGCGCCGCGTCGCGCAGCTCGAGGTCGTGCGCGGCGGCAGCGCGGCGCCCGTGCATTCGCGTGCGAACCCGTTCCCGGCCGAGGTGCTCGTGAACCAGAAGATCACGGGCCGCGGCTCGACGAAGGACGTGCGCCATATCGAGCTGTCGCTCGAAGGCTCGGGGCTGGTCTTCGAGCCGGGCGACGCGATCGGCGTCTGGCCGGAGAACCGGCCCGAGTCCGTCGACGCGCTGCTCGAAGTGCTTGCGCTCGATGGTGATGCCGAGGTCCGCGTCGGCGGAGAGGCGCTCGCGCTGCGTGACGCATTAACGCAGCGCCTCGAGATCACGAACGCGAGCCGCGGCTTCGCGAAGGCCTATGCCGAGGTCGCGAATGCGAAAGCGCTCGCGGCGCTGCTCGAAACGTCCGACGCGACGGCGTATCTGGAGGTGCGGCAGGTCGTTGACGTCGTCGCCGAGCATCCCGCGGAGCTCACCCCTCAGCAGTTCGTCAATACGTTGCGCAAGCTGACGCCGCGGCTCTATTCCGTCGCGTCGAGCCTCGACGCGAATCCGGACGAAGCGCACCTCACCGTGGGTGTCGTCGCGTACGAGCGGTTCGGCCGCGCGCACTGGGGTGCGGCGTCCGGCTTCCTCGCCGGTCCGACGGCCGAGGTGCGCGTTTACGTCGAGCCGAACGACCACTTCCGGCTGCCGGCGGATGGCGATGTGCCCGTGATCATGATCGGCGCCGGGACCGGCGTCGCGCCGTATCGCGCGTTCCTGCAGCACCGCGGCGTGCACGGCGCGCGCGGCCGGAACTGGCTGATCTTCGGCGATCGCACGATGCACTCGGATTTCCTATATCAGCTCGAGTGGCTGCGCTATCGGAAGGAAGGGCTGCTGACCCGCCTGACGGTCGCGTTCTCGCGCGATCAGGCGCACAAGGTCTACGTGCAGAACCGGATCGCCGAGGAAGCGAAGACGCTGTACGACTGGCTCGAGCAGGGTGCGCACGTTTACGTCTGCGGCGAGGCCGAGCACATGGCGCCGGCCGTGCACGCGGCGCTCGTGAGCGTGGTGCGTGAAGCGGGCGGCAAATCGGCCGACGCGGCAGAGGAATACGTCGAGGCGCTGAAGGCCGCGAAGCGTTATCAGCGCGACGTGTATTGATCGATTTGCTGCTTCGTACGGCCGACTCTTCGAGCGAAAACGGGGAAGCGAGTGAGCACGGAAAAGCCCCTTTCCGAGGTCGAGCACATCAAGCGCAACAGTCGGTTCCTGCGCGGCACGATCGAGGTGTCGCTGGCCGATCCCGTGACGGGCGCCGTGACCGAGGAGGATCGCCAGCTCCTCAAGTTCCACGGGATGTATCAGCAGGACGATCGCGACATCCGCCACGAGCGTGCGGAGCAGAAGCTCGAGCCGGCGTACATCTTCATGATCCGGATTCGCGTGCCGGGCGGCGTGATGACGACGGAGCAGTGGCTCGCCGTCGACGAGATCGCGAACCGCTACGGCAACGGCAGCGTGCGTCTGACGACGCGCCAATCGATCCAGCTGCACGGCGTCGTCAAGAAGAATGTGAAGCCCGCGATGCGCGCGATCGCCGACGCGGGGTTGACGACGATCGCCGCGTGCGGCGACGTGAACCGTAACGTCGTGATCACGCCGCTGCCCGAGCAGTCCGCGCTTCACCGCATCGCGTACGAGAAGGCGCTCGAGGTCGTCGACCGTCTGACGCCGAAGACGGGCGCGTACGGCGAGATCTGGCGGGGCGAGCCCAAGGCCCCGCCGCGCGACGACGAGGAGCCGATCTACGGCAAGGCGTACATGCCGCGCAAGTTCAAGGTCGGCTTCGTCGTGCCGCCGCTCAACGACATCGACGTCTTCGGGCAGGACCTCGGCTTCATCGCGATCGCGCGCGGCAACGAGATCACGGGCTACAACGTCGCGGTCGGCGGCGGCCTCGGCATGACCCACGGTGATCCGAAGACGTATCCGCGGCTCGCGACGACGATCGGGTACTGCAAGGCTCCGGATGTCGTCGCCGTCGCCGAGCACGTCGTCGGCATTCAGCGCGACTACGGCGACCGCAGCGACCGCATGCACGCGCGCTTCAAATACACGATCGACGACCGCGGTATCGATTGGGTCAAGGAGGAGCTCGCGCGCCGGCTCGGTTTTCCGCTCGAGCCGCCGAAGCCGTTCAAGTTCACGACGACCGGAGACCGGCTCGGCTGGGTGCGGGGCGACGACGGGCGGATGCACTTGACGCTCTTCGTGCCCTCGGGACGCGTCGTCGACACCGGCGAGCAGCGGTTCCGCACGGGGATCAATGCGCTCGCGAGGATTCACGGCGGCGATTTCCGTTTGACGGCGAATCAGAACGTGATCATCGCGGGCGTCGATCCCGCGCACGTCGACGACATCGACCGCATCGTCGCAGAGCATGGGCTCGACTTCTACGCGAAGCTCTCGCCGTTGCGGCGGAACGCGATGTCGTGCGTCGCGCTGCCGACGTGCGGGCTCGCGATGGCGGAATCCGAGCGCTATCTGCCCGAGTTCCTCGCAAAGCTCGAGCCGATCCTCGAGAAGCACGGGCTCGCCGACGACGAGATCCTGCTCAGGATCACCGGCTGCCCGAACGGCTGCGCGCGGCCCTATCTTGCCGAGATCGCGCTCGTCGGCAGGGCGCCTGGCCGCTACGCCCTGTTCCTAGGCGGCGGGCTCACCGGCGAGAGGTTGAACGAGCTCTATGCGCCGAACCTGCCGGAGGCCGAGATCCTTGCGACGCTCGACCGGATCCTCGCGGACTACGCGCAGGCGCGCAGGCCCGGCGAGCCGTTCGGCGACTTCGTGCGGCGGACCGGTATCGTGGGTGCGGCTGCGGTGAAGGCGAGCGCGAGCGGCGGCGCGTGACCGCCGCTCGAGGCCGCGTCGTCCGCTACAGCGACTTGAGGTACTCGATCAGGTCCGCCTTCTCCGCGGACGAAAGCCCGAGGCCGAAGACGCCGTCATAGTGCGCGACGACGTCTTCGAGCGTCGCGAAGCGTCCGTCGTGATAGAAACCGCCGCGCGTGTGCGTCCAGAGGCCGGAGAGCGGCGTCGTCCGGTAGTACTCCTGCTCGGGGCCGCGCTCCGCATGCGAGCGGTCGATGCCGATCTCGTCAAAGCGATGCATGTTCCAGCCGGGCTCCGTGAAGAGCGGCGGAACGTGACACTGCGCACAGCGCGCCTTGTCGTTGAAGATCGCTTCGCCGCGCTTTGCGGCCGCGCGATCGAACGATCCCTTCGGCGGCCGCGGCGCCGAGATCGCGAGCTGGTAGAGGTGGAGCGGTCCGAGCTTCGACGTCACGAGATCCTCGTCCGGCCGGACTTCGAATAATCCGTTCCGCGCGGCGACCGGATACTGCGTCGGATCGTTCAGCCGCGGATCGTAGAACGTGCCTTGCCCCTGCATCTCGAGGACCGCCACGAACGCGTTCCAGTGCGTCACCGAGCCCCAGCCGAGCGAAGTGTGCAGGTTGACGCCGGCGAGTCCGAATGCGGGCGGAATCAGCACCGGCTGAGACTTCCCGTCGAGGATCAAGTGCGCGTCGAACTTGCCGGGGCCCCAGCTCTCGAGCGCCGCGCGGATCGAGTCGGCGTCGAGGCCGAGCAGCTGCACGAACGGGTCGAGGCTCGGCGCGGCCGCGATGATCTTGCCGACGTCGAGGTCGCGGTTCGCCCACCCGTCGAGCCGGCGGCCGATCCCGGGTCCGAACGAGTCGTCGACCGTGCTGTGGCAGAGGGCGCACGTGATGCCGATCGACGTGAGGCGCCCCTCCTCGACGAAGCCGCGCACGCCGACGACCGCGTCGAGCGACAAGAGCGCGACCGTGACTGCGGGGTCGTCGAGATCGACCCTGCCGCGGCGCAGGTCCCGTACGAGCGAGTCGGGCAGTGCCTCGACGTCGACCTTGAGCCCGAGCTCGAGCGCTGCAGCGGGGCTGACGCCCGGCCCGACGCCGCCGTTTGGGGCGCCGGCAATCGCCTCGTGGAGCCTCAGCCGGTCGCCCCAGAAGACCTCGTTCCCGAAGTTGTCGTAGCGGAACGTGCGCCGGCCTTGCTCGAGCGTGGCCCATGCTTCGAGCAGGATGTTCATGTCGTCGCTCCGCGCGAAGCGAGGCGACGCGAAGTCCGGGGGACCGCGGCGCTCCGCTGCGTGCGGCGGCCAGTCGCCCATTGGGCGCTGGGATTCGGCGGCGGTAGCGGCGAGGCACGCGGCGACGAAGACGAGCGCGGTGCGGCGGCGGATTCGGACGGTTTTGGCCATGGCGGATCTCTCCAAGCGGGTGATGGGTTCGATCTGCGCACTGAGCGCCACGTCATGAGTGCCGGCACCGGCGCCGAAGGTTCTACTTCGTATAGAAAAAAATTGACAAAGTTGCTTATTGCCCAACACGGCGGATAATCAGCGGCATGCACATCCCGACGATCGAAGCGCTGGGTGCGCGGCAGCGGGCGCTGTTGACGTCGCTCCTCGAATGGAAGGAGGGCCGGAGCGCCGACGAGCTCGCCGAGTCGCTCGGCATCTCGCGGAGCGCCGTGCATCAGCACCTGAGCGCTCTCGAGCGCGACGGCTACCTCGAGAAACTGATGCGGCCGTCTCAGGGCGGACGGCCGGGCTACGCGTGGCGCCTGACGAACAAGGGCGTTCATCTCTTTCCGAAGCAGTACGCGTTCTTCTCCGAGCTCATGATCCGCGGCATGAAGCAGTCGCTCGGCGCCGACGGGCTCGTGCGCGTGCTCACGGAGCTCGGCACGGACCTCGCGAAGCGCTATGCGCACCGCCTCGACGGCGCGGCCGACGACGCCCAGCGCATGCGGATCGTCGCGGCCCTGATGAACGAGCTCGGCTACGCGGCGCGCGCGGCGAGCGTCGACGGGCGGCCCGAGATCGACGCGCGCAACTGCGTCTACCACGATCTCGCCGCGGAGCATCCGGAGGTGTGCCGTCTTGATCTCGCGCTGCTCGGCGCGCTGCTCGGGACCGAGATCGAGCACGTCGAGTGCATGGTCCGCGGCGGGCGCACATGCCGGTTCAGGATGCGCGATGCGGGGCCCGAGTCGGACGGCTCTCGCACTGCCCAGTCTTGAAATCCCGCCGCTCCCCTCATAAATCTCTCGCTATCCGCACGGCAATAGAGGACAGCGATCGTGAGAATGCAGTCGATCCGGGTTCTGGCGCTGGTCGTCTTCTCGCTTGCCATGGCCGCGCCTGCAGCGTTCGCGCAGGTGCCGCTCGGCGCGCGCAAGAACGACGAATGGACGATCGCGCCGATGCTGAAGAAGGTCACGCCGGCGGTCGTCAATATCCAGGTGGAGTCCGAGGTCCCGATCCGCAGCCCGCTGCTCGAGGATCCTTTCTTCCGGGATCCGTTCTTCCGGCGCTTCTTCGGGATCCCGGACGTGCCGAGCACGCAGCGTCGGCAGAGCGTCGGCTCGGGCGTCATCGTCGACGCGATGAACGGCTACATCCTCACGAACCATCACGTGGTCAGCAACGCGACGACGATCATCGTCACGCTGCACGATCAACGGCAGTTCGAGGCGGAGCTGATCGGCAGCGACGAGCGCACGGACATCGCGTTGCTCAGGATCGAGGCCGACGGCCTGACCGACGTGCCTATGGGCGACTCGAGCCAGCTCGAGGTGGGTGATTTCGTCGTCGCGATCGGCAATCCGTTCGGGCTCGGACAGACCGTCACGTCGGGCATCGTCAGCGCGCTCGGTCGCCGGACGAACATCATCGCCGAGGGCTACGAGGACTTCATCCAGACCGATGCGTCGATCAACCCGGGCAACTCGGGCGGCGCGCTGATCACGATGGACGGTCTCCTCGTCGGCATCAACACGGCGATCGTCTCCCCGGCGGGCGGCAATGTCGGCATCGGCTTCGCGGTGCCGTCCAACGTCGCGCGCAGCATCATGGATCAGCTGATCGAATACGGCGAGGTCAGCCGCGGCAGGCTCGGCGTGATCATTCAGACGGTGACGCCGGCGCTCGCCCAGGCGCTCGGGCTCGGTGTCGACCACGGCGCGCTGGTCACGCAGGTCGAGCCGGGCTCGTCCGCGGAGCGAGCGGGCCTCGAGGCCGGCGACGTGATCATCGCGGTCGACGGCACGGACATCCGTGACGCCGATGACCTGAGGCTCAGGATCGGCTTGATGCGCGTCGGCACCCAAGTCCGGATCGGCTACGTCCGCGACGGTTCACGCCGCACGGTCGAGGCGACGATCGGCGCTGATCCCGGGGCACAGACGGCGGCGCGCGGCGGCGCACCGTCGGGCGCTATGGACCGCTTGCAGGGCGTGGATCTCCGCAACGTCGACCGGTCCGATCCCCGCTACCGCAACGTCGAAGGCGTGCTCGTCGCGAACGTCGATCCGACGAGCCGTGCGGCGAGGGCGGGGCTCCAGCCCGGCGACGTGATCACTGGCGTGAATCGGACGACGGTCCGCTCGGTCGACGACCTGTCGCGCGCGCTGCGCTCGGTGGGTCCGCGCGAAGCCGTCGCGCTGCGTGTCCAGCGGGGTAATCAGCGGCTCTTCATCGTCCTTTGACGATTCGTGCCGCCGAACGGAAGGCCGGGCAAATGGCCCGGCCTTCGGCCGTTCGACCGGCCGGGCCGTCGGTCGAACGGCGGAGCGAAGCCCGGGACGGGCGCCTCAGTCCGGCAGCTTGAAGACGTAGAGCTGATTGCCCGTGCCCGGCCGGATCTCGGGTGCGAGCCGCGCGAGGCCGAACGCGAGGCCGGAGCCGCCCGTGCTGACGGCGACGTACTGCTTGCCGTCGACGGCGTACGTGATCGGATAACCGTTGACCGGCGCGCCGAGGTTCACCTCCCACAGGATCTCGCCGGTTTCCTGATCGTACGCACGGAAGCGCCCGGCGACGTCGCCGCCGAAGAGAAGCCCGCCTGCCGTCGACATCAACGACAGCGTGCCGGCGCGCTGCTCGTGCTTCCACGCGGTCTTGCCCGTCGATACGGAGATCGCCTCGATCGTGCCGACGTTCTCCTGACCCGGCGTGATGATGACGCGGTTGCTGATCGCGTAGAGCGACTCGATGCTGTCCTCGTCGGTCATCGACACCGATCGCATGCACGTGTTCTGCAGCGGGAAGTACATCAGGCCCGTCAGCGGGCTGTACGTGCCGGAAGGATAGTTCTTGCCGCCGTTCGTGCTCGGGCAGATCAGCTTCTCCTGTCCCGGCGCGGTGAAGATCGTCTCGGGGTTCACGGTGGACGCGCCGGACTCGACGTTGATGTCCGCGATCACGTTCTGCTCGATCGTCTCGCGCGCCCACAGGAACTCGCCCGTCTCGCGGTCGAGCGTGTAGACGAGCCCCGGCTTACCGGGGATACCGGTAATGACCTTGCGCCGCTCGCCGGGGCGCACACGCGGGCTGATCCAGCGGACAGAGTCCGGATCGGGCGCGACCTCGGTCTCGATCAGGAGCCGCTCGAACGGATGATCGAGATCCCAGTGATCGACCACGTGCTGGAAGTACCAGACGATCTCGCCGGTGTCGGCGTCGAGCGCAAGCGTCGAGTTGTGATAGAGGTACTGCTCGTCGTTGCCGCCGAGCATGAACTTCGGCGCCGGCGCGGTGACCGACGTGCCGACGTAGATGCGGTTCAGCTCCGGATCGAAGCTCGGCACCATCCACATGCCGACATGCACGCGCTCCTCGTACGGCACGCCGCCCCAGGTCTCGTCGCCGGGCTCGCCGGGCTTCGGGATCGTGCGCGTGCGCCAGAGCTCCCTGCCGGTCTTCGCGTCGAACGCGGTGACCACGCACGCCTCCGGGCCGCCCTCGGGCTCACAGCTTCGGCCCGAGATGACCTTGCCGTTCACGACGATCGGACCCGAGCTGTTCTTCGCGCCCATGCGATAGTCGAGGATCAGGCTCTCCCATACGAGCTGCCCGGTTCGCGCGTCGATCGCATAGGCGTAGCCGTCGGCGCCGTTGTCGAGAATCAGCGTGTCGTAGATCGCGATGTTGCGGTTCGTGCCGGGCGCGGGAAAGTACTCGCCGACGTCGTCGGGCACGCGCCGCCGATACTCCCAGATCAGATCGCCGGTCACGGCGTCGATCGCCTGCGTGATGTCGAACGGGTTCGGGAAGTACATCACGCCGTCGTACACGAGGGCCGTGCCTTCCTGGTCGCCGTCCGCGAGCCTGCGCGACCATGCGAGCTGCAGCTCACGCACGTTGTCGCGATTGATCTGATCGAGCGGGCTGTAGCCCCAGTTGTCGAGCGTGCGCCGCCACATCAGCCAGTCGGCGGGATCCGGGTTCTGCAGCATCTCGTCCGTGACCGGCACGAACTCGTCGGTCGTCTGGGCGAAGACGGCGCAAGGCGCCGCGGCGGCGATCAGCCAGGCGGCGAAGTAGGGACGGGTCATCGTTCTCTCCATGGCAAGGATGCGCGGCCGGAAGCGGTGCGCGCAGGTGTCGTTGTCTTTCTTCCTTCTCGTGTCGTCGTAGCGGGCCGATGTCAATCCGGCCCTCGTGCGCGGCGAAGCCGGCGATACTCCGTCGGGCTCACGCCGAAGTGCTTCTTGAAAACTCGCGAGAAGTGCGCCCGGTTCACGAAGCGCCACGCTCGCGCGATCTCGGTCACGCTGAAGGTCTGCCACTCCGGGCTCGCGAGCTGATGGGCGCACTCCTCGAGGCGGCGCCGCTGGATGTAGGCCGACACCGGCTCGTATTCCTTCTCGAACAGCATGCTGACGTATCGCGTCGACACGCCGAAATAGTCGGCGACGAAGGATGCGCTCAGGTTCGGGTCGCGCAGCCGCGCCTCGATGAAGCGCTTGATGTGGGCGCGGCGCTCGGCGACCGACGCGGACTCGCTGAACCGCTTGCCGTGCTGCAGCGAGTACGCGGTCGCGATCACGTCGAGCATGTTCTTCGCGATCGTCGGTCCGTGCTCCTGGGCGAAGCCGCGCTCGACCTGACGCCAGACGTCCTCGAGGATACTGCGCACGACGGGGCCGAAGTCCCCGTCCCTCGACACCTTGAGGCCGCAGACGTTCTCGGGATTCGGCAGCCGCGTACGGAGCTCGTTCGGCGACAGCACGAGATGAAGGGACGTATTCGGCTCGTCGAACTCGAGCCTTCCCGTCGCGATCCCATCGAACAGAACGAAATCACCCGGCTCGAGCTCGTCCTCGCGGCCGTAGTGCACGAAACGCACGCGGCCTTCGACCGGCATGACCAGAAAGAAGCGCTGCTCCACGACGCCTGCGACGTGCTGCTCCGTGACGTCGATCCGGGCCGGCATCGAGACCGTCCTACGGATCGACAATGGACCGATCGAGTCGACGCGAAACTGCGCATCGAAGCGCAACGTCTCGCTCGGCGTGAACTCGAGCGGCGTGACGTACTTCGTCAGCAGCTCTTTCCAGTATGCGGCCTTCGCGACGTGCGGAGCGTCCTTTGTCGAATATGTCTTTAGAATCGCCGAAAGCTCTGCAATACCCCCGGCCCGATTCTAGCCGAAAACGGGACGACCGGAAGAGGCGGCAGCCGGCGGGCTCGAGACCCGTGTGAACCCGCCGGTGCCGTCGCTGCGCTCAGTCGTTCAGCACGAAGGTGACCTTCATGTTCACGCGCCACTCGGTGATCTTGTTGTTGTCGACCTTCACGTGCTGCTCGTTGACCCAGATACCCTGGATGTTCTCGACGGTCTTTGCTGCGCGCTCGAGACCTTTACGGATCGCATCCTCGAAGCTCTCCGGGGATGCCGACGAAAGCTCGATGACCTTCGCGATGGCCATGGCGGACTCCTTTGTTCGAATCGCTGTCGCCAGCGTCCGGAGCAAGTCTTGTGCCAAACGCTCGAGCCCGCGCCGCCCCGGCGCGGGCGGTCAGACGACCTTCTGCTTCCAGCGGCCGAGGCGGAACAGCGCAACGCTCGCGACGGCCATCAGGGACTCCGCGATCGCGATCGCCCAGAAGACGCCGTGCGGCCCCATCTCGGCCGTGTGCGCGAGCGCGTACGCGAGCGGAAGCTGCAGGAGCCAGAAGAACACGAAATTGACCCAGGTCGGCGTATCCGTGTCGCCGGCGCCGTTGAACGCCTGAACGACGATCATGCCGAGCGCGTAGAAGCCGTATCCGTAGCTCACGATGCGCAGGCATGCGGCGCCGTAGTCGAGCACCTCGGGATCGTCCGTGAAAAGACCGACGATCGGCCGCGCGAGCGCGACGAACACGATCGCGATGCCGACGAGGAAAAGAAGGTTGCAGCGCGCCGCCCACCAGACGGAGCGCTCCGCCCGGTCGGGCTGCGCCGCGCCCAGGTTCTGGCCGACTAGCGTTGCGGTCGCGTTCGACAGCCCCCAGCTCGGCATCAGCGTGAAGAGCACGATGCGGAGCGCGATCGTGTAGCCCGCGACGGCGGTGCTGCCGTAGTCCGCGATGATCCGCATCAGCACGATGTAGCTCGACGTCGCGATGATCATCTGGAAGACGCCGCCCGCGGACACGCGGAGCAGGCGGAGCATCACGCGCGGCACCAGCGTGAGGTGGCGGAACCTGAGCGGGAAGCGGCCCTGGCCCGCAGCGAGGAGGTAGAAGCCGTAGAGGGCGCCGATCCCGCGGCCGATGTTCGTCGCGACCGCGGCGCCGGTCACGCCGAGCTCGGGGAACGGACCGAGCCCGAAGATCAGGCACGGGTCGAGGACGATGTTGATCGCGTTTGCGACGACGAGGATGCGGAGCGCGATCGCGGCATTGCCCGCGCCGCGAAAGATCGCGGTCACGAGAAAGAGGAGGAGGATCGTCGCGGAGCCGCCGAGCATCCACGCCATGTAGCCTGCGCCGTCGGTCACGACGTCCGATGCCGCGCCCATCAAGGCGAGGAGCTCCGGCGCGTACGCGATGCCGACGCCGCCGACGATCGCGCTCGTCGCGAGCCCGAGCCAGATCGTCTGGCCGGCCGTCGTCGCCGCAGCTTCGGGATCGCGCTCGCCGATCCGGCGTGCGACGAGCGCCGTCACGCCGAGGCTCAAGCCGACCGCGAACGCGTAGAGGAGCGTCAGCACGGCCTCGGTCAGCCCGACCGCAGCGACGGCCGCCGCGCCGAGACGCGCGACGAAGAAGATGTCGACGATCGCGAAGATCGACTCCATCGCCATCTCGAGCATCATCGGGATCGCGAGCAGCACGACCGCACGGCCGATGTGGCCCTGCGTGTAGTCGCGTTCCCCTCCGGCGAGGGAGGCGCGGAGCAGCGACCAGCCGTTGCGCCAACGGCCCGTGGCGGGACGCGAAGAAGGTTCGAATGAAAGATCGCTGCTCATTCCATTTCGGGCCGAGTGCCGATGCGAAGAGGCACGTCACCGGCGTCGTGCGCCGCCGCATCCCTCGCTGCTTGCTCGCCGGGGACGGCCGCCGGAGTCGGTGTCGTTCCGGAGTCGGTGTCGTGCTTCCGTAAAGGGCGGCAGTCTAGTCGAAAACCGGGCGGTCGACATCGGACGCAAGGCCCCCGTCTGGCCCGAAGGCTGCATCTCCATCGCTCATCGGCCCATCGCGAGGAGGAACAATGCGAGCCGATCGGGCGCGGCGCGCGTCGAGCACCGTTGCGTTCGTGGTCGCGTTCGTGATGCCGCTCGTGCCGCTATCAGCGCAGGAGCCGGGCGACGACGAGCCGTTCCACTGGGGGTATGCCCTTGCGTTCGGAACCGGTAAGTACCGCCTGACGGATGGAACCGAGGCGCGAACGCTGCGCATTTCTCCGTCCATCAGGCTCCGCGATGCGGCCGTGCGGTGGGGATCGAACTTCGGCGTTCGCATCGTGTTGCCGATCGCCGTCGGCGTGCAGAATCTCGACGACGTGGACTTGCCGCCGGATCGGCCGAGCGACGAAGTCGAGTACGCGGCGATCATGCCCGGCGTCGAGCTCGAGTTCCCGGGCGAGCGCGTCACGTTACGGGTACGCGCCCAAGCAGGGTGGGGGACCGAGCTCGAGAGCGTGGAGGCGTCTGCGCGGTTCTACGCGGTCGGCATCAGGAGCCGCTTCGCCTGGCCCGACGCGCCCGGGCAACCGGCGCTGATCAACGGCCTGCTGTGGGCGGGCCTCGTCCCCGAGGAGGAGCGGCGTCAATCGCTCCTCCGGCTGTCACAGGGCATCGAGTTCGACATTCCCGTGCGGCGCTGGCAGTTCAGAGGACGGACGATGCATTTGAAGCCGCACGTCCTCGCCGACTGGTATTACCGGCCGCCGTCGGAGATCGCGTTCGGTGAAGAGCATTTCGACCATACCGCGACGGAGTGGCAGGTCGGCCTCGCCGCGAGACGAGAAGGCCGCTTCAAGCTGCTGTGGTTCAAATTCGAGGCCGTCGGCGTCGGATACCGGTTCTCGCAACAAAGCGAAGGCATTCGCTTCTTCCTGAACTCGATCTTCTGAACGAGTCTTTCGTTCGTCTCGCGCTCGGCGCGGCCGAGGGCCTGCAGCAGCTCGGCCTGATCGAGGGGCTTGGCACGGAAGTCCACTGCGCCGGCCTGCATGGCTTGCACGGAAGAACGGATGTCGCCGTGTCCTGTGATGAAGACGAACGGACGTTCCAGGTCCGACTCGGCGAGGCGCCGCTGCAAGTCGAGCCCGTTCAGATCGGGCATCGACAAGTCGGCCACCATGCAATCGTCGAATCGCTTGGTCGCGCAACGGCACGCGGCAAGCTCAGTATCGCCAGCCGGCGCCGACGAGGGGGCCCACTGATCTCCACGTCGTACAGGAAGCGCCCCGCACCGTCGCCGTCGTCGTAGTCCACGGCGAGCATCCGGTAGCCGAAGCTCACCGACACGCTGTCGCTCGCGTGCCAGTTGACGCATGATACGAGGTGCCAGGTCGACTCGGCTCCGATGCCGAAACCGCCGACATCCCTCGCGCAGCGTGAAGGACCAGCGCTCCGCGAGCGGCAGCGTGTACCGTCCGCCGATGTAGGCCATCATAAGGACGAGCTCGAGGTGGTCGAGCAGGTCGTCGAAGGGCTATACCCTGTGCATTCGAGCGGAATAATGCTCGATTCAGGCACTGCGCAACGCTGGCGCCTATGCGACCTTGGTTGTAGTGCCTCGTTTCCGATCGATGCCTGCGCTATGGCTCGGCCTCGCAGCGATGCCGACGGTGGCTCAAGAGGACGTCGGACATGCCGAGCGGGGCAGCGTGATGATTGGCGCGTTCGTGACCGAGCCCAAAACGAGCGCCCGCGTCGACTCGGTCAACGGGAAGGGTACCGCAATCGACCTCGAGAGGGACTTGGGCCTCGATACGTCGAAGACCGTTGCCCGAATAGACGGTTATTACTGGTTCAGCACGCGCCACAGGCTGGATTACTCGTTGTTCCGGTTTGCGCGGAATGCGAGTAAAGCTCTCGAAAGAACGGTCGTCGTCGGTGACCGTACCTTCACTCTGAGCCGCACGATAGAGTCGGACTCCGACGCCAGCATCTTCAAGGTTGCATATACCTTTGCGCCGATCGTCCGCGAGGGCGGCGAACTCGGCATCACGATGGGCCTCTACACTGCGAAGATCGATCTGGCCATCCGTGATCGTCAGTCGGGCGCGGAGGAATCCAGGGACCTCACGGCGCCGCTGCCGGTTATCGGACTTCGGGGGCGATGCGCGCTGAGCAAGCGGATATCGCTACGCGGCTCGATCGAGGTTTTCAGCCTGGACGTCGGAGACGCCGACGGACGTCTGAGCGACGCGACGATCGGCGCGGACTACAGTTTCAACGACCGAATAGCACTCGGCCTCGCTTACAATCTCGTGTCGGTCGACATCAACGCGCAGGATGCGGGGGACTTCATCGGGCAGCTCGATTGGGGCTATGACGGCGTGATGCTCTACTTCAAGACCAACTTCGGGCGCTGAGCAGAAAGGGGGCGCGCCCGAGTCGCTCCTCAACTCCACGTCGATCTGGTAGACGGCGAAGAGACCTGGGTCGTAGGCGCGACGTTCGCGAAGGGATTGTAAGGGCGAGGTCGAGAACGACGCATTCCGGGGCGCCGTCCGGAAGAGACGAAAATCGGCCGCCGAGGCGAACGCTTCTGCGGCGTCGCACATCAAGACGTTCAGATCCACCGGCTACATCTCGGTGGCCCCGCGCCGCAACAGCGCTCGGAAGCGGATGATGACCTCTCCATGTGACCTTGCCGAACCCCTCGTAATTCAGGCAGCGATCACTTGACGATGAATTCGACCTCGTCCAGCGTCCCGAGCAGCACGCCGTCGCGATAGACCGCGGCCGAGACTCGATGCTCACCGCGGGTCACTGGCCAAAGCCACGTAGGACCCTGAGACGGATGCTCTCGATCGTCGACGATCCAGCGCACGTCGTCGTCGGGCAGGGCGCCTGCGATCACGAACTCGAACGCCTGCGCATCGCTCGGAATCCGCGGATCGTACGCGAGACGCAGGCCGTGGGTCGGCTGCCGCAGCGTGAGCGGTGCCGGCGCGTCGGCTGCGATCCGCTGCCGCTCGGCCGGCGCCGTGCCCGGCAGAAACCACTCGTCGCGTTCGACGCAGCCCGATGTGCCGGACGTCGGGTTGCCCGTATGCGGCACCGGCACGCAGACCGTGTGCCGCTCGAGCGCCGGGGCGAGGGGCAGCGGCCGCGTCGTCCGCCCGCGGTGGAGCTCCGCGAAGATCGCGCGGAGCAGGAGCGCGGGACCGGTCGAGCCGCTGACGCCGGTCGACGGCTTCCGGTCGAGATTGCCGATCCACACGCCGACGACGTGACGGTGATCGAAGCCGACGGCCCACGCGTCGCGGAAGTCGCTCGACGTGCCGGTCTTCACGGCCGTCTGCACGGGCAGGCGCAGCACGCTGTCGTGGCCGAACTCGAGCGCGCGCGCTTCCGGGTCGGACAGGATGTCCGCGACGAGCGACGCGGCTTCCGGCGAGAAGACGCGGCGCGCCGGTCGCACTCTGCCTTCGTGGAGCAGTGTGGTCAGCGGACGGAACATCCCGCCATTCGCGAGCGATGCGTACGCCTGCACGAGCTCGAGGAGCGAGACCTCGGCGGTGCCGAGCGCGATGCCGTCGCCGTAGTGGTCGGGGTGCGCGTCGAGGCCGTCGAAGCCGAGCGCGTGCAGCGTCTCGAGGAAACGCTCGGCGCCGACGAATTGCAGCGCCTTCACCGCGGGCACGTTCAGCGAGTTGCCGAGCGCATCGCGCAGCGTGACCGGCCCGTAATGGCGCCGACTATAGTTGCGATAGCTATGAAGCCCGAACGACGTCGATTCGACGAGCGGCGCGTCGACGATGATTTCCGCCGCAGTCCAGCCTGAGTCGAGCGCGAGCGCGTACACGAACGGCTTCAGCGCGGAGCCCGGCTGCCGACGCGTCGTGACGGCATCGATGTGCGTCGCGGGGCCATCCGGATTCGCGCCGCCCGCGACGGCCCACACGAGGATTTCGCCGGTCGTGTGGTCCGCGACGAGCACGGCGCCGTCGCCGACGCCGAGCGGCGCGAGCGCCGCGAGCCGCTCGTCGAGCATCGCCTGGACCTTCGCCTGCAGCGTGCCGTCGAGCGTCGTCATGACGCGCGCCGCGTACGGCGCCGAGCGCTCTGCCTCGCGGCGCGCGTGCCGGACGAAGTGCGGCGCGTGCACGGCAAGGCGCGGCGCGGCGAGCTCGAGCGGCTCCGCGAGCACGGCGTCGCGCTCGTCGGCGTCGAGCACGCCGTGCTCGACGAGCGCGTCGGCGAGGCGTGCGATCGCGGCATCGGCCGCGCCCGGCGCGCGCCACGGATCGAGGCGCGACGGGGCGCGCACGAGCACCGCGAGTGCGAGCATCTCCTTGCGGCTCAGCGTGCCGAGGTCGCGCGCGAAATAATGCCGCGCCGCCTGCCGGATTCCGCGCCGGTTCGACGCGTACGGCACCTGGTTCAGATAGAACTCGAGGATCTCGTGCTTGCCGAACGCCCGCTCGAGGCGGTGTGCCTCGAAGCCCTCGACCCAGCGGCTCCATAGCGTGCGCGGCCGAGGGTTGAGCATCCGCACGACCTGCTCGCTGATCGTGCTCGCGCCACGGATCGAGGCGCCGTGCCGCAGGTTCGTCGCGACCGCGGCGAGGCGCGCGAGCCAGTCGACGCCCGAATGCGCCCAGAACCTTCGGTCCTCCGCCGCGACGAACGCATCGCGCAGGAACCTCGGCACGTCGTGCAGCGCGACGCGATCGTAAACGTTCCAGCCGGTCGCGAACGTGACGGTCAGCGGCAGCGCGTTCCGGTCGAGCACCTGCCGGCGGTTCCAATCGTCGCGGCCGGGCTCGATCGCGGCAACGACGTCGAGCGAGGCCGGCAGCGGCTCGAGCGACGCGCGCGTCGCGAGCGCGAGCGCCGCCGTCCCGACGAGCACCGCGACCGCGAGCCCGGCCCCGACGCGGCGCATTGACGCTCCGCGCGGTCGCGCGAGTCTCACGGGGCCTCCACGACCAGCGTCCGCGCGGGCCCCGTGCCGTGGACGTCGGGGTCGTACATCTCGTGGGCACGCGGCGGCAGGCTCGCGAACCCGCCCTCGGCGATCGCCTGCGCCGTGTACGACAGCCGATACGTGCCCGGCGGCAAATGATCCGAATAGAAGCGCACGACGTCGTGCCTGAGCTCCCGATGGTGAAAGCTCCAGCGCGATGCGCCGTACGCGATGACGCCCGGCACGTTGTCCTGCGCGGCTGCGTCCGCATCGATCGTCGACGCCGTCGCGAGATCGCGGCTGACCGGCTCGAGACCGCCGGGGACGGGATCCTCGACCACGACGAAGTTCCGAGCCGCGGGCAGCGACACGTAGAGATCGACGCGGACGAGCTCGCCTCGCGCGATGCGGAGCGGATCGTCGAGCAGCACCCACTCGCCGTTGCGCTCGACGCGCACCTCCTTGCGGAGCTCGATGCCGGCGTCGATCGGCCGCGCGGCCTCGCCCGCGGGCGCATACTCGACGCGAGCGGTGTAGTACACGCGGCCCGAGCCGTCGCGGCGGAGCTCGAGGTCGCGCCGCACGCCGGGGTCGTCGGCGCCGAGCGGCCGCGTGAGCTCGGCCGCGGCATCCGTCGGCGACGCGAAGCGAGCGCGGCCGAGCGTCTCGCCGCCGAGCGCGACGTCGACCGCAGCATCGACCGGCACCGACTCGAACGCGTCCGCATAGTCAGCGAGCGCCGTCGTGCAGAACACGTTCTCCTGTGCGTTACGCCAGCGGTCGCGCGCGCCGCGGGTCCGCGATACCGAGCGCGCGAGATCGGCTGCGAGATCGGGCAGACCGAGCTGCTCCCCTAACGGCCCCGCCTTCGAGAACGCGGCGAGGATCGCGCAATTCGCGCGGACCGGCGTCGACAGCATCCGCGCGTAAGCCGCGTCGAGCCGCTCGTTGAACGCGAGCGATCCGGACGTCCGATCCGACGCGGCGAGGATCCGCTCGACCGTTGCCTCGGCGATCGGCTCCGCGCCTTCGACTTCGAGCGCCGCTGCAAGGTAGTGCGCCTTGCCGAAGAGGCTCATCCGCTCGACGTGCGGGCGGTAGCGCTCGAGGTCCGCGACGCCGATCCGGCCTCGCTGCGCGAGTGCCGCGAGCGCGACCGCACGCACGGTCGCGGTCATGCCTTGCGAATAGAAGTCCGGCACGGCGTCCTGCCTGAGGAGCCCGTCGAGATAGTCGAGCAGACGGTCCTCGACGGCCTGCGGCACCTGGTGGCCTGCGGCGCGCAGCCAGCCGAACGCGAGCGCCGTGTACGCGCTGAGATAGGGATCGACGTACGCGTCGGCCGGCATGAAGTGCGCCATGCCGCCGTTCGGCGCCTGATGATCGGCCGCGCGCGCGAGCATCTCGGCGACGGTTGCGGCAGCATTCGGCCACTCGAGCTCCGCCGGGAGCCGCGTCGCGAGCCGCGCCGCGAGCGAGGCCATGACGGCGCGCGTCAGCCGCTGCTCCCACGACGGGTAGTCGACGTCGCGCGCGGCGCGGAACGCGCCGTCGAGATTGCCGACGACTGTCGGCGACAGCACGACCGCGATCTCGCCCACGTCCGGGCGCGCGTCACGCGGCACCTCGAGCGGCTCGATCGCCGAGTCGGCGTCGAGGGTGCCGTAGAGCGCTGCGACCTCAGGGGCAATGCGCTTGCGCACCGGCAACTCGTGCACGAGGCCGTCGCCGTCGACGTCGTCCTCCGCGGTGACGGTGAAGCGGATCCGGCCCGCTGCCGCGTCGAACGGCACGCGGCCCGCTTCGACCGGCGCCTGCACGATCGTCCGCGCGTACGGCTCGAGCGTGATCGTCTCGTCGTGCGCGACGGTCGACGCCGTGTCGCCCTCGGCACGGATCGACACGCGGAGCTCGCGCGGCGTGTCCGTGCGGTTCATCACGGTGAACGCGGCCGTGAACCGGTCGCCTTCGGTGACCTGATTCGGCATCGCGGGGCGGATCTCAGTCGGCAGGTTCGCCGTGAAGCGATGCTCGCCGAGCCCCATGCGGTCCGTGGGCGTGACGGCGAGCGCGAGCACGCGCCAGCCCGTGAGATTGTCCGGCAGCTCGAACTCGATCTCCGCGCGGCCGTTCGCGTCGAGCTCGACGGACGGATCGAAGTAGCCGACGTAATCGAACGACGAGCGCATCGCGAACGCGGCGCCGCCGTCGCCGCCGGGGTTCGCGCCCTTGAGCTCGATGGCTTGTCGACCGATCAGCCGCGTCAGCAGGCTGAAGTTCCGCACGTCGAGCGGCTCGTGCGCATAGAAGCCCGCGTATGGGTCGAAGTAGCCGGTGCCGCCCTGGATCAGGTCGAGCACGGCCTCGTCGAGCACGACGACCGCCACCTCGATCGGCTCGCGCCGCTCGGGCGCGCGCGGGGTCGCGTGGATTCGTGCGCGGACGAGATCGCCCGGCTTGTAGGTTTCCGCGTCCGTCTCGATCGTGACGTCGAGCGTCTTGTACGGATCGCGGACCGGCACCGACACGTAGCCGAGCTTGAACGCGGGCTTCCCGAGATCGACCTCGCCGAGCTCGGGCGGCGGCGCATCGACGCGCGGCGAGATCACGAGCACGGAGAGATAGAAGCCCGGCATGTAGTCCGGCTTCACCTCGAACTCGACGATCGGCGTCGAGCCGTCGAGCGTCTGGACCCACTGCTCGAGCACGCCGAAGCGCTCGATCGTCACGAGCGCACGCGCGCCGGGGTAGGGGTTCTGGACCAGATAGCGCGCCGTATCGCCGATCGCGTACTCGGCTTGCTCAGGGACGATCTCGAGCGCGTCGTCGTTCCCGGCGTGCCAGACGACGTCGCCGCGGCCGGTGACCCACGTGCGGAGCGTCGTCCGATGCGTGCGGCCCGCGGTGTCCACGATCGACGCGATCAGTCGGTACGCACCCGGTGCCTCCGGCGTGAACGCGCAGGGCTCGGGTGCGGCAAGAGGCCGACCCGAGCACTCGCCGGCGGCGACCCATTCGTCGACGTAGCGCGTGAGATACGCATCGCCTGCGCCCTTGACGCGCGATGCGCGCGTCTCGAGCCGCTCGATCGCGATATCGACGTCGGTGTCCGCGACCGGCACGCCGCGCGCGTCGACCACGAGGTAGTCGATCTCGGCAGGCTCGCCTTGCCGATAGACCCACTGGCCGGCGCGAAGCCCGACGAAGCGGTCGACGGCGACGAAGTCGGCCGCCGTCGTCGACGCGACGTAGCGCCCGCGGTCGTCGCGCACGGCGCCCTCGACCGACAGTCGGCCGTGGAAGATTCGCGGCGCCGCGTCCGCGGGCACCGAGAACGTATGGCGCAGCCGGCCTTCCGAGTCGACCGTGCCGACGTGCTGCGCGACGGTGACGGTCGGCGGCGTGCCGTCGGTGCCGTCGACGGCATCGAACCGGAATTGGGCCGCGACGCGATCAGCGGGCTCGAATGCGCGCGCCGAGAGCCGCGCGGTGATCCGCGCCTCGGCGTCGACGTACGCGCCGCCCGAGTGGAGCGCGGCGCGCGTCTCGACGCCGATCGGCTCGCCCGCCTCGAACAGATCGCCGTCGAGCCGCGTCGTCACGCCGAACGGGGACGGCGTGAAATCGCTGACGAGGACGCGCATCGGATAGCGCACGATCCGCGTCGGATCCCACTCGTCGGTGCTCGTCCTCGCGTCCGAAGTGCTGCCCGGCGGCGTCCGCGCGTCGAAGCCGGCCGTGAGCCTGAACTGATACCAGCCGACGGCCGCCGTCTCGGGAATCCGCCATTCGCCGTCGAACGCGCCAAACGGGGACAGCGTCACGTCATCAATCGTGTGCACGACGCGCCCGGTCGGGTCGAGGATCTCGAGCGTATAAGGTCCTGCCGGCGGCGCGACGAAGCGCTCGTTGCTTTGATCACGCACATAGAGCTTGAAGGCCATCGTCTCGCCCGCGCGATACACGCCCTGCGGCGTGGTGCCCCAAGCGGCGAGATGCCCGAACGCGGGCGCCGGCTGCGGTCCGAACGCGTAGTTCGACGCGCGATAGACGCTCGCCTCGAAGCGGTCGTCGAGCGGCAGGAGCGCGAGACCGTCCGGGCCGTCGACGCGGACGAAGAGACGCACGCAATCGTCGGCGTGGAGCGCGCGGCAGCCGTAGCCGAGCAGGTCGAGCCCGGGATCGAGCGTGGAGCTTCCGGCGAGCACCGCGACGCCGTTCGCATCGGTCTCGGCCTCGGCAATTGGCGTGACCGACGGCGTCAAGTCCGCAATCCGGTCCGTGTAGATCGAAACACGCGCGCCGGCGACCGGTTCCCCGCTCGCGAGATCGACGACCCAGACGAGCGTGTTGAAGTGCCCGACTTTGACGTGCAGCTGGTACGGCGTGACCTGCGCGAACAGCTGCGTCGCCCAGCGGCCCTTCTCGACGTGCGGCGCGGACGCGATCCGCGCGTGCAGCGCGCCGGACGGCGCGCCGATCAGCCCGCGCACGTCGAGCGGCACGGCGAACGACAGGTCTTCGACGTCCGGCACCGTGATCGTGCGGGAGCCCGTCTCCCGCCCGCGCTCGCTCGTCAGCGTCCGGTACTCGAGCGTGATCTCGTCGAGATTCGTCACGTAGAGCGGGACCTCCGAGTCGATGCCGGCCTCGAGCACGCCGACCGGGTGGACCAGCGTGAAATCGGGCGGCCGGTGGTCCGTGCGGAACGTGAAATCGAAAGGCGCGACGAGCGGGCGGCCGAACTCGTCCTCGGGCGGCGAATCCGCGGTCGACGTGATCCGATACGTTTGCGCCGCGGCGAGCCGCGTCGGCAGCCAGACCGTGTAGCCCTGGCCGCGCCGGTGAGGCTGGAAGAGCTGCGAGAAGTCGCGGCGGTTCGCCCAGGGATCGTAGTCGTCGCGGCCGCCGGCGAGATCGGGCGAGAACGTGACGCGAGTGGCCACCTGGCTTCCGACGACCGGCGTCGAGAACGTGAGCCCGATGCGACCGAGCGGATTGCACGCCTCGTCCGCCGCAATGCCGGGCCGAAGCAAGAGCTCGCGGCCGTCGTTCGCGTCGCAGGTGACGCCGACGAAGCGGAAGTCGGGGAACGTGTCGAACTCGACGACGGCCCGTAGCTCGTCGCCGCGAAGCGGGCCCGCGCTCGACGCGAGCCCGGGCTCGACCGCGAGGCGCGCGCTCGTGTCGGACGGCAGCGGCGTTTCCGGGGTCACGAGCCAGATGCGGCGCGCTTCGCCGTCGGGCGTCTCTACCGGTGCCTCGATGTCGTCGGGGTCGGCCTCGACGGTGACGGGGCTCCGCGCGGCGCCCGCGTGCGCGAAGTAGACGTGCTCGCGGACGGACGCCGCGGTGACAGGCTGATTGAACACGGTGCGCACGACCGGCGAGCCGGGTCCGCGCCACGTCGCGAACCACGCGTACGCGATACGCGGCCGCTCCGTGTCGAACGTGTGCTCGACGGGCGCCGCCAGCGTCGTGCCGTCGAGCGCGACGACGCCGGGATTGACGACGACGCGGTAGCGCGTCGCGAGCGTGAGCGCGTCGCTCTCGCCGAGCCGGCATGCGAGCGTGCTCGGCTCGAGCCAGCGCCAGCGGCATGCGGTTTGCGGTGAGATCTCGATCGGGATCTCGTCCGCGTCGCGATCCATCCTGCCGAGCGGCACGACCGCGCGATCGAACTCGACGACGATCTCGCGGCTCTCCGGTACGTTCGAGCCCGCGGGGGTGATCCGCGTGACGCGGAGCGGCCCATCGGGCTGAGCGACGACGCCGCTTGCGAGAAGGAAGAGGCCGAAGAGCGTTGCGTAAGCGAACGCGCGTCGGCGGACGATCGAGCGTCGGCCCGTCATGCGGGCCGGGGCCGTGGCTCCCTCCGGCATCTGTCACCTCGCATCATGCTCGTTCGGCACACAGCATACGTCGTCCGCGGGGCGACGTAGAGGCCGAAAAATGACGAAAGGTGGCGACGCCTAAGTCGTCACTCGACGAGGATCACGCCGTTTTCGCGCACGTAGCGCTCCCACAGGGCCTCGAGCTCGCGCAGAACCGCGGGCTCGGCGCCGGCGAGGTCGTGCTGCTCGCCCGGATCCTCGGCGATATTGAAGAGCTTCCACGCGGCACTTTCGCCTTCGCGCGGATCCCAGACGATCTTCCAGTCGCCGCGGCGCACGGCGCGGTGGCCGTAGAGCTCCCAGCCGACCCAGTAGTCCGGACCGTGCACCGCATCGGCGTCCCCGCGCAGGAGCGGCAGCAGCGACGCGCCGCGCGGCGGCGCGACGGGCTCGCCGCGGTACGTCGTGCCTGGGGGCGACGTGCCTGCGAGCTCGAGGAACGTCGGCAGGAGATCCATCACGGTGCCGAACGCATCGCTGCGCGTGCCGGCCGGGACGACGCCGGGCCAGACCGCGAATGCGGGCACGCGGATGCCGCCTTCGAACGCCGTCGCCTTCGCATCGCGGAACGGAACGGATCCCGCGCGCGCCCAGTTCGGGCCGTACATCACGTACGAGTCGCCTCTGCCCAGGTTCTCGTACGAGTTGTCGCAGCATGCCGCGACCCAGTCGCTCAACGGCGGGTTCAGGTCCCGGCGCAGGCCTTCCGGGCCGTTGTCGGACATGAAGAAGATGAACGTGTCATCGAGCTCGCCGATCGACTCGAGGTACGCGACGAAGCGGCCGATGTATGCGTCGAGGTCGCTGACCATCGCCGCATAGATCTCCATCTTGCGGGCTTCGATCCGGCGTTCCTCGTCGGAGAGCTCCTCCCAGCGCGGCTGCCCTTCGATCGGCGGGATGCCGGCGAAGTCGGGCGGCACGAGGCCGAGCGCACGCGCGCGCTCGAGCCGGTTCAGATAGAGCGTCTCGTAACCGTCGTCGTACCAGCCGGCAAACTTCGCGATCGACTCGGGCGGCGCCTGGAGCGGCCAGTGCGGCGCCGTGTACGCGAGATACGCGAAGAACGGCGCGTCGTCGCCCCGGTCGCTCTCGATGTAATCGATCATCCGCTCGGTGTAGAAGCGCGTCGTGTAGAAGTCGTCGCCGACGTTCACGAGCTCGTCGCCATCGCGATAGGGCGCAAGGCCCGGCCCGTTCCACGAGAGCCCGCCGAGATGCGCGGCGCCGTCGAGCGACACGAACGACCGGTCGAACCCGCGTGCGGCCGGGCCCGTCTCGACCTCGGTGCCGAGGTGCCATTTGCCGGTCATGTACGTGCGGTAGCCTGCATCGCGCAGAAGCTCGGCGAGGCTCGCGACCCGAAAGTTGAGGTATCCCTCGTAGCCGGGTTGACCCCGCTGCGCGTCGTTTCTCGGCGTGCCCATCACGCCGAGGCCGGCGACATGGCTGTCCGTGCCGGAGAAGAGCATCGCGCGGGTCGGCGAGCACGTCATGTTCGCGTAGAACTGCGTGAGCATCATGCCGGCTTTCGCGAGCGCGTCGAGGTTCGGCGTCGGGATCTCGCCGCCGAAGATGCCGAGATCGGAGTAGCCGAGATCGTCCGCGACGATCAGCACGATGTTCGGCCGCGTATCGCTCCGTCGCTCGCCGGGAGGTGGGCTCCCCGAACCTTCCGCGGATCCGTCCGCTTGGGGCCCCGCCCGTGCGGCCGGCTCGCCGCCCGTGCAGCCCGCCGCGAGCAGCGCAACGACCGGGATCAGAAACCATCGGATCGGGATCACGCTTCACCTCGTTCGATCGTGCCGCAGAGCGGCGCTTCGCCGCCGCGCCGACGGTATACAATGCCGGCACTTCACCGGAGGGATTCGCGGCGCTGGATTCGGAAGAGAAAGAGAATAGGGATTCTGATTTATGAGTCAAGCGACCGCGGCCCCGGGACGCGAGCGGATCAAGCAGAAGCGGGGACACAAAACCTACGATGCGTTGATTGCGACCGGCTTCAAGCTGCTCGCGCACCGCGAGTTCGAGGCGATCACCGTCGCGGAGCTCGCGCAGGCGGCCGGTTACTCCGTCGGCGCGTTCTACGCGCGCTTCAAGAGCAAGGACGAGTTTTTCGACGCGCTGATCGCCCACCACCTCGTCGATCGCCGCCGGACTCGCGAACGCCTCTTCGCGAGCGTCGAAGGCGACGCATGGATTCGAGCGGTGATCGAGGAGGCCGTGAACTATTACTGGCGGCGGCGGCGCTTCTGGCGCGCCGCCCTGATCCGCAGCATTCACGATTCGGAGTTCTGGCAGCCGATCCGCGAGCAGGGACACGAGTTCGCGACGTTGTGCGTCAAGCGGATCGAGCAGGAGGCGGGGCGCGCGCTGACGAAGCCGGAGGAAATGAACGTGCGGTTCGCCGTGCAAATCGCGCTCGGCATCATCAACAACACGATCATCAACCGTCCGGGGCCGATCTTCATGGGGCAGACGGAGTTCGTCGACAACCTGACGCGGGCATTTCGGCTCGTGTCGGGCTACGACGAGATCGTGAAGCCGAAGAAGCGCGCGAGGAAGGGTGCCGCGCAGACGGCCGCGGGCGCCGCGGACTGAGGCTCGGGCACGGACTCGGAGTCGCGCACGGATCGGGCTTCGCGCACGACCGGAGCTCAAGCAGAGGACGGCTCCGCGTCGAGCACGAACGCGAGCGCCTGCGCGCATGACGCAGAGACTTTCAGCGAGAGCAGGTGGTCCGCCCGCGTGCGCCCGATATTGAGCGCGGCGATGGGCTTGCCGGCCTCGGCGGCGGCTCGCGCGAAACGGAAGCCCGAATAGACCATCAGCGACGAGCCGATCACGAGCATCGCGTCGGCGCCGGCGAGCGCATCCATTGCGGCCGCGACGCGCTCGCGCGGCACGCTCTCGCCGAAGAACACGACGTCCGGTTTGAGGATTCCGCCGCAGTCGCAGGCCGGCACGTCGAACGTCGAGAAGTCGACGCCGTCGAGGTCCGCGTCACCGTCCGGTGCGTCCTCCGCGGCAAGACCCGCGAATTGCGGATTACGCTCGAGGAGCTCGTGCTGCAGCAGATCGCGCGACCGCGTGCGCCCGCAGGTCATGCAGCGGACCGTGTCGAGCCTTCCGTGCAGGTCGATCACCCGGCGCTGGCCGGCGGCCTGGTGGAGCCCGTCGACGTTCTGCGTGACGACGAGCTCGATGCGGTCATCGGCCTCGAGACGCGCGAGCGCGGCGTGCGCGCCGTTCGGGCGCGCGCGGCGAAAGCGCGGCCAGCCGACGAGGCTCCGTGCCCAATAGCGTTGCCGGGCGTGGGCATCGCCGACGAACGTCTGGAACGTCATCGGTCCAGTGCGCTTCCACGCGCCGTCTGCGTCCCGGTAGTCCGGAATGCCGGACTCGGTGCTGCAGCCCGCGCCCGTCAGCACGAAGAGCCGGCGATGGTCCGAGATGAAGCGCTCGAGGTCGGCAATGCTCATCCATGCAGCCGGAAAAATGTGTCAGACACGATTGTCGACGAAAATCGCGTCTGACACATTTTTCCGCTGAAAGCGTGTCGGCGGCGTGGTTTCGCCGTACGATACGCGCCGTCGAGCGGGACATACGAGCCCGCATTCCGGAGGTTTCGATATGAGCGATGCGATCCTGGGGATGGGGCGCCTCGGCTTCCCTTGGCCGTGCCTCGACCCGTTCCTGTTCTGCGCCTATCACAACGACGCCTATCCGGCCGGCAACGAGCGGCTGGGTCCGGCGGCATCGCTCGCGGGCCGAAACATCGGCCAGGATTTCGAAGGCAAGGACGGCTGGCGGATGTATCACGGCGAGGTCGTACCCGGCTTCCCGCGACATCCGCATCGCGGCTTCGAGACCGTGACGATCATGCGCCGGGGCTTCACGGATCACTCGGACTCGCTCGGCGCGGCCGCACGGTTCGGGCCGGGCGACGTGCAGTGGATCACGGCGGGGAAGGGCATCGTGCACGCGGAGATGTTCCCGCTGCTCGATCGGAACAATCCGAATCCGCTCGAGCTGTTCCAGATCTGGCTGAATCTGCCGAGCCGGGACAAGTTCGCGGACCCGTACTTCGCGATGTTCTGGAGCGAGTCCGTGCCGCGGCGGACGTTCGAGGATGCGAGAGGGCGCCGCACCGAGATCATGATCGCCGCGGGCCGTCTCGAGGACGCCGAGCCGCCCGCGCCGCCGCCGAGGTCGTGGGCCGCGGATCCGGCGAACGACGTCGCGATCTGGACGATCAAGATGGCGCCCGACGCGCAGTGGACGCTTCCCGCGGCCGCCGCGGGCTCGAACCGTCTGCTCTACTTCTTCGTCGGCTCCGCGATCCATGTCGACGGCGAGCCGATCCCGGTGAGCACCGTCGTGCAAGTGCGGCCCGACCGCGAGATCACGCTCGTCAACGGCGCGATCGAAGGGGAGCTTTTGCTGTTGCAGGGTCGGCCGATCGGCGAGCCGGTCGCGCAGTACGGCCCGTTCGTGATGAACACGCAGGCGGAGCTGCAGCAGGCGTTCTTCGATTATCAGGCGACCGGGTTCGGCGGCTGGCCGTGGCCGAGCGACGATCACGTGCTGCCGGCCGATGCCGGACGGCACGCGCGGTACATCGACGGACGGTTCGAGACGCCGCTCTCCGTCTGACGCGGATCCGGCCCGCTCAGTGCGCCCGGCGCGCCTTTGCGTCTTCGCGGCGCGCCTGCTTCGCCTTTGCCTTCGCGTCCGCAGCGCTCTTCGCGACCTTGCCCCGCGCGGTGGGCGCGGCGGGCTCGTCCGTCGACTTGCGCTTCGTCGTCGGTCCGCGCGCGGCCTGCGGATCGGACGGTCCTTCCCGGTCTTTCTTGACCCACTTGTCGCCGCGTTTCTCGTACACGTGCTTGAGCGCCGCGTACGCGACGCGATGCGCACGGCCGCCTTCGCCGTAGGTCTCGACGGCGCTGTCGTGCGCCTTCTTCCAGAGGCGTTGCGCGTGCTTGTCCGAGCGCAGGATCGTCGCGGGGATCTCCGTTTCCTCGGCTCGCTGTTTCGTCGGCATCGTCTTGACCTCCGACCGTGACTGCACGGTCGGAATGCAAGATCGACACCAACCGAAAAATCGGAAAATCGGGGTGGAAAATCGGGGTCAGACCCCGTTTCTGAAAATCGGGGTCAGACCCTGTTTCTTATAAATCGGGGTCAGACCCCGTTTTTCGGCGAAAATCGCCTTCGCTCCAACGACCGGGTCCAAAGTCAGGCGGTTTTTCTTTTCCGACGGAGGGAGTGGCAGACACCTGTCGCCACGGTCGGAAAGAATCGGGCTCTGACCCCGATTTTCCTACAAGCGGTGGATGTCGCGGTGCCGCGTCTCCGGCAGCAGGAACGCGAGGACGAGCACGCCGAACGCCGTGACGATCACCGGATACCAGAGGCCGAAGTAGATGTCGCCGGTCGCGGCGACCATCGCGAACGCGATCGCGGGCAGGAAGCCGCCGAACCAGCCCGAGCCGATGTGATACGGCAGCGACAGCGCAGAGTAACGGATCCGCGTCGGGAACACCTCGATCGCCATCGCGGCCATCGGCGCGTAGACCATCACGGCGAACGTGACCATCAACAGGATCAGAAGCGTCACGAGCGGCACGTTGACCGCGGCCGGATCCGCCGCGGACGGGTAGCCTGCCGCCTCGAGCAGCGTCTTGAGCCGCGCGTCGAACTCCGAGCGGGCCTGCTCGAGCTCCGCGGCACCGAGGGCGAGCCCGTCGACGCTCGGAAGCCGCTCGCCGCCGACGAGAATCACGGCTCGCGCGCCGGCCGGCGCGGCCTCGTTCGAATAGCTCACGCCGCGCGTTGCGAGCGCGCTCTTCGCGATGTCGCACGACGACACGAAATCCGCCTGACCCACCGGATCGAATTGCACCGAGCATTCCGCGGGATCCGCGACGACGGTGACGGGCGCATTCAGCCGCGCCGCAGCGAACGCGGGGTTCGCCGCATCGGTCAGCGCATGAAACATCGGGAACGCCGTCAGCACCGACAGGATGCCGCCAGCGAGGATCACGGGCTTGCGCCCGATGCGGTCGGACAGCCAGCTGAACAGGAGATACAGGAATACGCTGATCGCGGTCACGACCATCATCACGAAGGTCACGACCTGGCCTTCGACCTTCAGGATCTGCGTCAGGAAGAACTGCGAGTAGAAGTGCGCCGTGTAGAAGAGCACGCCCTGGACCGCCATCAGCGCGAACAGCACGATCAGCACGAGCTTCAGGTGCCGCCACTCGAGAAACGCCTCCCGTAGCGGCGCCTTCGACTGCCGGCCTTCCTCGATCATCTTGCGGAACATCGGCGACTCCTCGAGCGTCAGGCGGATCCACAGCGAGATCACGAGGAGCCCGATCGAGATCAGGAACGGGACGCGCCAGCCCCATGCCTCGAACGCGTCTTCGCCGACGATCGTGCGCGTCACGTAGATCACGAGGAACGACATGAAGAGCGCGAACCCCGCCGCCGTCTGGATCCAGCCGACGTAGAGCCCGCGCCGATGCTGCGGCGCATGCTCGGCCGTATAAACGACCGCGCCGCCGTACTCGCCGCCGTACGCGAGCCCCTGCACTATGCGGAGCGCGATCAGCAGGATCGGCGCGAGAATGCCGGCCGTCGCGTACGTCGGCAGGATGCCGATGCCGAACGTCGCAAGCCCCATCATCGTGATCGTGATCAGGAACGCCTTCTTGCGGCCCGTGCGGTCGCCGATCCGCCCGAACACGAGCGCGCCGAGCGGCCGCACCGCGAACCCGGCCGCGAACGTCAGGAGCGCGAAGATGAACGCGGCCGTCTCGTTGACGCCCGAGAAGAACTGCCGCGAGATCAGCGGCGCGAGCGATCCGAACAGGATGAAGTCGTACGCCTCGAAGATCGTCCCCGCGGACGTGCCGAAGACGACGCGGCGCAGCTTGCGGGTCTCGGTCGACTCGGCGACGAGGACGTCCGCGGCCGCGTCGGTGGCGCTCATTCGTCGTGTTCCCTGCTCGACAGCACGACGCCGTTCAGGCGCTCCCAGCGCTTGACGATCGCGGTGTTGTCCTCGTCGGCGCCGACCTCGTCGCGGCCCTCGGCGGCGAGGCGGCTCACGAGATCGATGACGGGCGCCTCGGTGCCGAGCGCGGCCGAAAGGTCGGCCGCGATCGCGACGTCTTTCGCGAGGAGCCCGAGCGCGAAGCCGGTCGCGAAGCGGCGAGTCAGCACATGGCCCGGGAAGCTCACTTCCGTGTGGAAGTTCCGACCGGTCGACGTGCTCATCACGTCGACCATCACGGCCGGGTCGAGCCCGAAGCGCTTGCCGACGATCAGCGCCTCGGCCGTGATCGTGAATGCCGTCGCGGCGACGACGTTGTTGAGCGCCTTCATCGCGTGACCGCAGCCGAGCGAGCCCACGCGGACGAGGCGCTCGCCGAGCACGCGGAGCACGGGTTCGGCACGTGCGAGCGCGGCCTCGTCGTCCGTGCCGATCATGATCGTGAGCGTGCCGGTTTCCGCCTTCGCGACGAGTCCAGAGACCGGCGCGTCGATCAGCGCGATGCCGCGCGCGCGGAGCGCGGCGCCGAGCTCGCGCGTGCCGAGCGGATCGGACGAGCTCATGTCTACTACGATCGTGCCTTCGCGGAGCGAGGACACGAGGCCCTGGCTGTCGGCGCCGCCGAGGACGACGCTGCGAACGTCGCGGCCGGTCGGCAGCATCGTGACGACGAGATCGGCCGCGCCGCCGAGCACTTCGAGGCTCGCCGCGGCGCGCCCGCCGCATTCGGCGGCGAAGCGCTCGGCACGTGCCCGGTCCGCGTCGTAGACCCACGTCGGAAAGCTCGCGGCGGCGATGTTTCGGGCCATCGGCCAGCCCATCCGGCCGACGCCGACGAAACCGACGGTGAGTGTGCTCGTCATCGGCCGGTCAGATCGCGTCGAGATCGACGCCTTCCTCGGCGAGCGATTCCGCGGCGTTGCGGAACGCGTCGACGCCGAGCGGGATGCCGGCGTAGACCATGGTGTGCAGCAAGAGCTCGCGGATCTCGAGCGGCGTGACGCCGTTCGCGAGCGCGCCTTTGACGTGGATCCGAAGCTCGTGCGCGCGCCCCATCGCGCAGAGCGCGGCGAGCGTGATCATGCTGCGCTCGCGGCGCGTCAGCCCTTCGCGCGACCAGGTCTCGCCGAAGCAGTAGCGGCTGACGACGTCCTGCATCGGCCTCAAGAAGCGGTTCGCTTGCTCGATCTGCCGGTCGGTGACTTCTTTACCGAAAATTTCGCGCCGGATCTCGATGCCGCGGCGCGTCGCGTCGTCGCTCAAGTCGAGTCTCCCCCCGGAACTCGTAGCGAGTATAACGGCGCGAGCGCGTCGCATCACCACCTCGGAGGCGCGATCGTCCCGACAGCGAAGCACGACCGTTGCCGTCGCGTGGCTGTCGTCGTGACGCGGTTCAGGGGAGGGGAGGCCTGGGCCGAAGCCGCCGCTCGGTCACTGCAAGTGTCCGAGCACGGCTTCCGCGAGCGCCTTGGCGGCTTCCACCGGATCGCGATCCTCCGCGACGTCGACCGCGACCTGAACCATGAGGTCGTCGTCGAAGACTTGCAGCATCTCGAGCTCGGCGAGCCACACGCCGAACCGGCCGACGCCGTCGACGCGCTCGAACTCCCCGAGCTCGATACCAAAAGCATTGTCGTTCGCCATGCGCACGAACTCGTCGTAGTCGGTGTACGACGACGTCGTCACCAGCAGATTGGCGACCGGGCGGAAGCCGCCCGTGGCAGGTGTCCAGTTGCACATCGGCAGCCGGCCGTCGAGCTCCGTCATGTCCTCGCCCGTTCCGGGGGCGATGCCCGTGGCCATCTCGATGTCCGTCGGCGTGAGCAGGTCGCACGCGCGGACGGCCGTGAGGTCACGGGCCGCGCTCCCCGACGTGCCCGAAGGTGCGGTATCGGAGCAACCGGCCACCGCGAAAGCAGTGATCGTCAGCAGAAGACTTGCGGTCGATCGCGGCGATGTGATGCGCATGGAGGGTTCCCGCCAGGAAGACAGATGGGATGACGAGAATACCTCGTCTACGGCTGGAATGGCATTGGCGCGTGCACCCGTTGCCGGCATCGCGGCTTCTCTGGCACGGCCGCGCCCTCTGTGGCACGCTTCGCGTCGCGAATGCGGCATGCGACGCGTTTTGCAGCGGGAGATCGAATGACAGCAGGGATACTCGGAAAGATCGCGAAAGCCATGGCGGTTGCGGCGGCGTTCTTCGGCGCGCCGACTTCCGCACACGCCGTGGATCAGGGCGACCGCGCACCGGCGTGGATGCGCACCGATTTCGACAACCGTCCCGTGATGTTCCCCGGCGTCCTCGCGGGCCGCCCGGCTGTCGTCGTGTTCTGGGCGACGTGGTGCCCGTACTGCAAGGCGCTGATGCCGTATCTCGAGGGGATCCAGGCCGACTACGCCGACGCGGGCGTCAAGATCATCGCGATCAACGCGAAGGAGGACGGCCGCGAGGATCCGAAGGCCTACATCGAGAACCTCGGCTTCCCGCTGATCGCTATCCAGGACGGCGACGCGATCGCGAATGCGTACGACGTCGAGTACCTGCCGGGCCTGATGATCATCGGCGGCGACGGCGTCGTGGCATGGCGGCGCGCATGGACGGACCTCCCGGCCGGGCGCCAGGTCGCGGAGCTTTGGGCGGGCCAGATCCGCGAGCAACTCGACGCGCTACTCGGCTCCGTGCGCTGAGCGCGGCGCGGAGCCGCTATCGGCAGCGCCGCGGCTCAGGTCAGCCGACCCGCCGCCTCGATCGGCACCGCGAACCATTCGAGCTCGAGCCCGCGGAGCTCGGACTCGAGCGCCGCGATCAGCTCGCCGAGGTGCGAAGCCGGGATGCGCACGCGGAACTCGGTGGCACGCCGGCGCGCGCTGACCCGTTCCGCTCCGACGAGGTCCGCGGGATCGACGCCGTGCACGTCGACCGCGGCGCTCGAGAAGGTCGTCACGTCGCCGCGGGCGAGGAGCCAGTCGATCACGCGCTCCTCGGCCGCGCGAGGCACGGAGACGACGAGCAGCAGCGACCGTTCGTGCGAAGCGGGCTGCGAGGGTTCCGAAGCGCTCATGTCGGCTCGACTCCGAAGCGTCGATAGAGGACGGGCAACAGGATCAGGGTCAGCGTGGTCGCCGAGATCAGGCCGCCGATGACGACGATCGCGAGCGGCCGCTGGATCTCCGAGCCCGGTCCAGTCGCAAAGAGCAGCGGCACGAGACCGAACGCCGCGATGCTCGCGGTCATCATCACGGGGCGGAGGCGCCGCTTCGCGCCCTCGACGACGGTCTCGTCGATGCCGAGCCCGCGCTCGCGCAGCTGATTGAAGTAGCTGACCATGACGACGCCGTTCAGCACCGCGATGCCGAGCAACGCGATGAAGCCGACGGACGCGGGCACCGACAGGTATTCGCCGGTCACGAGCAGCGCAAACACGCCGCCGATCAGTGCGAACGGCACGTTGGTCAGCACGAGCAGCGCCTGCCGCAGGGAGCGGAACGTCGAGAAGAGCAGCAGGAAGATCAGCCCGATCGAGACCGGCACGACGATCGCGAGGCGGGCCGCGGCCCGCTGCTGGTTCTCGAACTCGCCGCCCCACTCGACGTAGTAGCCGGGCGGGAGCTCGATCTCCTCCGCGACCCGGCGGCGCGCCTCGTCGACGAAGCCGACGAGGTCGCGCCCGGTCACGTTCGTGCGCACGACGGCGAAGCGCTGGCCGCGCTCGCGGGCCACCGAGACGATGCCGTCGAGCCGGGACAGCTTCGCGACCGACTCGACCGGCGCGAGCCCCTTGCCGTGGACGTGCAGCGGCAGGCTCGCGAGGCTCGTCACGGAGCCGAGCTGGGCTTCGGCGCGGATCACCAGCGGCGTGCGCTGCACGCCCTCCTGCACGATGCCGACGGGGAGCCCTTCGATCTGCGCGCGCAGGAGCCGCTGCAGATCGTCGCCGGAAAGCCCGAGCCGTCCCGCCATCTCCCGGTCGATGTCGAGCGTCAGGTACTGCATCCCGCTGTTGCGCGCGACGAAGACGTCCTCGCTGCCGTCGATCGAGCGGAGCACCGTCTCGATCGCGCTCGCCAGCCGGTCGAGCTCGTCGAGATCGGGACCGAAGAGCTTCACGGCGACGTCTCCGCGCACGCCGGTCAGCATCTCGGACGTGCGCATCTCGATCGGCTGAGTGAACCCGTAAGCGAGTCCGGGGAACCCGTCGAGCACGTCCCGGATCGCGTCGATCAACGCTTCCTTGCTGCGGTTCCGCCATTCCGCACGCGGCTTCAGCACGAAGAACATGTCCGATTCGTTGAGCCCCATCGGGTCGAGCCCGATCTCGTCGGTGCCGACTCGGGCGACGATGCGCTCGACCTCGGGGACCTGCTCGAGGATCGCCCGCTCGATCCTGAGGTCCATCGCGACGGATTCGTCGAGCGTGATGGACGGCAGCTTCTCGACCTGCACGATGATGTCGCCTTCGTCCATCGTCGGCATGAACGTCTTGCCGATGAACGGGTAGGCGACGGCCGTCGCCGCGAGCGCAACTGCGGCCGCCCCGATCACGCGGTTGCCGTGCGCGAGACTCGAGCGGAGCGCCGGCTCGTACAGCGCCTCGAGCTTGCGGGGCAGCCACGGCTCGGCGTGCGACGTGAGCTTCAGCAGGAACGACGCGAGCACGGGGATCACGGTCAGCGACAGCACGAGGGACGCGCCGAGCGCGAAGCTGATCGTGAGCGCGACCGGCGAGAAGAGCTTCCCCTCGAGACCCTGCAGCGTCAGCAACGGCAGGAACACGATCACGATGATGCCGATGCCGGACGCGACCGGAACGGAGACTTCCCGCACCGCACGGTAGACGACGTGGAGCAGCGGCAGGCGGCCGCCGCCGTTTCCGCGCGCGAGCTGAGTCTCGATGTTCTCGACGACGACGACGGCCGCATCGACGAGCATGCCGATCGCGATCGCGAGACCGCCCAGGCTCATCAGGTTCGCGGACATGCCGAAGCTCTGCATCAGCACGAACGTCGCGAGGGCCGCGAGCGGCAGCACGAGCGCGACCGTCAACGCCGCGCGCAGATTCCCGAGGAAGAGGACGAGCAGGATCAGCACGAGCACGACCGCTTCGACGAGCGCCTTCGCGACGGTGCCGACCGCGCGCGACACGAGGCCGCCGCGGTCGTAGAAAACGTTGACCTCGACGCCGTCCGGCAGCGCGGACGCGATCTCGTCGAGCTTCGCGCGCACGCCCTCGACGACGGCACGCGCGTTCGCGCCGCGCAGGCCGAGGACGAGGCCCTGCACGGCTTCGGATTCTCCATCCTGCGTGACGGCGCCATAGCGCGTGATCGCGCCGACGCGCACGTCTGCGACGTCGGCGACCCGGATCGGCACGCCGCTCTGCTCGCCGACGACGATTTGCGCGAGATCCTCGAGCGATTCGATTCGGCCCTCGGCGCGGACCAGCAGCGTCTCCTCGCCCTCGGGTAAACGTCCGGCGCCGTCGTTGCGGTTGTTGCGCGCGATCGCCTCCTCGAGATCGAGCACGTCGATGCCGCGCGCGGCCATCCGCACGGGATCCGGCACGACCTCGAACGCTCTGACGTAGCCGCCGAGCACGTTCACGTCGGCGACGCCGGGCACGGTCCGGAGGGCAGGGCGGATCACCCACTCGAGCAGCGTGCGCCGCTCCGCGAGGCTCATGTTCCCGTCGACGGTGAACATGAACATCTCGCCGAGCGGCGACGTCATCGGCGCGATGCCGCCCTCGATGCCTTCGGGCAGGTCGTCCCAGACGGCGTTCAGACGCTCCGCGACCTGCTGGCGCGCCCAGTAGATGTCGACGCCTTCCTCGAAGTCGACCGTGATGTCGGTCAGCGCGTACTTCGTGATCGAGCGCAGCATCGCCTGCCGCGGCAAACCGAGCAGCTCGACCTCGATCGGCGCGGTGATGCGCGTTTCGACCTCCTCGGGCGTCATGCCGGGCGCCTTGACGATCACTTTGACCTGCGTCGGCGAGACGTCCGGGAACGCGTCGATCGGAAGCTGGCGGAACGCCGCGAAGCCCGCGACGGCGAGCAACACGGTCAGCATCAGCACGAGGAGGCGCTGGCTCAGCGCGAACGCGATCAGCCTGTCCATCGGGCTACTCTTCGTCGCCGGTCAGGAGCGCCTTGAGCGCGCTGACGCCGCGCCCGGCGAGCTCGGCGCCGTGATCGAGGTCGTCGGCCTCGATCTGCACGCGGCCGTCGGCTTCGCCGACGATCGTGACCGGCACGGGGCGCACCCCCTCCGGCGCGCGCTCGAAGACGAAGGCCTCGCCGTCGATCCGCGTGACCGCCGAACGAGGCACGGAGAGCGCGACGTCGCCGTTCCCCGCGACGACGCGCGCCGGAAGCAGCTGTCCTGCGCGCAGCGCGAGGCCGGCATTGCCGATGCGCGCGCGGACGAGGACGGTTTGTGAGCCGGCGTCCACCGTGCGGCCGATCTGGAAGATCTCGCCGACATGCGTTCGGCCGCGCACGTCGACGGCGAGCTGCATACCCGGCGCGATCGCATCGACGCGCTGCTCCGGCACGCGCGCCTCGAGCCACAGCTCGCTGAGATCCGCGATGCGTACGATCGGCTCGAGCGCGTCGACCTGCGTGCCGACCGCGATGCGCCCCTCGATGACGACGCCCGCCACCGGTGCGCGCAGCGTGAGCTCCGGCGAGATCGTTCCGGTCGAAGCGAGCCGCTCGAGCGACCGGTCGTCCGCGCCGACGAGGCGCAGCTGTTGACGCGCCTGCTCCGCATGCACTCGGGCCGCGAGCGCCGCCGCCTCGGACTCGTCGAGACGCCGCCGCGCGATGATGCCTTCGTCGTGCAGCATCCGATCGCGCTCGAGCTGAGCCTCCGCGAGCCGTGCGGCCGACGCGGCGTTCACGTACTCGCGCTGCGCTTCGAGAAGCTCGACGCTCCTGAGCTCGACGAGCGGGTCGCCGGCAGCGACCTCGCTTCCTTCGGCGACGTGCAGCAGGGTGACGAGACCGCCGACGGGCGCGCTCACGACCGTCTCTCGCGCCGGCGGAAGCACCGCGACGGCCGGTGCCTCGAGCACGACGCGGCCCGGTACGCGCTCCGGACGGATCCAATCGATGCCGAGCCGCTCGATCTCGGCGGCGCCGATCTCGATCAGCGTCGGCCGCTGCTGCGCGCGGGCGGCCGCCGGCAGGGTGCATGTGCCGACGCCGAGCACGAGCGCGAAGGCGATCCTCGATAGGCTTCGTGTCGCGAAACTCATCATGGCAGTACCCCGACGGCCTGGTTCACCGCGGCGATCGCGCGGCCCCGTTGCACCTCGAGAATCCGCGCCGAACGGGCGGCGATCCGCGCCGCCTCGTCCCGCCGGAGAAGCTCGACCAAGGAAATCTCGCCTTGCTCGAACGCGGTTCGTCCCATCTCGCGATGCCGCGCGGCGATCTCCGCGCGGCGCTCGGCGAGCGCAAGGGCGCTCTCGGACGTCTCGAGCGTGTGCAGCGCGTCGTGCAGGTCCGCGTGGAGCCGACGCTCGAGCGCCGCAAGCGCCGCTTCGGCGGCCGCGAGCTGCCGGCGGGCCGCCGCCGTCTCGACGTCGGCATGGGCTCCGCCGCCTACGGGGATGCTGACCTCGACGCCGACGCTGTCGGTGTAGAAATCGGACAGCGCGTCGCGCTGGCGACGGGGGCCGATCGAGAGCGTCGGGCTGCCTTTGCCCGCGCGCGCCGAGAGCTCGACCGCCGCGCGCGCACGCTCCGCTTCGGACCGGGCCAGAGTCAGGAGCGGATGAGCCGAGAAGTCGCGCGACTCGACGGGCGTCTCGACGAGCGCGGGCGGACGGGCCCTCAAGCCCGTCAGAAGCTCGTACGCGAACTCGGCGTCGACGAGCGCGGCGCGTCGCTCGATCAGCTCGGCACGCCGCTCGAGCACCGTGCTCTCGGCGAGCAGCAGGTCCTCGAGCGGCAGGTCACCGAGCGCGTGACGGCGCGCGACGATTCGCTCGATGTCCTCGGCGATCGCGAGCGCTTCGACCGCGAGCTCGACGCCGTTTACCGCGTCCTCGATGTCCCACAGCGCGTCGCGGAGCGCACCCGCGACCTCCCAGACGAGCGCCCGTTCCGCGGCCGCCGATTCCTCGCGCGCGCTCGCCGCGACGCGTCCCGCCGCACGGCGCTCGCCGAGACGCCAGAGCGGCACGGTGAGGCCGGTTTCGTATTCGGCGAGCCCGTGATCGTCGAGCGGATCGTCCGAGCGGTAGCCGAGGGTCATCGCCGGCCTTCCGGCCACGAGACTGCGCGAGCGCCTTGCGAGCGCGTCGGCCTCGTGCTCCCTGGCTTCGAGCTCGACGAAGCTCGGATAGCGGCGGACCGCGCGCTCGAGCACGGAACGCATATCGAGCCCGGCGTCGATGTCGATCGGCACGTGCTCCTCGGGGCCGTGGTCTTGCGCGGCCGGGGATTGAGCCGCCGAGACGAGCGGAACCGCAGCCGTCGCGAGCAGAACGACGGCGATATTCAAGGCATGCATCCTGATCGGGACAGCTGGGTGTCTATGGCGCAGTTGCGCCGATGCAGCGCATTGTCATGCGGCGATCCGGAGGATGTCGACCCGTGTAACGCATGGTTCGTTACACGGTCATGTGAAGGCGACGAAAGCGAGCGCCGGGGCTGTTATCCGATGATGTTTTCCGGAGGGTTCCGCGCGCCGGGGATGTCGGGCGCGTGCCTGGTGCCGCGGTGAACGAGGATTTCGGCGGTGACCGTCACACCGCGATCTTGTGCGGCGCCCCGTCGTGATCGATCGTGTGCAGCACGACGGGCCGGCGCCAGATGCGCCTCACGTATTCGAGCACCTTCCGGCTCCGCTCGAGGTCGAGCCCCCGTCCGTCCGTCTTGTAGTCATGCTCGAGCTCGAGCGTGCCGTCGACGTGCATGTGCCGCACGGATACCGACGGGGCCCCGAATCCGTACTTCGGCGCGAGCAGATGCTCGTGCAGCTGATCGATGTCCATCTCGAGCACGCGGACCTGGCCGTCCTTCGCCGTGTACCGGAAGAGCTGCAGCTCCTCGGCGATTTCCCGCGTCAGGTGATTGCGGATGAAGCTGAAATCGTCGTCCTGCTGCATGATGCGCCGCGCGGCGTCGAGTCCCTCGCTCTCGACGATCTTCTCCCACATCGAGAAGCCCAAGTGGTACGGGTTGACCGCGAGCGCGACCTGCTGGCCCGCCGCAATCGGACGCACGACGTCGGAGTGGCACTTGATCGCGTCGACATAGATCTGTTGCGGGATGAAGTCTGCCTCGCGCAGCAGCCGGGCGTGCCAGTACGACGCCCAGCCCTCGTTCATGATCTGCGTCGCGAAGAGGGGATAGAAGTAGAACGACTCCTCGCGCACCGCGAGGAAGATGTCACGCTCCCAGCTCTCGAGCTCCGGCGCGTAGTTCGCGATGAACCAGAGCAGGTCGCGCTCGGGATGCGGCGGCACGGGCGCGCGCTTCCGCCGCTCGGTCGGGACATCGGAGCCATCGGGGTCGAGCGCCGCGAACCGCTTGCGGAACTCGTCGTCGACGATCTTGGGCTCGGTGATGTACTCGGGGTACCTGTCGCGGCGCAGCGGCTTGTCGATGTCGATGTGCTGCTCGAGCGCGAGCGCGGCGTCGAGCACCGTCTCGACGCGCTCCGCGCCGTACGACTCGATCGCCTGCTGGATCTGCCGCGCGTGGCTCGCGGCGTGCTCGACGATCCGCTCGCTGACCTGCTCCTGGCAGCGGCGGAAGAGCAGGTTGTTGCGCGAGAAATCCGCATGACCGAGCACGTGTGCGGTCACGAGGATGTTGTCCGCGAGTCCGTTGCTCGTTGCGAGATACGCATGGCCGGGATTGCCGGGGAAGACGACCTCGAAGATCTTCGAGTGTCCCATCCGGTGCTGGATCAGCTGGTAGATGTAGCGGACGCCGAACGACCAGTGCGGCATTCGGACGGGCAGCCCGTACACCGCGATCTCCATCATGAAGCTGTCCGGGACCGCCTCGAAGTCGACCGGGTAGAACGAGAGCCCCGAGCGCTCCGCGAGCTCCTCGAGCGGCTTCACGTAGTTGCGCCAGCCGTCTCTCGCTTCGGCGCTCATGTCAGACGCCCTCGACAGCCTGCTGCTCCGTGGAGAAGAAGTGGCGCAACGCGTCCCAGATCGCGTCGAAATCGTCGACCGCGTAGCTGCCGACCGGGAGCCCCGCGGCCGCGATCTCGGCGAACAGCCGCCCGGTCTCGGTCGTGAGCCGGCGGGCCGGGGCCGAGCCGACCTCGATGTACCCGCTGAAGCACGCGTCGCTGGCAAGCCCGGTCAGGAGCGTGCGTGCCTCGGCACGGTCGCTGACCGAGTTGTCGCCGTCGGACGCATAGAAGAGATAGATGTTGTGCCGCGACGGCGAGAAGCGTGCGTCGATGATCTCGCGGACCTTCGCGAAGCCGGTCGACGCGACCGTGCCGCCCGTGCCCGCAACCTTGAAGAAGTCCGGCTCCGTGAACTCCCACGCGTCCGTCGTGTGCGCGACGAAAACGGTCTCGAGCGAGCGGTACTCGCGGCGCAGGCCCTGCACCACCCAGAAGAAGAACGTCTTCGCGAGCTTGCGGTCGCGTTCGGACATGCTGCCCGAGACGTCGAGCAGGAAGAACACGACCGCGTGCACGGCCGGCTGACGACGCTTCGCGAGCTGGCGGAAGCGCAGGTCCTCGTCCGTGAAGGTCGGGATCGCGCCTTCCGCGCCGCGCCGTTTCACGAGCTCCTTGAACGACCGGCGACGGTCGAGGCGCGAGCGCGCGCCGCGCCGGTCCCAGCCCTCACGCGTCCAGTCCGTCTCGTCGGACGCGCCGACCCGCGGCTTCAAGTTCGGCAGCCGCATCTCCTCCCAGAGCCAGTCGACGATGTCGTCGACCTTGATCTCGAGCACGAGCTGCAGCTCCCCGTCTTCTCGGCCGCCCGGACCCTTGCCAGCGCCCTGGTCGCGGGACGGCGTGCCGAGCACGTCGCCCGGCTTCACGTCGCCCTGGCCGACGCCGTGCGACTCGCTCGTGCGCCGCAAGCGGAAGTGGTAGTGCTCGAGGATCCGCACCGGAACGCGGACCGTTCGCGAGCCCTCGTTGATCACGTCCCCGCCGGCAATGATCTGCGGCAGGTGCTCGCGGACCGAGTCGCGGACTTTCTCGTCGTTCCGGAGCCAGTCACGGGAGCCGCGCGAGAAGATGTCGTACCAGCTGCTGAAGCCGACCGCGCCCTGATGGTTGCCGCTTTCGGTCATCGATTACCGCCCGTCCGGGCTGTCGCCCGGGTTTGAATCACTCCTGGGCCAGTAAGGTCGTGACGTAACTCAACGCTTCCTTCGCGCTGTGCTCGTCGTAGCCGTAATCCTTCACCAGCCTCTCCTGTACCACGGAGATCTTCTGCTTTGCCTCCTCGTCCGGCCTCGCCGTCGAGGTGACCAGCCGCAGAACGTCTCTCCGCTCCTCGAACAGATACTGCTCTATCGCC
>CAZKNH010000006.1:28114-70949 GCA_964553875.1 uncultured Gammaproteobacteria bacterium | reverse complement strand
GCGTCAGCGGCAGCGGCAAGAGCACGGTCGCGTTCGACATCCTGTTCGCCGAGGGCCAGCGGCGCTATCTCGAATCGTTGAACGCATACGCCCGACAGTTCGTCGAGCCCGCGTCGCGCGCGGACGTCGATGCCGTGTACGGCATCCCGCCGACCGTCGCGATCGAGCAGCGCACGAGCCGCGGCGGGCGCAAGAGCACGGTCGCGACGCTGACCGAGATCCATCACTTCCTGCGGCTCCTGTTCGTCAAGCTCGGCGTGCAGCACTGCCCGGACTGCGACGTGCCGATCAACGCGCAGACCCCCGAGCAGATCGTCGCGAAGCTCGCGAGCGCCTATCGCGGCAAGCGCATCCGCCTGCTCGCGCCGCTCGTGATCGGCCGCAAGGGCTACTACACGGACCTCGCCGAGTGGGCACGCAACAAGGGCTATCCGACGCTCCGCGTCGACGGCGTCGACGTTCCGACCGACGCGTGGCCGCGGCTCGATCGCTTCAAGGAGCACGACATCGAGCTGCCGGTCGCGGAGGTCACGGTCGAGCCCAAGGCCGAGGCAGAGCTGCAGCAGGCCGTCGCGACGGCCCTGCGGCTCGGCCGCGGCATGGTCCGCGTCGTGCCTACGGTGAACGGAAGCAACCGACGTGCGGCCGCTCGCAACGGCCGCACGCGCAACGGCGGCAACGGGCTCGGCGAGCTCTATTCGACCGAGCGCGCGTGTCCGAGCTGCGGACGCAGCTTCGAGCCGCTCGACCCGCGGATGTTCTCGTACAACTCGCGCCGCGGCTGGTGCGAGGCGTGCTACGGCACCGGGCTCGCGACGGTCGCCGACGAGGACGACGTCGACGAGCCGTGGCTCGTCGACGGGGGCAATGAGCGGTCGGCGGGAGCCGCGACGAGGCGCCGCAGCCGCCGTAGCGCGCGCGACGCCGAGGCCGACGGCGCCGAGCCCGAGGTTTGCGAGGTCTGTGAAGGCCGGCGCCTCAATCGGGAAGCGGAGGCGGTTTACTTCCGCGGCTTCTCGATCTCGGACTTCGGCGCGGATTCGATTCGTGACGCGCTCGCGTACTTCAGGACGTTGAAGCTCGAGGGCCGCGAGCGCGAGATCGCGCGCGACGTGCTGCCCGAGCTCGTGAGCCGGCTCGAGTTTCTCGACCGCGTCGGTCTTGGCTACCTGACGCTCGATCGCGGCGCGCCGACGCTGTCGGGCGGCGAGGCGCAACGAATCCGCCTCGCTTCGCAGCTCGGCTCGAACCTGCGCGGCGTCTGCTACATTCTCGACGAGCCGACGATCGGTCTGCATCCGCGCGACAACGGGCTCCTGCTCGATACGATCTCCGCGCTCTCCGCGAAGGGCAACACCGTCGTCGTCGTCGAGCACGACGAGGAGACGATTCGCCGCGCCGAGCACGTGATCGACCTCGGTCCTGGCGCCGGCGTTCACGGCGGCGAGGTCGTCGCGAGCGGAACTCTCGAGACGCTGCTGGCCGAGCCGCGATCGACGACGGGGCGCGTGCTCGCGGATCCGCCGCGCCATCCGATGATGCCGAGGAGGCCGACGTCGGTGCCGGCGCGTGTGCCGCACGGCGGGCACGACGGCCTTCTCGTGATCCGCAACGCGCGCCGCCACAACCTGAAGGGGATCGACGTCGCGCTACCGCTCGAGCGGCTCGTTTGCGTGACGGGCGTGAGCGGCAGCGGCAAGAGCACGCTGGTGCGTCACGTGCTGCGCGACAACCTGAAGCGGCTGCTCGCGGTCCGCGGCTCGCGCCGAAAGCGTGCGGCCGAGCTCGTCGGCTGCGACGCGATCGAAGGCGCCGAGCGGATCGACCGGGTGCTCGAGGTCGATCAGACGCCGATCGGCAAGACACCGAGGTCGTGCCCCGCCACATACGTCGGCATCTGGGACGATGTGCGGCGGCTCTTCGCGCAGACGACCGAGGCCGCGCTCCGCGGCTACGACGCGAGCCGGTTCTCGTTCAACGTCCCGGGAGGACGCTGCGACGAGTGCGAAGGGCAGGGGCTCAAGAAGATCGAGATGAGCTTCCTGCCGGACGTGCGAGTCCCGTGCGAGCGCTGCAACGGCGCGCGCTTCAATGCGGAAACCCTCGACGTCACGTACCGCGGAAAGAACATCGGCGAGGTGCTCGCGATGACGGTCGACGAGGCCGTCGAATTTTTCGACGCTCATCCGAAGGTTCGGCACGCGCTCGAGCTTCTCTCCGATGTCGGCTTGGGCTACCTGACGCTCGGTCAGCCGAGCCCGACGCTTTCGGGCGGTGAGGCACAGCGCGTGAAGCTCGTGACGGAGCTCGCGAAGGCGCGGCCCGGAGACGTAGGCAGGCGCGCAACCCAAGAGCACGTGCTGTACGTGCTCGACGAGCCGACGATCGGGCTTCACATCGCCGATGTCGAGAAGCTGACGCGAGTGCTGCATCGTCTCGTCGACGCCGGTCACAGCGTCGTCGTGATCGAGCACAACCTCGACGTGCTCGCGGAGGCGGACTGGCTGATCGACCTCGGCCCCGAGGGCGGCGACGGCGGCGGGCGCGTCGTCGCGGCGGGCCCTCCGGAGCGGGTCGCGGTGCGCAGCTCGCGCTCGCATACGGCGAAGGCGCTTCGGGCGTTTCTCGAGAGCCGCGCCGCGGACGCGACGATGGAGCGAAGCCGCCGCGTCGAGCGCGGCGCATGACCGCTTCGAGCAGACTGCGATGCGCGCAGGGGGGCTCACAGCAGCGGAACGTGCGGATGATCGATAGCGAGATGTGCGAACCGCTCGCGCGATCCGCGCTCGTCGAGCCCGAAGCGTGGAACGCTACCGTTCCGCCTGCACGCTGACGCGGATCACGCCGCGGAAATCGCCGGGGGCGTAGCCCGTCGCCCGATCATCCGGGTAACGCGCGGCGAGCGCGTCGCGCACGGCGGGATCGAGCGCGTCGCGAGGTCCGTGGCACGTCGTGCAAAGCTCGGCGACGACGATCGGCCGGTAATAACGTGCCTCGCCGTCCACGCGCCGAATGAGATGCTGCGGCAGCGGATTGCCTGCTGCGAGCTCGCCCTCGAAGTACGCCAGGGCCGCCTGCTCGTCGGCGTCTGGTGCGTTTTGCGGATTGCGCACGCGCGACGACGTGCGCTTGATCTCGACGCCGAGCTCCCGTGCGACCTCGGACGTTACGGGCAGCGCCTCCTCAGAGCAGAACTCGATCGCGTACGCCGGTCCGCCTCGCGCGATCGCGGCGCTGACGCGGCCCATGAGCTCGCCCGTCAATGCGGCGGCTGCCGCTTCGCCGGCCGCAATCACCCGCGCTTCGTCGTTTGCCTCAGCAGAATCCGCGCCGGCGCGCGGAAGGTTCGCCGGCTGATCCGTGGCTTCGGTTGGCTCCTCGCCTGCGCGGCAGGCGGCGAGCAGGAGGATCGACGCAAGCAGTGCCGAAAGAACCGGGGTGCGCATCGGTTCGCCCTCCGCAGCGAAGAGTGGCAGACGGTAGGCATCAGTTTACCCGACCGAGCGCGCGCCATCGGCCGCGCGTCATCGGCGCACGTCGAATCCGCGCGCGGCCGACGGGCGCGGCCGCGCGGCCGAAGGGGGAGGCCGCGCGGCCGAAGGGGGTGGGATCGCCCCCTTTGCCGTCGTACGGACTAGAAGTCGAGCGTCACGCCGAGCGCGTAACGGCGACCGCGCATGTCGCCGGTCACGCCGAGGCCCGTGCCGGTGCTGAAGTTGCTGCTGAACGGCGTCGCGAGGAACTCCTGCGGGTCCTTGTCGAACAGATTGTTGATCACGGCAAACACGTTGATGCCCGTGCCGCCTCTCGTATCGAACCGATAAGCGACGCGTGCGTCCACGAGCGTTTCGGACTCCACGGTGTTGTCGGCGACGTCCCAACGCGTGCTCGTGCCGTTGAAGTTCCAGTTCGGATTGATCAGCTGCTCGTCGGTGTAGCGCGCCGTCAACGTCACGGACAACGGTCCTCTGGTCAAGCCGGCCCAGACGGACGAAGTCCATTCAGGAAAGCCGAATCGGCCTTGCACCTCGGTCTTCTGGCCCACGCTGTTCGTGTTCGAGCGCTCCTCGAGATAGCTGCCGAGGAGCCGCACGAACACCCGGCTGCCGCCGAACCAGTCGACGTCACGGTTGTACGCGATCTCGAAATCGACGCCGTCCGCCCTGACCGAGGCTTGATTGAAATAAGGCACGCCGACGAGCGAGATGTAGTTGATGCTCGGATCCTCGTCGCTCGGCGGGCCGCTGCGGGTGATGAAGCGGCAGAGGTCGGCGTCGTTGTCGACGTAGCAGCCGCTGACGACTTGAGCCGGAGTGATCTGGTTGATGTTGTTCGTGACCTTGACGGTGTACCAGTCGACCGATGCGCTCAGGCCCTCCGCCCAGTCAGGCTGATAGACGATGCCGAATACCTTCGTCTTCGCGTGCTCGGGCTGGATGTCGGGCGTTCCGTTCGAGAAGGTCGTGATGCCGTACGAGACGCCGCCGCCCGGATCGAGCAGGTAGTCCGTGATGTTGCCGACGCCACCGGTCCGGTCGAACTTCTCGCCCATCGTCGCGGCGCGTACGTCCTGAGATATCGTCGTGCGCAGCCGGAGCTGGTTATTGATCCTCCAGTCGAGCCCCGTTTTCCAGGAGTCCACCGAGCCCGACCCCGAATAGTCCGCGTAGCGGTACGCAGCCGAGAGGTTCAGCTGTTGGACGGCTTTCCGGCCGGACGCGAGTGGAATCAGGAACTCGGTGAAGGCTTCCTTGACGTCCTGCGAGCCGCGCGCGAACGGCACATTCGAGAACTGGATCTCGACGCTGTTGCCGGACGCCGCGTTGCCGCCGGGAACGCCGCGGATGCCGAGCGCCGGATCGTTCGCCGCGACCGGCCGGTACGTCGGGTCCGCGTTGATGTTGCCGCCGGGGCCGACCTCGACGACCTGGACGAACGACTCCTTACGGGCGCCGATGCCCATCGCCATCGTGATCGGGCCGGCCCATCCGTCGGCGATCTTGCCGTCGGCCGAAACTTCCCAGACGTCCTGCTCGATGTCGATGACGCGACGTTTGTCCTCGCCGCTGATGTAGCTGTGCGGGATCGACTCGGTCGGCGACAGGAAGCCCTGCGCGTCGATCCGGACGCCCGGCTCGAATCCGGTCACCCAGTCGATCGCCTCGGGCGAAGCTCGGCCTCGGCCGAAGAGGTTCAACGGCTTGCAGTCCGGATAAAGGCCCGAGACGACGGTCACGTTGCACGCGGGCTGCCCGGTCGCGGGGTCGATCACGACGTCCATCGCGAGGTAAATCCGGTCGAGCCTGATGCCGCCGTGCTGGATCGCTTTGACGTTCGTTTCGCCGGTCTGAAAATAGCCTTCGACGAGCCAGTCGCGGAAGAATCCGCTCCCGATCGTGTATTCGAACCCGACGGTGAAAGAATCGGTCTCGGTGATCTGCTCGGTCGATGCGGAGTGAGCAATGTCCTCGGGCGAGCCGATTCGGCTGAACGGCACGGACTCCAGGTTGTTCTCCGTCATCGCCTGCTGGATGGCCGGCGGCAGGAACGGGTTACCGCTGTAGATCGTGAAGTGCCGGTCGAACGGAGCACCGGGCGGGTTCGGGAACAGCCCGCCGAAGTTCGCCTGCTCGAAGTCCGCCTTGCCGCGAATGAGCTGACCGAACACCGTGAAGCGGTCCGTGAAGTCGTGATCGATATACAGGAACGCGTTCTCGCGCCCCGAGTCCGGTGTGATCGTCGTCGACGGGAGGCTGCTCTCGTGACCGGAGCCGCCATTCGTCGTGGAGCAGCCGTGCGCATTACAGGGGCTGCCCATGATGAACGGTGATGGATTGCCGTTCTCATCGAGGATCTGCGGCCCTCCGGCTTCGGGCGGCAGGTGGAAGATTCCGTTGATGTCGTAGTTCAGGCTGCGGACGTCGTTCACCGCGATATAGAACGGGTTGTCCGGAGAGCTGCCGGCGCCCGGAGCCGGGTTCTCGATCAATGCGCGCGCGCGATACCAGTCGTACTCGAGGATGTCGTCTTTCCAGATCGGGTCCTGGCGCTCTCTTTCGATGTTCACCAGCATGTGGGTCTTTTCGCCGAGCGAGAAGCCGGCGCCGAAGGACGCTTTGATCGTGTCGTTGTGGCCGCGCTCGGTTGCGCCTGCCTGCAGGTTGAACCGCACGCCCTCGAAATCGGTATCGAGAATGAAGTTCACGACGCCGGCCACGGCGTCGGTTCCGTAAGCGGCCGACGCGCCTCCGGTCACCGTTTCGACGGTGCGTATCACGTTCTCGGGAAACAGATTGATGTCCGGACCGCCGAAGATCGTGGACGGGACGACACGGCGTCCGTCGAGAAGCTGCAGCGTGCGTTTGCTTTGCAGTCCGCGCAGGTCGAGCGAGCCCGCGCCCGTGCTGGTGAAGAACGCGGAAGGTTGCTGCGTCGTCGCGGAGCCGTAGAACTGCGGGAGCTCCGCGAGGCCTTCGATCAGGTTCGTGGGGGCGATGACCTCGAGCTCCTGGCGGTTGACGACCGTGACCGGAGTCGGCGTTTCCATGCCGCTCGTCTGCCGAATGCGTGAACCGGTGACAACGATCTCCTCGTCGGGCTGCGCGAGCGCGGTCTGAGCGATGCCCATCGCGGCCATGCACGCGATGCTCGACCGCCGAATGGCCGGAAGGGTGCGGCCCGCTGCAAGCGAGCCGTAGTGGCGTTGCTTACGCATGAGATCTCCAGACAGGTAAATGGATTGGCGTTGTGATGGCTCTTGTCGGTTTCGCCGCCGGGCCGCTCCCCTCCCCGGGTGCGCGTCGAGGCTACGCAGCGGTTTCTGGCGCCGAAACAGAACTACGATTCTGTATTCCTAGAATTGCAGAAAACCGGACGGTACGCAAGAGTTGTTGCGATGCGGCAACGTCGTGAGGTTGGGAGCTTCGCGATTCGGTTGTACGCCGTCACGCAGATCGCGCGGAGGCGTCAGTCACTTCTTGACGGAGCCGACAGCTTGCCGGGTGTCACCTGCGGCTGCGGCTCGCCGGCGTTTGATGCTGGACGTGATCGAGGGTTAGACTTTCGCGGTCCCGCGACGGTGCGGGCTGAGCCAAGTCGATGACGGGTGTTTCGCCGGCCGGCTATTTTCTCTTCTTCGTCGTCTGGGCCGTCGCGGCGATACTCGTCGCGTACGTGTGGTACGCGTTCATCGAGGAGCGCCGCTTTTCGGGCCTCGTGTGCGGCACGGTCGTCGCATTCGTGCTCGGCACGATTGGCGTGCTGATCGTCGTTCAGTGGAATGACGCGACCGTCGCGAGCAGCGTGCTCAACCAGCACGTTTACCTCGTCGCGCTGGCTTGCGCGGCCGTCGCGGCGAGCGTGTCGTTCGGCCTCGGGCTCTATCGGTCCCGATTCGCGACGGTCGCGCGCCAGGCGAGCGTCGCGGCCATGCTACTCGTGATCGGTATCGGCATCGGCAGCACGGACCTCGCCGCTTGGAAGCTCGGCGACGTCTTCGGGCGTTTGGTCGGGGCGTTGCTCGTGCTGCAGATGCTCGTCCTTGCGCCGCCCATCGTTCGTGCAGCGAGAAAGCCTACCGTCCCTCGTCGAGGCGCGGCCGTTCCGGCGGCAACGGACCAGGGCGGGTAAAGGGTCGACAGGGCGGTGCACCCGAATCGGTGCCGTCGACGGCACCGTGCGACGCGCGGGCCGCGTAGCGTTCTCTCGGCTTCGTTAGAAATTCGGCTGCCTCGGCGTACAGCTCGTCGACGAGCGCCGGGCGTCGGTCCGCAAGGGTCATGTCCGTCCTCTCCATGGTCGTCAGTGTGCGCGTTCCTGTTGAAGTCCCGATCAGCGGGGGTCATCACGAGGGCTGCGCGGGACTCGTACGACCAACTGCAACGTGTGTGCCAGCTCGCCGACGTGGCTCGACGTGTCGAAGTCGTTGGATTCATAGGGCTTAATCGCCGAGCCATGCCTGCCCCACGGCGCGCGACGCACCAAATTGGTGCATCTCGGCGAGGGAGGGCTTCGGGACGGGGCACGGCGGCCAGAAGGGCTGACGCCGTCTGGCAGCCTCCGACGACGCGCGGGATGCGTGGCTCGCCACCTGTACGGGGCGTGTCTTTTCACTCCGGCGAAAATCGACGAAAGTATCTGCGGCTTCGACTCGTCCGTTACGCCCCGTCTCGCTCCATGACATGAGTAGTTCGCTTCGCGATCAGCTGCTGAAGGTCGGCCTCGTCACGGAGGAACAGGTCAAGAAGGCCGAACAGGCGGCTCGGCGGCCGCAGCCGCGGAAGCCGAAGCGGGCTGCTGCCCCGCCCACGCCGAGCGCGGCGGACCGTGCCCGCGCGGAGAAGGCCGAGCGGGACCGCGAGCTCAACCGGCGCAAGGCGGAGAAGGCCGAGGCGAAGGCGCGGGCGGCGCAGATTCGTCAGATCGTCGAGCAGCATCGGATCCCGCCGAGCGACGACGGCGATCCGTTCCACTTCCAGGACGGCCCGCACATCAAGCGGATCTACGTGACGGACGAGCAGCGTCGGCAGCTCGTCGACGGGGCCCTCGCGATCGCCCGCTACGGCACTGGCTTCGCGCTCGTGCCTCCGGCGATTGCCGAGAAGCTCCGGGAACGAGATCCGAACGCCGTCGTGAATCTCGAAACGGCCACGAGCGCGGCGTCGGACGAGGTCGACGAGGCCTACAAGGGCTTCGAGGTGCCCGACGACCTGATGTGGTGAAAGGGTCGCCTCGGATCGCCTCCGCGCTCCGCTGCCGGTCGGCGCCTCGCGAGCGCCCTTAGCGCCGTGTCGCGCCTTCGAGGAACGCGTCGGCCTAACGCACGCTGCGAGTGAACGCCCGCGCGGCCCAGAGCACCGCGAGCGCGGTCAACACGGCGGTGATGCCGAGCCCCTTCCATACGCTGTCATCGCCGAGGTTCCCGGAGAAGAGCGCGCGTGTGCCCTCGACGGCCCACGAGAACGGATTGAACGCAGCGATCGTCTGCAGCCACTGCGGCGCAAGCGCGAGCGGCAGCAGAATCCCGGACAGCAGGAACACCGGCTGCGCGACGGTGTTCATCAACGGCGCAAGCGCATTCTCCGAAGGCAGCTTCAGTGCGACGCCGTACGACAAGGACGACGTCATCAGCGCGATCAACGCGAGCATCAGGTACGCGAGGAGCAGGTCGCCCAAGCCGACCTCGAGACCGAACGGCAACGCGAGCACCGTGATGATCACGGCCTGCACGACGAGCACGACGGCGTCGCGGAGCGACCGCCCGAGCAGCAGCGCGAGCCGGCTGACCGGCGTCACGCGCGAGCGCTCGATCACGCCCGCGCGAAGCTCCGCGATCAGCCCGAAACCCTGGAACAGTCCCCCGAAGATCGCGATCAGCACGAGAAGCCCCGGCACGAACACGCGATACACCTCGGCGCGAGTCTCGAGGCCGAGAGGCCCCGCAAGCGCCGGAGCGAGCAGCGGCGCGAAGAGCAAGAGGTACATCACCGGCTGAAAGATGCCGACGAATACCCAGACGGGCTGCCGAATCAAGAGCAGCGTCTGCCTCTCGAAGATCAACCACGTATCGCGCAGCAGCTTCATCGTTCAGCTCTCCCGCAGCGATCTGCCCGTCTTCGCGAGGAAGACGTCGTCGAGACTCGGCCGATGGATCTCGATCGAGTCGAGCACGATCCCCTTCTGATCGAGCGCGCGCGCGATATGTGGAATCGCGGTCGCGCCCGATTCGACGAAGAGGCGAATGCCCGCATCATGAAGCTCGAGGCTTCGCACGTACGGCTCGCACCGAAGCACCTCGGCCGCCGTGCCGAGGCGGCTTTCGGTTTCGTGTAGCTCCGCCGACGATGCGAGCGTGACGGAGACGACGTCTCCCGAGATTTCCCGCTTCAGCGCCTGCGGCGTGCCTTCCGCGACGATCTCGCCGTGGTCGATGATCGCGATACGATCGCAGAGGGCATCGGCTTCCTCGAGATAGTGCGTCGTGATGAACACCGTCATGCCTTCACTGCGCAGCCGACGGATCTCGTCCCACATCCGGGCACGGCTTTGCGGATCGAGCCCCGTGGTCGGCTCGTCCAGGAACAGGACCTTCGGCGAATGGATGACGCCGAGCGCGATGTCGACACGCCGTCGCTGGCCTCCCGAGTAGGTCTTGCATTTGCGGTCGGCGTACTCCGTGAGGTCGAAGGCCGCGAGCGCCGCCGCCGCGCGTGCGTGCGCTTCGGCCTTCGACAAGCCGTACATTCGCGCCTGGTGAACCAGCTCCTCGCGGGCCGTCACCTCGTCCCACGTGCCCCCGCCCTGCGAGACGTAACCGATACGACGGCGGACTTCCCCGGGCTCGCGCAGCAGATCGGCTCCTGCGATCGATGCTCGACCGGCGTCCGGAGTGATCAACGTCGCGAGCATGCGCAGGGTCGTCGTCTTACCGGCTCCGTTCGGGCCGAGGAAGCCGAAGATCTCGCCTTCACGGACGTGCAGGTCGACGCCGCGCACGGCTTCGACCGTTCTGACGGCCCGGCCTTGCCGGATCTGGAATGTTTTTCTCAGGGCCTCGGTTTCGATCACGGAAGGCTCCGTGGCGCAGGCAGCAAGGACGCAGATTCTAGCGGCGGCTACGGCTCTCTGCAGCAGCGCGCAGACGCTTCGTCGTGCGAGCCGACGTGACGGTGCAGCGTCGCTACGTCGACGCACGGGAGCGGAAGGCGTCGACGGCTCGAGGTCGGGTGGGCTCGTCAGCGCAGAGGTTCTTTGCAGTGCTGACGTTTACCGCGGCGGTGAGGTCCGGCGAAGCGGGACGGTCGGACGTGACGCGAGACGGATCGCTTCGGGCAATCTGCGCGAGGTCATCCGAGCGAATGACCTCGCGCTAGCGGTCGAGATCAGATCGGCTCGCAGCGACGCTCGATCCGCGTCGTCGTACGCGTGTCAGCGTTGTTCTCCTGGACGCGGCCCTGAATTCTGCGGCCGATGAAAGCGCCGGCCGCGGCGCCGACCGCCGTGCTCAAGTCGCTCTCGCCGATCTCGCGGCCGATCGCGCCGCCGATGACGGCGCCCGCGGCGGTGCCGCCGATCCGATGCTGATCCTTGGGTGCTTCGGTGACCGTGACTTCTTCGTCCCAGCATCGCTCCTGCGGCGCGGCAGGTGCCTGCGCGGGAGCAGGCGTCGACGATCGAGCAGCCGGCGTCGCGGTTTCTCGTGCGACCGCAGGCGCTGCAGCGTCTTGCCGCGTCGCTGCAGGGGCCGTGGTTTCCGCTCGAGCATCCGCATTCGATTCTTCGTCGAGCGGCTGCTCGAGCCCGATCACCTCGGCGCTGCCTTGTCGATCCTCTTGTGATACCGGACCCAGGAACGTGTAACCCGCGACACCGCCAGCGGTCGCGATCGCGACGCCCGTGACAATACCGATCATCATTGATTTGTTCATCGAGCTCCCTCCTCGGGTGGTGCGACGCACTCTGCCCGTCGCGGCGTTGCGCGGCTGTGACGTGAGTCACATGGAGCTTTCGACGCGGTGTCGCGATTCTCAGACAGTTGCAAGGGGTGAACGGAGCAGGTGTACGGAAAGACCGCGCTCGAAAAACCGCGTCCTTTCCAATTTTTGCTATCGCGATCCGCTGCACTCCGACGGTGCTAGGATCGACTACATGTCACGTGCCATTGCTTTAGTGTCGCTCGTTCTTCTCCCTGGCGTTTCCGCGGCGAACGATTTTCCGACGCAAGCGCGTGTCGAGTACGTGCTCTCCTGCATGAGCGAAAGAGGCGGGCAGAGCTATGACACGCTCTATCCGTGCGTCTGCATGATCGATCGTATCGCCGAGGAGATGACGTACGCCGAGTTCGCCGAAGCGCAGGTCTTCTGGCAACTGCGTTCGACGCCCGGGGAGCGGGGCGGGCTGTTCCGCGATCCGGAACGCGCGGAGTCACTGACCGCGAAGCTCGAGAGAACCCTCGAAAGCGCGGAGCGTCGCTGTTTCGTCGGACGCGCGGCGGGGCAGCGGTTGCAGGAGTGACCGCGGCGCACGGGGCGGCACGATCGAGTATAGGGAGACATGGCGAAAGGAGCTCGAACGTTGACGGCTTAGCACACTGAACAAGGTCGCTTAGCAGACTGATAGTCGAGAGGGGCAACTGCGATGACGAAGACAAGCTGGGTGATGCCGTTGGCAGCGTTGCTGCCGTTGACGGCGACGTCGAACGACGAAGTTCAGCGACTCATCGAGGACGAGAACAACTGGGCAATATGGGGCGGCGACTATGCCGGGACCCGCTACAGCTCGCTCGATGAGATCAATCGCGACAATGTGAGGAGTCTTCAGCCGGTGTGGACCTTCTCGACGGGAGTGCTGCGAGGGCACGAAGGCGGTCCGCTCGTCATCGGCGATACGCTGTATATCCACACGCCGTTCCCGAACAAGGTCTACTCGATCAGCCTCGAGGACAACTCGATCAACTGGTCGTATACGCCGACGCAGAGCGAGGACACGATCCCCGTCATGTGCTGCGACACGGTGAACCGGGGCCTCGCGTACGCGGCGGGCAAGATCTTCCTGCAGCAGGCCGACACGACGCTCGTCGCGCTCGATGCCGAGACCGGCGAGGTCATCTGGCAGGCGAAGAACGGCGACCCGGCACGCGGCGAGACGAACACGAACGCGCCGATCGTCGTGAAGGACAAGGTGATCACCGGCATCAGCGGCGGCGAGTACGGCGTCCGCGGGTTCGTCGTCGCGTACGACATCGAGACCGGCGAGCAGGCCTGGAAGGCGTACAGCGTAGGACCGGACGAGGAGCTCCTCGTCGATCCGCAGCAGACGACGCATCTCGGCGAGCCGATCGGCGAGAACTCGTCGCTCTCGACATGGGAAGGCGACCAGTGGCGGCTCGGCGGCGGCACGACGTGGGGATGGTTCACGTACGACCCGGAGCTCGATCTTCTCTATTACGGCTCCGGTAACCCCGGAACGTGGAACCCGGTCGCGCGCCCGGGCGACAACCGCTGGAGCATGACGCTCTTCGCGCGAAACCCGGATACGGGCATGGCGAAGTGGGTCTACCAGATGACCCCGCACGACGAGTGGGACTACGACGGCGTCAACGAGAACGTGCTCGTAGACCTCGAGATCGACGGCGAGATGCGCAAGACGCTCGTGCACTTCGACCGCAACGGCTTTGCCTACGTGCTCGACCGTGAGACAGGCGAGCTCTTGTCGGCCGAGAAATACGATCCGGCCGTGAACTGGGCGACTCACGTCGACATGGAAACCGGCCGTCCGCAGGTCGTGCCCGAGTTCAGCACGCATCAGAACGGCGAGGACGTGAACACGCAGAACATCTGCCCGGCGGCGCTCGGCACGAAGGACCAGCAGCCGGTCGCGTATTCGCCGGACACCAACCTGTTCTACGTGCCGACCAATCACGTCTGCATGGACTACGAGCCGTACGAGGTCGAGTACGTCGCGGGCCAGCCGTATGTCGGCGCCGTCGTGACGATGTACCCGGCCGGCAACGTCACCGGAGACGGTTCGACGCATCTCGGCAACTTCATCGCGTGGGACCCGGTGAACGCCGAGATCAAGTGGTCGATACCCGAGCCGTTCTCGGTCTGGAGCGGTCCGCTCGCGACGGCCGGCGGCGTCGTCTTCTACGGGACGCTCGAGGGATATCTGAAGGCGGTCGACGCCGAAACCGGCGAGGAGCTCTATCGCTTCAAGACGCCGTCGGGAATCATCGGTAACGTCAACACGTGGGTGCGCGACGGCAAGCAGTACATCGGCGTGTTGTCCGGTATCGGCGGCTGGGCGGGTATTGGTATGGCCGCCGGCCTCGAGGGCGCGACGGAAGGGCTCGGCGCAGTCGGCGCGTACAAGGGGCTCAGCCGTTATACGCAGCTCGGCGGCGTGTTGACCGTCTTCGCGCTGCCGGATGAAGCGGAGCGGCCGACACGCGTCACGCGGCGGGACCGTCGGGGCGACTAGTCGTGCGGCGCGGCTGGTTGACGGTGCAACTCTGCGCGGCGGCGCTCGCAGCGGCGGGCGTCGTCGCGCAGGAATCACGTCCCGGGGCGCAGGAGCCTGAAGCCGAAGCGCAGCAGGAGCCCGCGCCCGGCGCACGGCAGCCGGGGGCGCCCGATGGCGAGCCGGCAGCCCGTGGCGCGCAAGGAGCGGCTACCGATACGCAGGGATCGCAGGAATCAGACTCCGGCGCCGAGGAGCAGGTAGCGGACGCGGAATCCGACGACGTGCCTTACACGGTCGAGTGCGATGCGAATGCCGCGGATGGCGGCAATCCTTGCCAGGTCGATCGCGCGACGTACGTCGGCTGGCGGACCTTCCACGCCGTGTGCCACACGTGTCACGCGCAGGACGCGGTCGGCAGCTCGTTCGCGCCGGCATTGTTGCCGCGGATCAGATTGATCGACAAGGCTCGCTTCCTCGAGGTCGTCGATCAGGGGTACACCGGACAGGTCGGTGTAATGCCCGGTTGGGGCACCAACCCGAACGTGAACAGGTATTACGACGAGCTATGGGCTTATTTACGTGCACGAGCCGACGGCGTGTTGCCGCCGGGAAGACCGAAGCGCCTGCCCGACGAGTGAGCGGTCTCCCGCTCGCCCTGCCGCTCGCGTTCGCGGCTGCGATGCTCGCGGCCGCGCCCGTGGCGGCTCAGCTCGAGCAGGCCGATCGATCGCAAAGTGAGCAGACGACGGGCAACGGGAGCAACGGAACGCTGCGCGTGTGCGCCGATCCGAACAACCTTCCGTTCTCGAACCGCAACGGCGAGGGGTTCGAGAATCGCCTCGTCGAGGTCTGGGCACGCGAGCTCGGTGCCGACATCGAGTACGCGTGGTTTCCGCATCGGCGCGGCTTCGAGCGACATACGCTGAACTTGCAGGATCCGCTGACCGGGGAGTACGCCTGCGACCTGATCGCGGGCGTGCCGCTCGGCTACGATCTCGCGATGACGACGCGGCCGTACTACCGCTCGACGTATGCGCTCGTTTATGTGCCGGGCGGACCGCTCGACGCCATCGACAGCGGCGATGACCTCGTGAACCTGCCGCAGGACGTGCGTGAGCGGCTCCGTATCGGCGTTTTCACCCCGGGGCCAGCGGCCGAGTGGCTCGCGTTCCACGATATGCATCGGCAAATGGTGGCGTATCCTGCGTTGCAGGGCGACCCTGACGCGTATCCGGGGCAGATCATCGAGAACGAGCTGCTCGCGGGGCGGCTCGACGCGGCGATCCTGTGGGGGCCGATCGCGGGTTACTTCGCCGCGCGCGCGCCCCGCAATGTCGCCGTCGTGCCGCTCAGCTCGGAAGTCGGCGTGCAGTTCGATTTCCCGATCGCGGCCGGCGTGCGCTTCGGCGACCGCGCGATGCGGTCGCTCCTCGAGGACGTGATCGCGCGCACGGCGGACGAGACGGCGGCGATCCTCGCGGAGTATCACGTGCCGGTCGTGCCTGCGCAGCCCGAGCTCGTGTACGTGACGAACGAGGACGGGGGCACGATCAGCATCATCTCGACGGCGTCGCAACGCGTCCTCGGCGAGATCGACGTCGGCACCCGGCCGCGCGGCATCGAGGTGAGCCCGGCCGGCGACGTCGTGTACGTCGCGCTCTCGGGCTCGCCGAAGTGCCCGCCGACGATGGCGGACGAGGAGTGCGCGCAGCTCGAGGCCGACAAGAGCAAGGACGGCATCGGCCTCGTCGATGTGCGCACGCGGCAGCTCGTGCGCGTGCTGCCTGGAGGATCCGATCCCGAGGAGTTCGACGTCGACGACTCGGGCCGGCGGCTTTACGTGTCCAACGAAGACGCCGATCAGATGTCCGTCATCGACGTCGAGACCGGTAACGTGATTCGAGCCGTGCCCGTCGGGCGCGAGCCCGAGGGCGTGCGGCTCAGCCCGGACGGCACGCGTGTTTGGGTGACGAGCGAAAGCGACCACGCGGTGACGGTCGTCGATCCGGAGACCGGCGAGACCAGCAGCATCGAGGTCGGCTGGAGGCCGCGTGATGTGCTGTTCAATCGGGACGGCTCGCGCGCGTACGTGTCTTCCGAGCATGGCGGCAGCGTCGCGGTCGTCGACGTCGCGTCTCAGCGGGTGGTCGAGACGATCATGTTGCCGCCGGGCTCGCTGCCGATGGGGCTCGCGCTGTCGCCCGACGATCGGCGGCTCTACGTCGCGAACGGCAGGGCTCAGACGGTGTCCGTCGTCGATCTCGAGCAATCCGCCGTGATCGCGAACGTGCGCGTCGGCGCGCGGCCATGGGGGATCGGCCTCACTTCGGACGGCAAGTTCCTGTACACCGCGAACGGTCCGTCGAATAATGTCTCCGTGATCGATACCGAGTCACTTAATGTCGTTGCGACGATCCGCGTCGGCGACTCGCCGTGGGGCATCGCGATCGGCCCGGACGTGTGCACCATTCGGTGCTGACGCTGTCGGTGATCGGTGCCGGCAGGGTTGGACGGACGCTCTGTCGGTTGTGGCTTGAGCACGGCGTGCTCGCGATCGGGGACGTGCTGAATCGCACGACGGAGAGCGCCGAGGCGGCCGTCGCGTTCATCGGCGCCGGTCGGCCGATCGCGGACTGGAAGCGGCTCGAGCCGGCGGATGTCTACATGATGTCCGTGCCGGACGACGCGATCGAAGACTGCGTCGAGCGGCTACGTGCGAGCGGCGCCGTGCCTCGCGGCGCGATCGTGTTCCATTGCAGCGGCTCGAAACCCTCGTCGGTGCTCGCTCCGCTCGCGGAGGAAGGCACGCGCATCGCGTCGGTGCACCCCGTGAAAAGCTTCGCGGACCCCGGCCGCGCCGTTCAAACCTTCGACGGTACGGAGTGCGCGCTCGAGGGCGACGCGGAAGCGTGCGCGCTCCTCGAGACGGCGATCGAGCGTTGCGGGGGACGCGTCTTCAGGGTCGACGCGGAGCACAAGCTCGTGTATCACGCCGCAACGGTGTTCGCGAGCAACTACGCCGTTGCTCTGCTCGAGGTCGCGCTGCGTTGCTTCGAGCGTGCCGGCCTCGGCAGGGACCGCGCGCTGTCGATCGCGATGCCGCTGATCCGCGGCACGATCGAGAACGTCGGTCTCCTCGGCACGGTCGACGCGCTGACCGGGCCGATCGCGCGCGGCGACGCGGCCCTCGTCGGGGCGCAGCTTCGCGCGCTCGCCGACTGGGACAGAGGCCTCGCTGCGCTGTACGCGCGGCTCGGCCAGTACGCGCTCGAGCTGTCCCTGCGGCAAGGGTCGGCCGACGCCGCGGCGCTCGCGCGAATCGCGGAGCGGCTGCGCGGCGCGGCGGACGAGTCGTGAGCCGATGGGTGGCCAAGCGGCGGGGCAGAGTGTTTCGTCGGAACATCGTCATCGTCCTTGAATGAATCGATACGCGCGGCACGTGCTGTCGTGCTCGACGGCGAGCCCGTGCGGCGAGTCGGCGCCATTCTCGGAACCGCGTGTGAAGCTCTGGTTGAGCGGCGAAAAATTCTGCGTGACGGTCCGGTCGGTGCGGCGAGCCGGCTCGTCAAGCGGATTCGACTCGCGACCGGTAAGACGTCAGTCGTAACCGACTGCTCGTTCGAGTGGCACCGGACGCGGATCCGTCGGCGCATCGTCGATCGTGATGAACACCGGCGCGTGGTCCGATACGCGGAGGCGCGCGTCCTCGTGCGTCAGCCCGAGCACGGCCGGGAACTCGAGGATGCCGGCCGCGATCACTTGCACAGTGCGCTCGAGCGGAACGAAGATGTTGTCGTAGAGGTTCGCGTAGCGGCCGTCTATCGCAGAAAGCGTCGTTGCGCCGCGCACGATCACCGGTTCGGCATGGAGACGCAGCGCGGCCCATGCCGGATGGGTCGGCCGCAAGTTGAAATCGCCGAAGAGCAGTAGGCGGGTCGCATCGTCCGCGTAGACCTCCTCGAGCCAGCGCCAGTACTCGGCGAGGGCCACCGTCTCGGGTGTGCGGTCCGACTCGCGACGGCCGTGCAGGATGTGGACGGTCGCCGCGACGAACGTCAGTCCCGACTCGCGGATCCGGAATCGCGCGGAGTAGGGCTCCCGAGCGAAACGGTCGGTCACGTCGAGGTAGACGACCGCGCCGTCGACGTACTCGATGACATCGTCGTTCCAAAGGAACGCGTATTTCTCCTTGTACGCGCCGCGGCCCAGCACGTGCGACGACATCGCTTCCCAGCGTGTCCCCGTCGCGTGCTCGATCGCAGCGCGCAGCTTCTCGATGCCGTCGTCCGTCATCGCTTCCTGCACCGCCAGGAAATCGAACTCGCCGACGCGCACGACCTCACCGAGCAGCGGGAAGCTCTTGTGCTCTCCGTGCCCGAGATGGCGGATGTTCCATGACGCGAGCGTCGCGAGCTCGGCCGGCAGCGGCGCAACGAGCGCGGCGACCGCGGCGAGCAGCACGACGACGCGGCGCGCCGCGAACGACGGCGCGATTGACGCGTCGCTCGCCGCGCGCCGGCAGCGGCGCCAAAGCGAAAAGATCGGCGTACGGGGACGGCGATCGGCGCGGATCGGTTCCACCAGCGGTTGCTTTCCGAACGACTCGTATCGAGCCGCGCGTATGCTGAAGGGGCGCGAAACTCGATGCAACCGCCAGTTTCACAGGTTGACCTCGAGACCGTTGGTCAACCTTCTCGTTCGACGTCGGACCGTCAGCCTCTTCCGCGCGTGAAGAACGACTCCAGCTTCCCGCTGAGCTCGCGGGCGATTTGCTTCACGTTGTCCGGCACGCTCGGGATCGACTCGATACGATCGACCTCCGCTCCGACCTGGCCGTAGCTGCTTCGCGCGAAGTCGGCGAACGCGTTGCGAGCAGGATCCGGCAGCCGGTCGACCATCGGCGACATCGCGTCGAGGTCGTCGTTCAGCTCGGATAAGGTCGGCAACGCCGCCTGAGCCGATTCCGCGTCCGTGACGCCGCGAAGCGATTGCGTCGCCCGATCGACGACACTCGTGAGCTCCTCGCGCAGATCGACGCCGCCTACGGTCAGCGTCGACGGCGCTGCGGCGAGGTTGGTGGTGTCGTCCGCCGTGTCGGCTGCGGTGCGCGGGTCCGGCTCGTCGTCGCCGAGCCGCGTCACGCCCCAAACGACGAGCGCGAGCGCGGCGAGCCCCGCTACGGCCGGCCAGAACCAGCTGCGTTTCTGGTTCGTCGACCGCTGGGTCGGGGTCGAGTAACGCGGCGATGCCGTGCTCGACGCGGTCCCCGCAGCGCGCCCCGGCGCGGGCTCGTCCTCGAGCGCCTCGAGAATGCCCGTCGAGCGCAGCGACGACGCGACGTTCGCCGGCATCGCATTGGCGATCTCGTGCTTCTGGCTCTTGAGCAGGCGGGCGATGCCGTCGGCGCTCGGTGTGCCCCGCTGCTCCCGGCCGAGAACGCCCATCACGAGCGGGAAGAGCATGCCGATCAGCGAACGGCTCTGGTTCGCGCCGATGCCCGAGTAGCCGCCGATCGCGTTGACGAGGCTCGAAAGCTTGCCTTCGCCGAGCAGCGACGTCAGCGCGCCGAGGCCCGTGGCGCCCGTCGAACGCGAGCCCGACCCGCCGAGCATCGATGACACGCTGCCGAGAATATTCGGGTCCTTCAGAACCGAGCCTAGCGTCTTCGAGCCCGAAGGCTTCGACAACGCGCTCAACAGGCTTGCCAGCAGCGCGGGAATCGCCGCTCGGGTCGCCGTCCGGGTTTGCTCGGCGTCAAGACCGGTTTCTCGGGTCGCAGCGTCCGTGAAGCGGTCGTCGAGTTGACTCTCGATGAGCTGGATGATGTTCATGGGCCTCTCCTCTTGCTGCCGCGCATGCGCTGTCCGGACGAGACTTCGACGACGATACAAACGACGCGAGGCGCGGATGGTGGACATTCGGCTCCTGCGTGCTTGCTTCGAATCGGCCGCTCGTTCCAGCGTGGGCGGGAGCCTTCCCGAGGTGCAGAACGAGTCGAACACGAGGAGCCGTGCTCCCGGATCGCGCTCGCCGAGGCCAGCGGCACCAGGGCAATCGGACAGCGAGCAAGAAACATGCCCGCGCCGGTAGCTCGAGCGCGGGCCGTCGCGGTCGGCGGCGGTCAGGCTCGCGTGATCTCGGCGCGGAGCTCGGTCTCCGCGTTCAATGACGCCGTGATCAGGCAGTACTTCTTCGCGCTGTCGAGCAATGCGCGAGCCTGCGCCTCGTCCGTGTCCGCGCCGATCGTGAGGCGCGCGTCGATGCGGAACGCGGTGAATCTGAGGCCCTCGCGAGTCTTGTTCACCTCGCCGGTGCAGCTCACGTCGAGCTTCGACCACTGGAAGTTTCGCGGCGCCGCGAGCGCGCGAAACGTGAGGATCAGGCAGTTCGCGACCGCGCCGGTCAGCAGGGTCTCCGGGGACCAGTATCCCTCCGGGCCGCCGAACTCGGGCGGTGCCGTCGTCTCGAGCGTAGGCAGGCCGTCGCTTTCGACGGGGAGCACGCCGTCCGGGCCGCCGGAGCTTCGAACCTTGTAGACATGCGGGAAAGTCGCCATGGGCTTCTCCTCTCTGCCACACGCGTCGACGACGCGCGTCGCTCCGTTTTGCTTCAGTATTCGATCCGTTCCGCGAAGCTTCGCCAGGCCTCGAACGGAAGTTCCTCCGCTTCGCAACGGAGCCGCGACATCGGGATCCGCCTCTCGCCGACGGGACGTGCGATCTCCTCGTAGATGAAGAGGTCGTCGAATCCGGCTCGCGCGGCGTCCTCGCGCGTTGCGGCGTAGAACACGCGCATCGGCCGCGCCCAATAGATCGCGCCGAGACACATCGGGCACGGCTCGCATGTCGTGAAGATCACGCAATCGTCGAGCTGAAAGGTCTCGAGCCTCGCGCACGCGTCGCGGATCGCGACGATCTCGGCGTGAGCGGTCGGATCGTTCGTGCTCGTGACGACGTTCGTGCCTTGGCCGACGATCCCGCCGTTCTTCACGACGAGCGCGGCGAACGGCCCGCCTTTTCCGGCGTGGACGTTCTCGACGGCGAGCTCGAGCGCGCGGCGCATGAATCCTTGCTCATCCATACGCTCGAATCCTCAGACAGAGTGCAGCGAGTCCGGCGGAGGAGGGCAGAAGAGCAGCGCGTTCTGGCGCATACGGCGCGCCGGTGAGGAGAAGCCGACGGCCGTCAGAATCCCGCGCCCGGCTGGCGGCGCTGCATCATCTCCTCCATGCGCCGCTGCTCCTCGAGCATGCTCAACTCGCGAGCGAAGTCGATCTCGGACCGTGCCATATCCTGGTTCATCTGCTCCTCGGCGCCGGTCAGCGGGCGGTAGCAACGCTCGCGAGGGATCCTCGACCCGACGACGTACTCGGTTTCGCAGCGCAAGCCCGGCGCTGCGAACGGCTTCGGCTCGAGCTCGACGACGGCGGCGACCTCGATCGACTCGGGGGCCACCTCGGCCGTCGACGCGGCCGTTTCGATCACGGCGTCGGTCGAAGCGCAGCCCGTCATGACGAGCGCGGCGGCTGCGAGCAGTGGAATCGTTTTCACGAGCGTTACTCCGAGGTCGGTTCCAGCGCTTGTTCGCTCGCCAGTCCGCCAGACTCCCCCGGTGCTGTCAAGTCACTGCATCTGCCGATTCGGGGCTTGCCGGGCGCTCGGCGCGCGGGGACGCTGCTCGGGCGCAGGCGCGGTAAATCCCGCCCGAAAGGCTTGATCGCAGCCGTTTTTCGATACCAATTGTTGTGAGCAGACAACAGAACACGGCGTGTGCGATCAGCCGAACAGGAGCCAGCACAGCACCGCGCCGACGACCGTCATCGACAGCCCCCACGCGAGCAGCTGGTTGAACAGCCGGCGGCTGTCCTCCGCGGCGACCGACGCGACGCAAAGCGCGCCGATCGTGGACAGCGGCGAAACGTCGACCAGGTGGCCGGCGACGTTCATCGTCGACGCAAGCGTGAGGGGATCGACGGCGCCGAGATTCTCGACGAGGCCGGGTACCGTCGGCAGAAACGCCGGCAGGATCACCGCGGACGTGCTCGAGTATGCGGAGACGATGCCGACGACGACGGCGATGAAGGGGACGATCGTCGCGGGCGTCGCGGCGCTCGACAGCAGGTTCGAGAAGAGCTCCATGCCGCCGGTCTGCTCGAGCAGGCCGATCAGCACCGTGACGCCGCAGACCATCAGAATCGTGCTCCACGGCATCGTCTTCACGGCGGCCTGCTCGTCGGCGGCGCGGAAGAGCGTCAGCAGCACCGCACCGGTGAACGCGGCCATGCCGATGTCGACGCCGATGAACAGGACGCCGGCGATCAGGAGTCCGATGACCGCGAGCGTCAAGCGCTGGTGCGCGGTGAGGGTGGACGGCTCTCCGTCCGACGAAAGTGCGATCCGATCGGTCCGCGCGAAAAGCTTCCATCCTCCGAACAGCAGGTATGCGCCGAACGCCACGATCATGTGCGCGGCGAGGTTGTAGAGCCACGTTGCGACGGCGTGACCGGGCAAACCGATACGCTCCATCAGACCGGTCACGATGATTCCCGACGGCGCCAGCGGCGACAGCGCGCCGCCGTTGCAGCCGTTGCCGACCATGATCGCCATCAGGAACGGAGGAATGCCGGCGCGCTGCGCGGTCGCCATCGCCATCGGTGCGAGAAGTCCCGTGGTCGCGATGTTGCCGGGGCCAACGGATGCGATGGCTGCGCCGAGCGCGAAATACATGACGGGCACGAAGCCTACGCGCCCGCGACAGAGGCGCGTCGCGTTGCGGGCGACGATGTCTAGCGTGCCGTTCACGCGTGCCTGGCTGAAGAGCAGCGTGACGCCCGCGAGCGTCAGGAACAGGCTGACGGGGAAGTTGCCGGTCACGTCGCGGACCGGCAGATCGCCGAGGTAGACGCCGATCACCCATGCGAGCGCGAGCGCGAGCAACCCGACATTGAGCCGCGTCGTGCAGCTCAGCACGATCGCGACGCCGAGCGCGCCGAGCGTGGCCGCCGCGAGGCTCATGCGCCGACGCCCGTCTGCGGTCGGGATCGGGCTCGACCGTCACCGTGCGAGCGGATGGCGCGTTCGACGCGGTTTCCGAAGGCGTCACTGCGACGCGGGACGGTCAGGCCTTTCACACTCGGTTCCTCCGCGACGTGGGGCGTCGTGCTCGGGCCGACAGGATAAGGCGGCATCCGCCTCGGGGCCAGCAATCGAAGGGCCGTGTCGGCTCGGTGCACACCGCTGCCCGCGCCGGGGCGTCGCGCTGTCGACGAAATCGAGGCACGTGCCGTCAGCGCTTCGACTCTGGCGCGTCGACGAGGTCGGCACGGAGCCGCTCGATCAGTGACCGGGCGCTGTGTAAGTGAGGTGCCTCGGCGCGGAGCACGGCATCGAATGCGCGCCGCTTCAGCGCGGCGACGTCGATCTCGGCGACGGCCTCGGCACCGGCCGAGTCGCAGACGATGTCGATCAGGCGGTCGATCGCGTGCAGCCTGCCGAGAAGGTAGTCGTTCTCCCGAAATGTCCTCGAGAAGAAGGCGCCGAAGTGCAGCATCGTCGTGCCCTTCAGCGCAGGTGCGTCCTTCAGACTCGCGAGCGTGGGCGCGTCTTCCGGACTGATGCGGTTCACGCGGATCTCGTCGTACTCGCCGAGGTCCCGCCAGCTCGTCACGCCCATCGTCAGCACGTCCCAGAACGGGAAGCCGACATAGTTCACGAGCACTTCGCGGCGCGCGCGGGCGGACCATTTCTCGGGATCCATGCCGGCGAGCAGGACATCGAGCTCTTCCGTCGTGGCCGGCAGGTCGATCTCGGCGGCGAGCCGCTCGATGACGCGCGTGAGCGCCGCTTCGTTCTCAGCCGCGAAAGCTTCTACTCGCCCGTCGGGTGATGCGATTTGCTCGGGATCGAGCAACGTCGCGAAAAGCGCTTGTAGCTCCCCGCACGTGACGCTGCCGTAGAAATCCGGGCTCTCGTAGCGGCGCAGGCGGTCGAGACTCACGTAGAAGGATCGCTTCAAGCGATCGATCTGACTGCGAGGCTCGCCCTGCTCGTCGTCGGCGAGCGTCGCGTAGAGCCGGTTCAGCCCCTGGATCATGAACGCGAGACGGCGTCTACGGAACTCGACGTCGAAGGCCTGCAGCAGCGCGAGCCACGGCGGCGTCGAGTCGGTCAGGTCTCGTCGTGTTTCGCGTGCCGCGGAATCGGCTCGGTATTCGATTCCTCGCCGGCGAGCCCAGGCCGCGACGATGGCCTCGACGATGCGCTCCTCCGCGGCGCCTTCGCGGATTCCGCATATGGCGCTCAACGCGTGCGCGATGAAGGCCTGCACCGAATCGAGCCTTCTCAGCACGTAGCCTTCGTACGCGAAGCCGGCGTTCCGCGCCGCGTGCTCGTTCGCGGCTTCGCGCCATGCACGAATCTCGGCCGCGTCGATCGGACCTTCGGTCCGCGCTTCGCGGAGTCCGGTGACGAGCCGAGCGATCTCGGGCCTTGCGGAGTCGATGATTGCGCGGCGTCGGCGCACGCGGTCGTTGAAGGCCGCGATGGCATCGAGCTGCTCGGCGATGGGCTGATTGCGCGGCAGGTCCGATAGCGCGCCTTTGAGCGTCGCGAAGAAGCCCGGCGTGCGCCCGCTCGGCGGAGGGGGCGGTTGGGCGGGATCGGGGTCGATGTAGACGACGCGGCGATCGACCTGGCGGTACGCAGGACGGGTGCGCAGCGCCTCGAGCGCCTCGGCGAACGGCTTGTTGTTCAACACCGCGCCGTCGATGAAGGACGTTGCCTCCGGATCGAGGCCCGCCCGATGGTAGTCGCGGAACTGCGTGCGAATGAACTCCTCACGCCGTGGCCATGTGCGGCCAGCCTCGGCGAGCATTGCGTCGACCTCGCGAATTTGCGCCGGAGGAAACACGCCCGGATACGCCGACGTTGCGCGCGCGGCGAACGCGAGCGCGGCCGCGTTGTCGTCGGTGAAATCGCTGACGACCTCCCCGCTCGGGAAACGACGGTATCGGAAGTGCAGCACGTGGCGGTGCTCCCGCTCGTGTATCACCGCCGGGTCGTGGATCTGCACGAGCCGCTGATACCCGTAGAAATCGGTGACGGTCACGAACAGATCGAGCTGGAGGCCCGTCGGCAGCAGCGAGCAGGCAGGGTCGACGTGATCGCCCATGCGGTCGACGGCCGTGAACATGAGCTCGCTCATCTTCGGACCATCGAGCGGCGGCTTGAACCAGCGCGAGCGGACGAAGAGCGACAGCTTCTGCCGCACCTCGCTGTCGCGAATGCCGCCGGCATAGTCGCTCCAGCCGAGCGCCCAGACGAACGGGCTCATGAACGGCTTGCTCCAGGCGCGCGCTCGACGCGACTTCGCAAGGAGCTCGGTCACGTCGCCGGATTCGAGCCACATCTCGCGCAGATGCGCGACCTTGAGATCGTGCGCAAGAGCGCGCGCGAGCATGACGCCATTGATCCCGCCGGCCGACGCGCCGGCGATCACGTCGACGATCACGCGAAGCTCGACGCGACGGCCGATCTCGCGCAGCAGGTCGAAGTAGACGGTCTCCGTGTCGTACTCGGGATCTCCGAGCGGAATGTAGTCCTGCGCCTGCGCCGCGGCCCGCGCGGCGCGATCGGTGATCGCATGCAGCGTGCGCGAGGCGCGGACGAGCTTCAGGATCTCCTTGCTGATCCCGTGCATGTAGACGGCGAGGGAGACGCCGCCGAAGCATACGAGCGCGAGCCGGAGCTCCCTTTCGCGCATTTTGCCCTCGTACGACATAACGCGCGCAATTGTCGCGCAGGTGAAGCATGACGGGAAACACGCGGCCGGCGCGCGAATTTCCCGCTCGTCGGCCTTATACTTCGGGCACGAACGCCAACCCTTCGCAAAATCCGGGGGCAACTTGAGCATCAGGCACGCATGGCTCGCGGCCGTCGCTTTTGCATCGGCCGCGATCCTCGACGCTCATGCGCAGGGCGGTTTCGGGCCGCAGGAGCTCGCGATCGAGCAGGTGCGAGACGGGATCTACATGATCCGGAGCGCCGCGTCGGGCAACATCACCGTGTTCGTTTCGGACGACGGCGTGCTGCTCGTCGACAGCAAGTTCGAGCGTGAGTACGACCGCTACATGGAGCTCTTGCGCACGGTCACGGACAAGCCGATCCGCTTCGTGATCAACACACACATGCACGGCGATCACACGGGCGGCAACGCGCGGCTCGCGGAGCTCGCCGCCGACATCGTCGCGTCGGAGAACGCCCGCCGAAGGATGGCCGAGGCGCAAGCGCTGGGGCTGCCGAACATCACGTTCGACGATCACTTGCGCCTCTACTTCGGCGGCAAGGCTCTCGATCTCTACTGGTTCGGCCGCGGGCACACCGACGGCGACATCGTGATCCATCTGCCGGACGAGAAAATGATCCTGGCCGGGGATCTTTTCGCGGGCTGGGGGCCGTCGATCCGGCTGATCGACTACAACGGGGGCGGGAGCCTCGTGCACTGGCCGGAAACGCTCGAACGCGTGCTCGAGCTCGACTTCGACACCGTCATTCCCGGACACAGCGGCGTGACCGATCGCGCGATGCTCGAGGGCTACCTCGACGAGACCGTCCGGATGAAGGAGCTGATTCGAGAGCTGAGCCGCGCAGGCCGTTCGCCCGAGGAGATCACGGCCGCGGTCCAGGGCGAGTTCGGGCGGCTCGCGTTCGTGATCCTGCCGGGCGTGCAGAGCGCGATCGATGAGCTCGAGTAGCGCGTTCGGCACCGCACCGCGGCGTCTCCCGCAGGCGGGACACCGGCTTCCGCTTTCGGGATGACGCCGCGTGCGGGGACGCGCCGGGCGCCGGCCGTTTCCCCGACGATTCAACGAATTGAACCGCGTCGCCGGGTTGGCACGATCCGTGCGACGCATCGTCCGGCAGCGATTCGCCGAGGAACCGGGAATGCTGGACGATCTCTTCAGCGACCTTCGTTACGCCGCTCGCTCTTTGGCGCGTGCTCCGATGCTCACGGCCGCGGCGATCTTGACGATCGCCTTGGGCGTCGGCATCAACGCGGGCATCTTCACCGTTCTGAACGGCGTGCTCTTCCGCGACCTGCCGGCGCCGGACGCTCACGAGCTCGTGTCGATCCGGCAGTATCCGACCGGCGGCCGGGACAAGGCGCGAAGCGGATCCGGCACGTTCTCGGTCGCCGAGTACCACGCGTACCACGACCGGACGCAGACGCTTTCCGGCGTTCTCGCCCACTCGAATCCGCTCGAAACGACGCTCGGCGGCGATGCGCCGCAGCAGCTGTTCGGCGTGCTCGTCAGCTGCAACTACTTCTCGGTCCTCGAGCGGCCGCCGGTGCTCGGCCGCGCGCTGACCGACGACGATTGCGCGCTCGGTGCGCCGCCGGTCGCCGTGCTCGGGCACTCGCTGTGGACGCGCGCGTTCGATGCCGATCCGGACATCGTCGGTCGAACCATCGAGCTCAACCGGCAGCTCTTCACGGTCGTCGGCGTCGCGTCCGCCGACATGTACAGCGGCTCCGCGATGACGGCGGGCTATTTCGCACCGATCAGCGTGGATCCTCTCGTCGGCCGCTCGCCGGAGCGGTACGAGAACGACGATTTCCATTGGCTGACGTTGATCGGCAGGCGCGCCGACGGCGCGAGCATCGAGCAGGTCCGCGCAGAGCTCGCCGCGATCGCAGCTCAGCTCGACGAGCTCGACCCGGGCCGTTCGACCGTGCTCCAGATCGAACGCGCGACACCGTCCACCGTTCCGCCCGAGCTGCGCGGTCCCGCGACGGGCGCGGGGGCAGTGCTCATGGGTGCGTTCGCGTTCATCCTGCTGATCGCGTGCGCGAACGTCGCGAATCTGCTCCTTGCACGCGGCACCGCGCGGAGCCAGGAGCTCGCCGTCCGCCTGTCGCTCGGCGCGAACCGGGCACGCATCGTGCGCCAGCTCTTGACCGAGAGCCTGCTGATCTCGACCGTCGGCGGCGCGCTCGGCTGTATGGTCGCGTTCGTGTCGTTCCCGGTGATCGCGCTGTCGCTGCCGGGGTTCCTGCCGCCCGAGTTCCCGTCGTTCGAGCTCGGTCTCGATTTCTCGCCCGACCGTCGAGTGCTCGCGTTCGCCGCGGGGATCACGCTCGCATCCGGTCTCGTGTTCGGCCTGCTGCCGGCACTCCATGTGTCGAAGCCCGATCTGCACGCGGTGATCAAGCAGGGCACGGCAGGCGCGGGGCAGCTTCGCGGCGGCCGGCTCCGCGGCGCGCTCGTCGGCGTTCAGGTTGCCCTTTCGATGGCGCTGATGGTCGCGGCCGGGCTCCTGCTGCGGGGCTTCCATGCGGCACACACGATCGATCCGGGCTTCGAATACGAGAACATCGCTTATGTGACGTTCGGGATCGACGGGCTGCAAACGGATTCGGATCCGGTGCGGTTCCTTCGGCAGCTTCGCGACGAGATCGCCGCGCTGCCCGGCATCGAGGCCGTCGAGCTCGCCTCTGATCCTCCGCTCGGCGAGGAGATGGCCGCGATACCGGTCCGCCTGCCGGGCGACGATCCGACCGAAGTGCGGCTCGCGGAGCTGAACAACGTCACGCCGGGCTACTTCCGGCTCGTCGGCATCCCGATCGTCCGCGGGCGGACGTTCACCGATGCGGAGCTCGCCGCGCGGGACGACGCGGTGATCCCGGCGATCGTCAGCGAGACGACGGCACGGCGTTACTGGCCGGACGCCGATCCGCTCGACAAGACGCTGCTCTGGGGCGAACGAAGCCTCCGCGTCGTCGGCGTCGCGAAGGATGCGCGCGTCAGCACGCTCGGCAGTGCTCCGACCGATTACGTCTACTTGCCTGGCGGCGAGGAGCTCCTGATCGACAGCCGGCTGGACGTCGGCACGCTCTCCGCCGCCGTGCACGGGATCGTTCAGTCGCTCGACCCCGGGCTCGTCGTGAGAGTGCTGCCGCTCGAGGCGAACCTCGCCTTCCAGCGGGGGCTGTCGCGCACCGTCACCGCGATCGGCGCCGCGCTCGGCGGGCTCGCGCTCGTGCTCGCTTCGATCGGTATCTACGGCGTCGTGTCCTATGCGGTGACGAGGCGCTACCGCGAGATCGGCATTCGCATCGCGCTCGGTGCGCGCGCGGCTCGAGTGCTCGCGACGATTCTGCGCCGCACTCTTCGCCCGGTCGTGATCGGTGCTGCGGCGGGATTTGCCGGTGCGTTCGCGGTGTCGCGCGTGCTCTCCGGCGTGCTGTTCGGCGTGAGCCCCGCCGATCCGGTCGGAATCGGCGGGGCCGCCGCTTTCGTGCTGGCGGTGGCCTTCGCGGCCGCGGCGCTCGCCGCGCGCCCTGCTGCGAAGGCCGATCCCACTACGGTGTTGCGCTACGAATGAGCGCGCATGTCATTCCGCGCGCAGCGGGCCGCGCAGCGCGTTCGTGGGGTACTCCTCGTTCATCACGACGAGGTAGTGCTCCTCCGGCGCCGAGAGGATGCGTGCGACTGCGTTCGGCATCGCGGAGGTTCTCCGGGCGACGATCGTGTTGCCCTGCCGACTTTCGATCACGACGGGAAGGACGATGTTGCCTTCGAGGCCGGTCGCCCCTCTTCTGATGAACAGCGCCGTCGGCTCGGCAATGTTCGAGTAGGTCAGGCGCACCTCGACCTGGTTCGTCTCCGCATCGAGCGTCACGGTGGCTTCGCCGCGGCCGTCCGGATCGCCCGAAGCCGGGGGACCGGACAGCGTCACGCGAAACGTCGCTTGTTCTCCTGAGGCCGCAAGCGGCGTGAGCAGCACGGCGCACGCCGCGAGGACGGCGGCCCCGCTGCACCGTGCGAGGTTCTTCTTCACTGTTCGTATCTCCTGTCGCCGTAAAGACCGGAAGACGGCGGCCGAAATCGTGACCCCGATTTACGGCGCCGAATCTCGGTCAGCTGCCTGTCTTTTCGATCCGTCTGAACGTGACCGGCATCGTGCCCTGGATATTGAAGATGCCGCCCTCGAGCGTGCCCTCGTCGGTCAGCGTGATCGATGCATTCCACGGGTCGACGTTCGGGAACGTGAAATCGATCCGACGTCCGTCGATACGGAACTCGCGTAGCGGCTTATCGATCTCGCCGAGCGTCGTGCCGACGAGCCTCGCGTTGACGGTGCCGTCAGCGTTCTTCGTGAATTCGAGCTCGATGTCGAGATCGATCGTCACGATGCGCGGCCGGCCGACCCAACGCCCCGCGAGCGCATCGGCGACCTCGGGAGCCGCCTGAACCGGCGCCTGAGGCGGCTCGGGCGTCGGGTTCGCGCGCCCGTAACGGTCCGTCTCGATGTAGTTCCGGACGATCGTGTTGCCCTCGTGGCACGCGTATTCCGGCATCTCGTACGTCGGATCGTGGCGCATCGGATAGCGCACCGTGAACGGCTCCGTGAGGACGACCGGATCCTCCGTCGTGATCTCGTAGAGCCACACATCGTCGTTCAGACGAACGATGCGCTCGATCGTCTTCATCTGGTCGCTCGCGGGGAAGCGGTTCCCCGGAGGCGAGCCTTGCACGGCCAGGTTGATCAGCGGATTGTTGATCTCCATGCCGTCGCGGTAGTTCGTCGTCTCGACGACGAGCGTCGTGCCGTCCCAGTAGCCGCGCGAGTCGCCGAGCCATTGCCGGACCCCGTCATCGAGGGGAGGACGGCCGTCGAGCGGAATGATTCGCGCCTCGTGGATCATCTCCGTCTGGAAGACCACGTAGCCGGGCGTCTGCCAGATACGGAACCCGCCGTTGTACCGGTACGGCATCATCATCGACGGCATGCCTCGGGTCACGCAGCGATCCCAGCTGTCGAAGTTCTCGACGCCGTCGAAGGTGATGTCCTCGCCCGGCAACGCCCAGTCGCTGCCCATCTCGTACGCGCGGAGCTTCGCTTCCTGCGTCAACGGAGGAAGCATGCCGTTCGCCGGATCCACGAGCAGGTTCGTCTGCCGCTGCGGAATCCGGTTCGGACCGGCCGCGCGCATCGCGGCGGCGAGGTCGCCCCGCGCCATCAGCTCGGCGAATCGGTCGACCTGATTCTGATAGGCCTCCATGCGCGCGTTGTATTCCTCTTCGGGAAGCCACTTCTGATTCGGGTCGCACGGCGGCGCGTCCGGACGGTAGCTGTCCGCGCAGCGCTCGAGCGGCACGCGCGACGCCTGCATCATGTCGAGCATCGCCTGGATGTCCGGGTCTCCCCAGGGTGTCATCGGGTGCTTCCAGCCTTCCGGCGTCCCGATGAAATGGTTGGCCTCGCTCGGCGCACCGCGGATCGAGTCGTTGATCTCGGCATACGCCGCGAGCGCCGGCACGGCGGCGACACCGGCCGCGACCAGCGCGCTGCGAATTTTGGTCATGGGTAGGTGCATCGACTGCTCCTGTGACGCTGTGGAACGTCGTTCCCGATCTGTCGAAGAGGTTTCAGCCTACCGCCCCGGGCGTTGCCCGCCAAGCGCGGAAGGTACGTTCTCGTGCTTCGTCTCCGGCGAAAACGAAGCGACCGCTGCCTGCCGGCAACGGTCGCTTCGATTGGGCCGGCGGTACGAGCTACTTCCGTAGCGCCCCGCGAAGGGCGCCGACGACGTACTCGTCGTTCAAAACGACGAGGTAGTGCTCTTCCGGCTCGGCGAGGATCTGCTCGAGGGTCTTCTGCGAGCGCGCCGTTCCCGTGCCGACGAGCGTGCCGCCTTGATTGCTCTCGATCGTGAAGCTCGCAACGATGTTGCCATCGAGGCCGACTGCGCCTTTGCGAATGTGAATCGCCGTCGGCTGCGCGATGTTCGAGTGGGTCACCCGCGCTTCGATGCGACCGGTCGCCGGGTCGATCGTCAAAGTGGCTTCCCCCCGGCCGTCCGGATCACCGGACACTTCCGGGCCGGACAGCGAGGCCCTGAGCACGACCTCCTGCCCGAAAGAGGCGAGCGGTGCGAGCACGATGCAGGCCGCCGCAAGAACGGGAAGTCCGTTGACGTTCCTTCTCACTGTTCGTCTCTCCTTTTCCTTGTCTTTCGACGCGAATAGCCCTTTCGAGCCACGCACGCGTCAGAACATCGAGCCGCCCCTGACGACCGGCGTGCCGTCCGCCCGCGTCGGATGCCTGCCCCCCTCGATCAGCACGCCGTAGACGCCCTTCGCGAGCGCGGGGTTCCCGCGCACGATGATCGTCTCGCCGGGCTTGAACGTGTCGGCGTCATACCCTTGGCGCCGCAGGTGCACGACGGCCGCGCCGCCGTAGCTGACGTCCCATTGCCGAACGGTGCCGGTTTCGTCTTCCGCTTCGATGATCAGATACGGGTGCGGGTTGATGAACTTCCATTCGATGACCTTGCCGGTCAATTCGATTTCCCGGTCGTCGTCGTAGAGACCCCGCGTGCTGTGGTGGGCCAGGACGCCGGCACTGACGAGCACGCCCGCCAGGATCGCGAGGCCTTTGCTGAACAAGCTCATGAACGTACTCCTGCTTCTATAGCTCAATACTGGATGCGCTCGATCGGCGGATCGTTCGGATACTTGGGCGGCAGGAGCTTCAACGACTGCCGCGCGGCGTCGAGGTCGCACAGCCACGTGTCCTCCCACTCGCCGGTGAACGGGCGCGACGTCACGCGGAAGCTCCATGGCGCCTTCAGGAAGAACGTGTCGATCGTCGTCACCTCGAGCACGAGGTTCTCGCCGTCGCGCGAGAAGCGCTCGGTCACGCGCTTCTGCGTCGACGACGGAATGCGGAAGTCGGCGTTCAAACCCTGCGGATCGAACGCGAAGCGGTCCGTCGTCACGACGAGCGCGCCGTTCTCGTAGCGCCCGGTCGAGTGGCCGAAATAGAAGAACTCGTTGACCCGCGGCTCCTCGTGACCGTGCCCTTCGAGCCAGATGGTCCGCGTCACGTCGTCCTTGCCGTAATGGATCAGGACGCGATCCTCGAGCTGCTCGATTCGATAGGCGTAGGGATCCGTCCACATGTGCGGGATCGACATCGGCGCGCAGTCGTACTTCGGCTGCGCCGCCTCGTCGATCGCGTCGCGATACGCCTTCGCCCGGTCGGTCAAGAGCTCGTCGTCCTCTTCGAGGACCATGCACGAGAGGAAGCCGGTTTCGCATGTCCCGAACTGCCAGATGCCGTCGAGGTCCGGAATCTCGTCGGCGGCGACCGCGGCCGCCCCCGGCAATGCGACGGCGATCGCAGCTGTGAGCGGCAGGACGGCGCGTGTAACGAAAGTACGTTCCGAAATCGTGCTTGTCATGGAGCCTCCTCTCCGCCTCCTACACGTGCCGAGGCGGGGATGATCGCGAGCTCGCGATACCTGCCTTGCTGTTCCCACGTGCCGGTGTAGCCCTTCGGCACGACCAGCGCTTGTCCGGGCGTGAACTCGTGCACCGTTCCATCCGGCTCCGTCAACACGAGCTTGCCGTTCAGGACCAACACGAACTCGTCGTACTCGAGCGGACGATTGCGATGGTCGGTCTTCGCCGGCGTCGACTCGACGACGACGACACGCAGCTCTTCGCCGTTGAACAGCGGCGCGACCTCGAACTCGAGCTCGCCTTCGACGAGGATGTCGATGAATGCATCGTTCGGTATCGGCGCCAAGCCGAGCCCCGCCATCTTGTCGGGATCCATGCGCACGGGCGACGGCCCATGCTGAGCCTCGGTCGACTGCGCGGCGACGCCCCCCGCGATCGCAAGGATCGGCACGGTGAACAGTCGACGAGAAACGTTTCTCATTGAGCTTCCTCCCCTTCGAATCTCGCTTCCTTGAGCAATGCCCGGCTTGTGTATGAATGAGCGCTCAGTTCGACCGAGCTCGACTGAAGCGTCGCTGTCGTCAGGTGCTCGCATGCCCAGTATAAGGCAGCGTCCGAGATGCTGGCAGGCAACGCTTGATTCCTCGTCCGGCGGTATCCGGTCGGAGTCGTCCCCTGCCGGGGCGCTCGCGGGACCCCCGTGAGCCGTCCCTCGACGCTGCCCCGGCGATCCGTGAGCGCCGAGACACGCATGCCCGCCCGACCGAGGAGCGGGCGCCCGTCAGTCGCCGCCGCGCAGCGAAGCCGTGACGGTCTCGATCACCTCGCGCATCCGCTCGTCGGCGAGGCCGAGCGGCGTCTCGCCCGAGTGGGACTCGGCCGTCGGGGACGCGCCCTGCCGCAGCAGGTACTCGACGACCCGGGCGTGGCCGCGCTCGACCGCGACATGCAGCGCGGTTTTGCCGGTCGCCGGATCCCGCTGCTCGACGTCGACGCCGGCCTCGACGAGCGCGCGGGCCATCGCGAGCGCATCGTCCTCGGTGCCCGGGCCCTTCGCGCGGTCCCTCGAGTGATTGTTGCCGGGGCGAGCGCTGACGCCGACGACCATCACGGCGGTGTCGTTGAACATCAGCGGGTTCGCGCCGTAGCGGATCAGGAGCGCCGCCGCCTCCGGATTGAGTCCGCCCTCGGCCGCGCGATGGAGCGCGGTGATGCCCGGACCCGATCCGTCCCGGTACCCCCGGTCGAACGTGACGTTCCGATACGGCTGACGCTGGCGCAGCGGAATGTCCGGGTTCGCGCCGGCCTCGAGCAGGCGCTCGAGCACGTCGAGCGGCTTCGCGGCGTCCGATGAGGGGATGTCGGGGTGGCCCGAGCTCAGCATCGCGTCGAGGTCGACGGTGACGTAGACGGGGCTTCGGCCGAAGACATCCCATTGGGTCGGATCGGCGCCGGCCTCGATCAGCGCGATCGCGGTGTCCCAGCGGAGATTCAACAGCGCGATCAGGAGCGGTGTCACACCGTTGCGGTTCCCGGCGTCGAGATCCGCGCCGACGGCCTTGAGCACCGGGATGCACGCCGTGCAGCCTTCGCGCGCCGCGAACAGTGCCGCCGTCATGCCGCCGGCATTGTAGTTCTTCGGCCGGGGCTCGGCCGTCGTCCGCCGCTCCCAGACGCGATCGTACGAGCGCGCGTTCGGATCCGCGCCGTGCTCGGCGAGCAGACGGATCATCTCCGGATGGCGGCGGGCCGCGGCCCACATGATCGCGGTCTGTCCGCCCCAGGTCTCGGCCGCGTTCGGGTCGGCGCCCGCGTCGAGCAGGAGGCGCGCGGCGTCGACGTTGCCGGTGCGCGCGACCGCCATCAATGCGGTCTGTCCTTCGTAGTTCGCTGACTCGACGTCCGCACCGGCCTCGAGCAGCATCGCGATGATCTCGGTGTGCCCGACGCTTGCCGCCTCCATCAGCGGCGTCGACCCGAAGAGGTTGCGGACGGAGGGCTCGGCGCCCGCGCGGAGCAGCGCACGGACGAGCTCGACGTCGTGCTGATACACGGCCCAGTGCAACGCGGTCGTGCCGTTGCCGCTCGCCTCGGGGACGTTCACGTCGGCGCCCTCGGCGATGCGCGCGAGCGCTTCGTCGCGCGCGCCGACGCGCACGAGATCGGCGATCGTCGCGTCGACGCCGGCAGGCAGCCGCAGCGGCACGAGCCGCCCGCCGTGCACGCGAATGCGCTCGTCGGCGACGGCCGCGCCCGCGCCGAGCAGACCTGCGGCGAGGAGCGCGCACGCGCCGAGCCGGACGGCGCCGCGGACGTGGCGCGCGACGACGCGGGCGGTCCCGCCGAGCGCGCTCATACCTCGGAGAGCTCCCCGGTGCTGTTGCCGATCCGCTCGACGGGAACGCCGTTTCTGTTCAACAGCGTGACCCAGAGGTTGTTCAGCGGCGTGCCGGCGGGGTAGATCAGGTGCTGTCCGCCGCGGATCGCTCCGCCTGCGCGGCCGATCACGACCGTCGGCAGCGGATTGAAGTTGTGCTGCGCGGCATCGCTCATGTTGCTGCCCCAGACGATCGTCGAATGATCGAGCAGTGTGCCGTCGCCTTCGGGCGTCTCCGCGAGCCGCGCGATCAGCTTGCTCGCGAGCTGCTCCGTGAAGAGCCGGACGATCTGGCCGCGCGTCGCGCGGTTCGCGCCGACCTGATGCGACAGCGGATGCCACGCGTTCGTGATGCCGAGCGACGGGAAGACGCGCATGCTGACTTCCTTGCTCGTCAGGAAGGTCACGACGTTCGTCAGGTTCGCCTGGAACGCGAGCGTCATCAGCTCGAACATGAGCCCCAGGTGCTCCTCGACGGCGGTCGGCACGCCCACCGGCGTCGGCGGGAGATCGAGCCGATCGACGCCGGCCGCTTCCGCGAGCTCGATACGGCGCTCGACCTCGCGTACGCCGTCGAGAAAGTCGCTGACGACGGCCCGATCGGCGCCGCCGAGCGTTCGGTCGAGCGCGGCCATCTCGTGCATGACCGAGTCGAGGAGACTCTTGTTCTCGGCGCGGATGCGGTTGCGCTCGTCCGCATCGGCGCCGCGGCCGAAGAGCTGGAAGAACACGCTCCGCGGGTTGTAGTTCGGCGCGAGCGGTAACGTGCGCGTGTGCGCGAGCGTCTGCCCGAATCCCCAGCCGTAGTTCGGATCGCTCGGCCCGCCGGGCTCGGTGCCGAGCTCGAGCGACGGCAGCGGCGTATCCATGCCGATGACCTCGACGGCGCGCTGATCGGCGCTGATGCGATCGGGATACGTGCGCACGCCCTTCTGCGGCACGGTGCCGGTGAGCCACGTGCCGGCGTGCACGCCGTGCGGCGTCTGCGCGGCCGCGACGGAGTTGTCGAGATTCGAGATCACGGTGACGTAGTCGCGGTACGGCGCGAGCGGCGAGAGATCACCGACGAGCTCGAAGTCGCGGCCGACGCCGTTCGGCGTCCAACGGTCGTGCTGCTCGTTCCGCGACACCTCGCGGGAGAGCCCTTCGAGCGGGATCGGCGTCGTGCTCAGGATCGCGCCGTGCGGGATGTAGATGAATGCGAGCCGCCGCGGCGTCGTCTTCTCGAGTGCGCGCGCGACGCCGGCCGGAATCATCGCGGAGAGGAGCGGCAAGCCTATCGTCGCGCCCGCGCCTTTCAGAACCGTACGCCGGGACAGGTGTTTGCGTGTCAGGAACATGTCGGTCTCCGCATCGTCGATTCTCGAACTCCGATCAAGCCGTTCGCGTCCGCTTCGTCATCGCGCATTCGCGAGGGGGGACGCGTCCGGTCGTTCGGTCGCCGCTTCGAGCTCCGCGGGTCCGGCCGGCATCGGGAGCTCGTAGTGCATGAACGGGACGCTCCGGACGATCGCGCGGACCAGCGAAGAGAAGCGATAGTCGTCCTTCGCCGCGTCGCGGACGATCGCGCGAATGACGGGCATGTCGTGCACGGGATCGAGCGGGCGGCCGAGCGCGTAGACGAAGAGCTTCTCGGTCATCGTCTGCACGAACTGCTCGGGCCGCTCGAGCAGGTATTCGCGTAACGCATCCGGGCTCGTCACCGGCCTGCCGTCGGGCAGCGCACCGGCATCCGTGACGACGGGCTGGTCGGTGAATTCCTCGATCTCGCGCCACGCGCCGACCGCGTTGAAGTTCTCGAGCGCGAAGCCGAGCGGATCGAGCACGCCGTGGCACGAGAAGCAGCGCGGGTTCGCGGAATGCGCCTCGAGGCGCTCAGCGACGGTGCGGAACACCTCCGCGTTGAAATCGTTCTCGGGCAGCAGCGCTTCGACATCGGGCGGCGGCGACGCGGGCGGGCTGCCGATCAGGTTCGACAGGATCCATTCGCCGCGCAGCACGGGCGCCGTGCGGTCGGGATACGACGTCACCATCAGCACGGCCGCCTTGCCGAGCAGGCCCCAGCGAGCGGAGTCCTCGAGCTCGACGCGGCGGAAGCGGCTGCCCTTGACCGTGTCGATGCCGTAATGGATCGCGACGCGCTCGTTCAAGTAGGTATCCCGCGCCGACAGCAGCTCGACGACGCTGCGGTCCTCGCGGAAGATCATGTCGACGAAGCGAAGCGTCTCCTCGACGAGATCCTCGCGCGGGTCCGCGTCCGAGCCGAGCACGAGACGGTGATTGGCCGCGTACGGAAAGATATTCGGATCCGGCTCGAGGTCGGCGATCTTGTCGAGGTGCAGCCATTGGTACGCGAAGCTCGACGCGAGCGCGAACGAGCGTGGATCCTCGAGCATCCGCATCACCTGCGCGTCGAGCACCTCGGGCTCGTGCAGCCGCCCGGCCGCGGCCTCGGCGAGGAGCTCGTCGTCCGGGATCGTGCTCCATAGGAAGAACGAGAGCCGCGACGCGAGCTCGTAGTCGGACAGCCGGTAGACGAAAGGCGCGACCTCGCGCTCCGGCGCGGGCTCGACGCCGCGATAGAGGAACGAGGGGCTCGCGAGGATGCGCGTGATCCCGGAGCGGATCCCTTCCTCGAAGCCGCCCTCCGCGGCGCCGTCCGCGTAGAACTCCATGACCACGTCGAGCTCGTCCGCATCGACCGGACGACGGAACGCACGGGTCGCGATCCGCGACAGGATCTCGGTCGCGCAGGCGCGTTCCTCGTCGGCGCGCGTCGGATAGCAGCTGAAGATCTTCTTGCGACTGGGCGTATCGCCGATGCCGCGCGCGTTGAACGGCCCGACGATGTTGAATCCGGTGACCGCGATATGACGCTCGGTGCCGCCCATGGGGTTCAGCGGCGCGAGCTCGTGCTCGCCTTCCATGAACGACCGGAACAGATACGCGACCGACACGAGCCGCGGACCTGCCTCGACCTCGAAGCGGATGCCCTTGAGCCGCGCGTTCATGTCGCTGACGGCCGGGCCCTGGTCCTGGTCGATCCGGCGCAGGTCGCCGGTCTCCTCGCCGCCGAGCTGCGTCGAGTAGACGAGGCGACCGTCGACGGTCACGACGAGCGTGTTCAGGTGTTCCGCGGCATTGAGCCACGCGTCGGTCGGGAACAGGTCCTCGAGGTTGATCTCGTACTCGCCGTCGGCCGGGAAGTAGTGCCACGCCTGGATGCCGCCGCGCGTGCCGAGCGGCGCGCCCGGCACGTGGAACGGCTGGTGACCTTCCTGGTCGGGCAGCCGCAGGAACTCCGCGCTGCCGGTCCCGGGCGGCGCGTCTGGCTGGCCGACCGCCTCGACCGCGACCTGGCGCGCGGTCGACAGGTAGGTCTCGACGAAGCCCGGCGACGTCACGAGCGCGGACGCGATGTTGTCGAAGCCGTCGTGCGTCGTGTCGGGCGGAAGCAGATTGTCCGCCGGGATCCAGTCGACGCCGAGCAGGTCGTAGATCGCGTTCGCGTACTCCCTGCGGTTCAGCCGGTGAAGCCCCGTCCAGCCCGGACGCAGTCTGCCCGCGGCCGCGTCATCGAGCGTCGTTTCGAGCCATGCGACCGTCTCCGAGTACTCGGCATCGCTCGGGCGCGGCTGCCCCGGCGGCGGCATCGTCCGGCCGCGGAGCTTGCGAACGACCTTTTCCCACGTCGCCGCGTCGTCGGGGACGTTGTCGGGCTCGAGCCGGTCGAGCACGAGGTCCCCGGCCCGGTCGACGGCGTTATGGCAATCGAAGCAGTACGTCTCGAGGACGTCCCAGTGCCGATCGGCGCGTGCCGTCGGCGCGTCGTCGGTCACGTGCCGCGACCAGAGGAGCGCAATGACGATGCCCGCCGCGACGCCGGCGGCGATCACGACCTCCGGGCGTATGGCGCCCGCGATGCGGAGCGCTCGTAATCGACCGGTGGAAGAGCTCGTGCGGTTTCGGGACATTCTCGCTTCATCCGTTCGTCGAGCTCGTCGGCCACGAGCTTTCGATCGAGCGGTAGACGAACACGGTCGGATCGCCCCATTCGTCGATGTACGCGCGCCGAGCCTCGTTCTCGAGAAAACGGGCCAGCACCTCGTCTCGGCCGTACGGACCCGATTGGTAGACGTTGTCGATCGCGTCAGCCCCCCTGCCGGACATGATCGTCTCGAACATCCGGCGGTGCCTGTCGAGATCGTCGATGCTGAGAAGGCCGCCTTGCGCCGGCACGACGACCGTGTCCGCGTTCGTGCGCTCGATGATCGTCTGGAGGGCCGGTGCGATCTGGTTGCCGCGGCCGCCGGTCCACCAGTCGATCTCGGGCCAGTTGCCTCGATAGGGGATCGTCGTCCAGCTGCTCCCCGGGCCGTTCGTGACGCCGCCGATGGCGACGACGTTCGCATCCGGAAGGTAGACGTAGAGGCTCGAGTCCGTATGCGCGAACGGCAAGAGGGCGTAGCTCACTCTGACGCCTTGGAGCTCGGCCTCCCGCGGGGTCGAGTCGAACCCGCGGAACGTATCGTTCGGCCGCGCCTCCTTCGGCAGCGGCGGGTGCGGGCGGTCAGGGTCCCACGGATGGACGACGCGCACGGATTGCCAGTCTGCGGCGAGGCGGTGCGCGACGATGCGGCCGCCGGCCGCGGCGACGGCGCGGTTCGAGCCTCGGTACTCCGGCCGCCAGCTCGTGTTGAACAGCGTGTGCACGGGGCCCGCGTTCGGGAGCTCCGCCACCGCCGCGAGCAGCGCGTCGGAGTGCTCCTCGCGCCCGCCGTCGACGAGCAGCGTGCCGTTGCCGGTCGGGACGGCGACGACGTTGCAGCCGCTGCCCGTCAGCACGTAGACATTTTCCGCGACCTGGACGGTCTCGATGCGTCCGCTCGCAGGCGGCAGCGACGGCACGGGCCAGTAGCCGCGGTTCAGGAGGTCGCGGGCGGTCAGGCCGCCGGGCCCGCGCAGGTCGAGCGACGGGTACGTCAGCGGCGGCGGCGCGAACGGGTTGTTCTCGCTATCGGCCCATGCCGGCCACCAGGCCGATGCGGCCACGCCGAGCGCGCCTTCGATGAACCGCCGGCGTGCGCCGCACGGCTTGCTCCTGCTCATCGCAAATTCCCTGATGCGCCGATTCGGCGACGAGGCCGAACCGGCAGTATAGCGTCATCCGGACGGTGGTTTACGGGACGATCGGGCTCGTGCGCACGGCGTCCGGAGCCTCCGGATTCACCATGAGCTCGACCGCGTAGTTCGCCTGCTGGCACACGTACTCGAAGAGCTCCTCGCCGGCGCGCCACCTGAGCGTCACGCGGCCCTCGACGGGCGCGTCGTACGCCGTGTCATCCGCCATCACGAACCGGTATTCGATCGTGTCGGCGTCGACGCGCCGGAAATACTCCGTGACGTGCACGGCTTCCGTGTGCGGCAGCCCCATCCGCTCGAACCAGAATCCCTCGTTGTAGCCGACCGAATCGACGACGAGCGTATCGCCTTCCCACCAGCCGATGTTGTGGCCGTAGTAGCTCGGGCTCACGTCGGGCGGGTGCCCGCGTCCGTCCATGAAGACCTCGCGGAAGGAATGCGGACCGCCGATATCGAAGATGTACACGCGGGCGAGGGCGTCGATCTCGACGATCTCGACGCCGTACGGCGTCAGGAACTGACGGATCGCGCCGGACGGCTTGCAGCGTGCGTGCGGCTCGAGATCGTGCTGCTGGCGTGCGTCGAACAGGCCCTTCGCCCACGGCTTGAACGCGATGTTGTCGACGTCGAAGAACGGCCCCTGGCCCCCGCCGTACACCGGCACCCAGAGCCCCGGCGGTTGGCCGTCGTACGCCTCGAGCGTCGGCCGGCTCGGCTTCGCGGCCGGATCGACGTGTCCGGACTGCGCGTGAATCGCTTGAGCCGACAGCGCGGCGAGACCGACGACGAGCGCCCTCTGACCGAAGCCGAGCATGGAACCCTCTCCCCCCAAAACGACGAGCTCGCAACGGCGGATGGTCCCAACACGCGGTTCTTTCGTCAAACGCCGGCGCGATCGCGGGCCGCTTCGCCGGCGGCCGGCCGGAGCCTGTATAGTGTCGTGTCAAGAAGAAGAACCACCGACGAGAAAGGGGGAACGATGCCGCGATACATGCTTCACGTGCTCTGCGCCGTGCTCGCGCTCGGCGCGTTCGTCGGCGACGCGTCGGCGCAGAGCGATTGCGACCGTCAGTGCCTGCGCACGTTGCTCGACCAGTACCTGAACGCGGTCGTGGCGAACGATCCGTCCGCAGCGCCTCTCGTCGTCGGCTTCCGGCAGACGGAGAACGCGATCAACGTGCGGCCGGGCCGCGGTGTCTGGCAAACCGTGACGGGGCTCGGCGAGGTGCAGCGCCGGTATTTCGATCCGGTGACGGGGCAGGCGGGCTACTACGGGACGGTCGAGGAAGGGGACGCGACCGCGATCGTGACGGTCCGCGTCCGCGTCGAGAACCGGGAGCTCACCGAGGCCGAGTGGTATCTCGTGCGCGAGAACGATCCGGGCTTGAGCGGCCCTCGTCAGCCGGGCAGGCCGCCGGCGAACCTGCACAATCCGCAGTATCTCGCGGAGAACCCGCCGCCCGAGCGCGTCGTGCCGCCTGCGGAGCGGGCGGACCGCGCCACGCTGATCCGCATCGTCGACAGCTATTTCGACGCGATCACATCGCATGACGGCTCGGTTGCGCTGACCCACGAGGGCTGCGGCCGCGTCGAGAACGGGTCGCCGGCGCCGGCCGGGCGGTTCCTGCCGCCGCTCCAGCGGCCCGGCACGCCGGCGGGGCCGAGCGGGCAGCCGGGGGCATCGAGCGCCGACTGCGTGTCGAATCTCGAAAACTTCAACCTGCAGATGGTCACCGCGCGGCGCATTCCCCTCGTCGACGAGGAGGCGCAGGTCGTCCTCGCGTTCGGCGTCTTCATCCGCCGCCCGGGATCGCCGACGCCGAGGAACGTGTTCAGCGAGTGGTTCGTCATCGACGACGCGAAGATCCGCACGGTCTACACGGCGATGTTTTATCCGCCGCCCGAGCTCGCCGTGCCGAACTGGCCGCCGTATGACGGCAACTGGCCGCTGCCGGCGGCGATCGTGCCCGCGGCGGGGCAATAGGGGAAATTCGCGTCGGAAATCGGGGTCCGGAAATCGGGGTCAGGGAAATCGGGGTCAGAGCCCTTTTTCCGGAGCCAGGGCTCTGAGCGGGAACTGGGGGCAGAGCCCTTTAACCGAGTCCTAG
>CAZKNH010000006.1:0-28014 GCA_964553875.1 uncultured Gammaproteobacteria bacterium | reverse complement strand
AACCGAGTCCTAGGGCTCCGACCCCGATTCCCCGACCCCGGTTTTCCGCGCCGGGCGGCGCTAGGGAAGGAGGCCGACGTGAAGCACTGGACGCGTGTGCCGAGCCCGATCGGCGATCTGATCCTCGTCGCCGAGGACGGGGCGCTGCGCGAGATCCGCTTCACGGCAGGGACGAGGCCCGAAGGTCCGCCGGACGATGCCGAAGAGGATCCGCGCCCGCTCGAGCGCGTCGCCGGGCAGCTTCGCGAGTACTTCGCCGGCGTCCGGCGCGAGTTCGACGTGCCGCTCGCGCCGCAAGGCACGCCGTTCCAGCGTCGGGTGTGGGACGCGCTGCTCGAAGTCGGCTACGGCCGCACGGCGACGTACGCGGACATCGCCAGGGCAATCGGTCATCCGAGGAGCGTCCGGGCGGTCGGTCTCGCGAACGGCCGAAACCCGATCCCGATCATCATCCCGTGCCATCGGATCATCGGCAGCGACGGATCATTGACGGGCTACGGCGGCGGGCTCGCGATCAAGCGGAAGCTCCTCGAGCTCGAAGGCGCGGTGCCGGTCGGGACGCTCGAGCTCTTCGATTGACGATGCCGTCGCGGTTCTCCGCGGCTCGCGGTGCTACGCTGCCCGCTTGCGGGACGGCCCTATGGACGAGACGACGGCGGGAACGGCATAAGCCAAACCTGCCGCCCCGGGCGGACCTGTCCCGGCGGCTGGAACGTCGGGCACGCTGGACGAAGCCCGCGAGCGCTCCGATAATGGCCGGAGCTATGTCCGCGGGCGGCGCGGCTCGGTAGCCCGCGCGCCTCGGGCGGGGGAGGACGTTTTGGTCAAGCGCGGCACGGCAATAGCCTCCGTCGGCGTGATCGCGGCCGCGGCCGGCGTCGCGACCGTCGCGCTGCGGGACGTGCCCGGAGGCGACTCGTGGAGCGTCGTCGAGACCTATTGCGTCGACTGCCATAACCGCGTGGACCGCACCGCGGATCTCGCGTTCGATGCGCTGTCGCCGGAGCACATCGCCGACGACGCCGAGACGTGGGAGGCCGCGATCCGGAAGCTCAGAGGCGGCCTGATGCCCCCCGCCGGAGCGCCGCGCCCGGACCGAGAAGCGGTCGTCGAGCTCGTCTCGTGGCTCGAGAGCGAGATCGACGAGGCGGCTCGCAAGCCGCCGGCCGGCCGCGTATCGCTGCGGCGTCTGAATCGCCGCGAATACGCCCACGCGATCCGCGACCTCCTCGCGCTCGAAATCGATCCGGCTGCGCTGTTGCCGGAAGACAACGTCGAGGGCTATTTCGACAACAACGCGGACGCGCTGCAGGTGTCGCCCGCGTTCGTCGATCAGTACGTCGAGGCCGCGCGTCGGATCGCGCTCGAGGCGGTCGGCGACGTCGACGCGCTTCCGGTCACTACGACCTACGGCGACGTTGCGAACATGGTGATCTCGCTGCCGCCGCAGGGCGCGCCCGGCACGGGCCGGCAGAAGCATCACATCGCGGGCATGCCGTTCGGAACACGGGGCGGCTTCATCGTCACGCACAACTTTCCGGCCGACGGCGAATACGAGCTGACGATCGGCGACATGGCGCTCGCACGCGAAGTGCCGCTGATGGAGTTCGAGAACACGGTCGTCGTGCTTCTCGACGGCGAAGAGATCTACCGCACGAACATCGGCGGCGAAGCCGATCACAAGGCGATCGACCAGCGGCTCGATCCGGCCGTCGAGGAGATCAACGGGAGGCTCCGCAAGATCCGTTTCGCTGCGAAAGCCGGGCAGCGCCAGCTCGCGGTCACGTTCGTGCATCGCAGCTACGCGGAGAGCGACGAGCGTATCCGGACGGTCGCGCTCGAGGGCGGCCAGGAACGCATCCAGGCCGCGCACGCGCTGCAGATCCGCGGGCCCTTCGCGGTCACCGGGCTCTCCGCGTCGCCGAGCCGCAGCAAGATCTTCGTCTGCGAGCCGGCCGAGGCGGGCGAGGAACGGCGCTGCGCCCTCGATATCGTCGCGAACCTCGCGGAGCGCGCGTTTCGGCGCCCGGTCACGGACGAGGATCTCGACGCCTTGATGGCGTTCTACGACGAAGGTTTTCGCGAGGGCGGGTTCGAGCGCGGCGTCCGCGAGGCGCTCGCCGCGATTCTCGCGAGCCCGCACTTCCTGTATCGGGCCGAGACGGGAAGGGCGGACGGCGTCGTAGCGCTCGACGACTTCGAGCTCGCGTCGCGTCTCGCGTTCTTCCTGTGGAGCAGCCTGCCGGACGAGGAGCTTCTCGACCTCGCGACGCAATCGAAGCTCGGCGATCGCCGCGTGCTCGCGGCGCAGATCAAGAGGATGCTCGCCGATCCGCGCGCGAAGTCGCTCGTCGACGGCTTCGCGTTCCAATGGCTCGGGGTCGCGAAGCTCGACGAGATCACGCCCGACCGCGGTCAGTTCCCGCATGCGAGCGGGCTGCTCGACCCCCGCAAGCTGATGAAGGAGGAGCTTGCCCTCTTCATCGAAAGCGTGCTGCTCGGCGGCGGCAGCGTCGTCGATCTCCTGACGGCCGACTACACGTTCCTCAACGAACGGCTCGCGATGCACTACGGCATCGAGACCGTGAAGGGCGCCCGCTTCCGCCGCGTGACGCTCGACGACAGCAGCCGCCACGGGCTGCTCGGCAAGGGCGCGATCCTGATGATGACCGCGTATCCGAATCGGACGTCGCCCGTGCTGCGCGGCGCGTGGATCCTCGAGCGGCTCCTCGGCGCGCATCCGCCGACGCCGCCGCCGGACGTCCCCGAGCTGCCGCGTGCCGACCGCGGCAAGCCGCTGACGCTGCGCGCGCGGCTCGAGCAGCATCGCGAAAGCCCGGCGTGCTTCTCCTGCCACGGCGTGATGGACCCGCTCGGTTTCGCGCTCGAGAATTTCAACGCGGTCGGACAGTTCCGCAGCGTCGACCCGGATACGATGACGCCGATCGACGCGTCGGGCGTGCTGCCGGACGGGACCGCGGTTGCGGGCCCGGACGATCTGCGCCGTGCGCTCGTCGCCGAGCCCGAGATCTTCGTTCGAACGTTTACCGAGAACCTGTTCGCCTATGCTCTCGGCCGCACCATTGACTATCGCGATATGCCGACGATCCGCGCGATCGTCCGGCAGGCGGCCGACGACGACTACCGCTTCGAGTCCATCGTGCTCGGCATCGTCACGAGCGAGGCATTCCGAATGCGCGAGGCGCCGAACCTGATACAGGCGGCCGCGAGGTAGCGGGTTACTGGAGGAGTAGCGATGTTCCTGACGAAGAAGCACCTGTCACGACGCACCGTCCTGAAAGGCGCCGGCGCGTCGATCGCACTGCCCTTGCTCGACGCGATGATCCCGGCGGGCACCGCGCTCGCGCAGACGGCGGCCGCGCCGCGGCCGTACCTCGGCTTCGTCTACTTCCCGCACGGCGCGCTGCAGTGGGAGTGGGAGCCCGAGAAGGTCGGCCGCGACTTCGAGTTTCCGTTCATCCTCGAGCCGCTCGCGCCGCTGCGCGAGCACGTGACGGTCGTCAGCGGGCTGCGCAACAAGGGCGGCGAGAGCTCGAACCCGCACGGCATCATCGAGGAGACGTGGTTGAACGCGGTGAACCCGCGGTTCCGCAACCCGGCGACCGGCGTCGGCGTCACGGTCGATCAGATCGCGGCCCGGCATCTCGGCAAGGACACGCCGCTGCCGTCGATGGAGCTCTGCGGAGAGCCCGGCGGCGTGATCTCGTTCCGCACGCCGGATCAGCCGCTGCCGATGGAGGGCAATCCGCGCAAGGTGTTTTTCTCGATGTTCGGGCAGGGGCAGACGCACGAGGAGCGCGAAGCGATCCTGCGCTCGAAGACGAGCCTGCTCGACTACGTGAAGGAGTCGACGGCGAGCCTGACCCGGAAGCTGGACGCGGCGGACAGGGCGAAGGTCAGCGACTACCTCGACTCGGTCCGCGCGGTGGAGCTCCGCGTGCAGCGGCTCGCCGAGAGCGCGCACGAGTTCTCCGATCTGCCGGAGGCGCCGCTCGGCGCACCCGACGACTTCGACGAGCTGCTCAACATACAGTTCGAGATGATCGCGCTCGCGTGGCAGACGAATCGGACGCGCGTCGCGTCGATGCGGATGGTCAAGGAAGCGAGCATGCGCACGTATCCGCACCTGGGCGTCAACGAAGCGTTCCATCCGACGTCCCACTGGGGCGGATATCCCGACCGCATCGCGAATCTGCGCCTGATTCAGCAGTACCACACCGAGGTCTTCGCGAGGTTCGCGAAGCGCCTCAAGGAGACCCCGAACGGCGAAGGCTCGCTGCTCGATCAAGCGATCATCCTGTTCGGCAGCAACATGGCGAACAGCGATGCGCACAACAACGATCCGCTGCCGCAGGCGCTGATCGGGCGCGGCGGCGGGCTCCGCGGCGGGCAGCATCTGCGCTATCCGCAGGACACGCCGCACGCGAACCTGCTGGTTACGATCCTCGAGCGCGCGGGCGTTCCGGACGAGGAGTGGAAAAGCTTCGCGGACAGCACCGGACCGCTCTCCGAGGTCTGATCATGGTGCAGGCACGGGTACGAACGGCCGTTGCCAGCGCGCTCGTGCTCGGCCTGCTCGCGAACGGCGCGACGGGCGCGCCCGAGGCGCCCGACGTGAACCACCGCTTCCCGGACGGCAGCACGCCGCTGCATTGGGCGGTCTACGAAGGCGACGTCGACGAGGTGCGCCGGCTGATCGAGGCCGGCGCCGACGTGTCCGCGGCGAACCGTTACGGCGCGACCGCGATGGGGCTCGCCGCGGAGGTCGCCGATACCGAGGTGCTCAGGCTCCTGCTCGACGCCGGCGCGGACGTCGATTCGCCGAATCCCGAGGGACAGACCGCGCTGATGGCCGTCGCCCGGACGGGCAACGTCGACGCGGCGCGGCTCCTGATCGAGCGCGGCGCGACGGTCGACGCGCGGGAACGCTGGGGCGGACAGACGGCGCTGATGTGGGCCTCGGCGCGCCGCCATCCGGCGATGATGAAGCTCCTGATCGCGCACGGCGCGGACGTCGACGCCCGCTCGATCCATCGCGATTATCAGCGCCACGTCACCGCCGAGGGGCGGCCGAAGAGCCTCGACAGCGGCGGGTTCACGCCGCTGCTCTACGCCGCGCGCGAGAACTGCATCCCGTGCGTCGACGTGCTGCTCGAGAGCGGCGCGGACATCAACCTGCCGGATCCGGAAGGCGTGTCGCCGCTGCTCGTCGCGATCCTGAACGCGAACTGGGATCTCGCGAAGCGCCTGATCGAGGCCGGGGCCGACGTCAATCAGTGGGACATCTACGGCCAGGCGCCGCTTTTCGCGGCAGTCGGCTTGTACACGAGGTCGGACGGCGGCCGCGCGTCGATCGATCCGCCGAACGAGACGAAAGGGATCGAGATCGTGCGCATGCTCCTCGAGCGCGGCGCGGACCCGAACATGCAGGTGTTCTTCCGCCCCGTGGACGTGCGCGGCTCGACGAACACGCGAGGGTCAACGCCGCTGATCCGCGCGGCGAACAACGGGGATCTCGAGCTCGTGCGGCTGCTGCTCGAGCACGGCGCCGACGCGACGATCTACATGGCCGACCGCCAGACGCCGATCCACGCGGTGCTCGCGGGCCGCGCGCCGGAGCCGCGGGCGCTCGAGCTGATCCGGATCTTCCACGACGCCGGCACCGACGTGAACGTCATCGCGCTGGTCCACCACATGCAGGAAGTCCGCGGCGGCACGGCGCTGCATTACGCGGTCCGCAAGCGCTACAAGGAGGTCATCAAGCAGCTCGCCGCGTATGGGATCGACCTGGACGCGAAGGATCAGGACGGCCTGACGGCGCTCGACTACACGCAGTCTCGGGGCTTCATGCCGTTCATGGCGCTGCAGACGCCGATCTACCACGAGGAGGCGGCGCTCCTGCGCGAGCTCGGCGCGACCGTCGAGTTCGACGGCACGCCGGACTGGCCCGTGCTCGGCCCGCCGCAGGGCATCTGGGTCGACATCTGGCCGCTCGGCGAGCCGCGCGTGTATCCGCCCGTCTACACGCACCGGAGTCATGACTGAATCCCGCTGGTCGCGGCGGCGCTTTCTCGGCGCATCCGCCAACGTCGTGCAGCTCGCGGGCGCCGTGTCGATCGGCGGCATGCTGCTGCCCTGCGCCGCAGCACGCGCGGCCGAGATTCGCACGACCGACTTGGGCGGGGTGTTCCTGCTCGAAGGCGCCGGTGCGAACGTCCTCGCGTTTCCGGGCCCCGAAGGCGCGCTGATGGTCGACGGCGGGCTCGCCGAGCACGCGGAGGCGTTGCTCCGCGCCGTCTACGATGCGACCGGCAACGATCGCGTTCATACGCTGATCAACACGCACTGGCATCCCGAGCAGATCGGCGCGAACGAGCTCGTCGGCCGCGCGGGCGGCGTGATCTTCGCGCACGAGAAGACGCGGCTGTTCCTGAGCCACCTGCGGTATTCCGCGACGTACGAAAGGATCGAGCCGTTGCCGGAAGCGGCAAGACCGAACCAGGTCACGCGGGGCGATGGCTCGTTCGAGTTCGCCGGGCAGCGCGTCGACTACGGCTATCTGCCGCAGGCGCATACGGACGGCGATCTCTACGTGCACTTCCCGGAGCTCGACGTCGTCGCGGTCGGCGGCGTCCTGTCTGCGGAGCGGTGGCCGCTGATCGATTACCGTAACGGCGCCTGGTACGGCGGGCGGGTCCGCGCGCTCCAGTGGCTCGCGGAGCTCGTCGCGCCCGACACGAAGGTCGTGCCGGCCGACGGTCGGGTGATGACGGGCCGCGAGGTGGTGCGGCACCGTGACCTCCATCTCGCGCTGTTCGAGACGATGATCGGCTACATGAACATGGGCCTCGGCTACGAGGACGTGGTCGCGATCAACCCGCTCAAAGAGCACGAAGCCGAGTTCGGCGACGCGTCGGCTTTTCTCGACGGCGCGTACCGCAGCATGACGATTGCGTTCGTGCCGGAGTGAAATAATGTGTCAGACACGATTCTCCTGCGGAAAATCGTGTCTGACACAGGCTCAGCGGCGCGGTCCGCCGGCGCCGAAACGCGGATACGGCTGCGGATTCGCGATCAGGCGGTCGAGGAAGAGGTCGATCGACTTCGCCATCAGCTCGATCGCGTCGAAAGCGTTGTTGTCGAACGCATGGTCGGCGCCCTGGATCAGGGTCAGCGCGGTCGGGACGCCGAGCGCGTGCAGCTTGTTGAAGAAGTCGATGCTCGACGACACCGGCACCGTGTTGTCGGCGGTGCCGTGGATGAAGATCGTCGGCGCGAACTTCTCCGAGATGTAGCTCGTCGGTGAGGCCGCGGCGATGTTCTCCGGCGTCGCCTGCCCTTCCGGGAACAGGCCTCTCGCCGTCTGCGCGCTCGCGAGCGGATAGACGCCGATGCAGGCTTGCACTTCACTGCTGACGCCCGCGTTGCCGCCGTCGCCTTCGAACTCCTCGATTCCGTTCGTGCCCGCGGCCATCAGCGCCAGCATGCCGCCGGCGGAGTAGCCGGCTACGGCGATCTTGTCCGCGTCGATGCCGAGCCGGCCGGCATTCGCGCGAGTCCAGCGGATCGCGGCCTTCGTATCGTGTATCTGCGCGGGCCAGTGCCCCTGGCTCTGCAGGCGATATGTCGCGGAGACGTTCGTGTAGCCCAGCTGCGCGAGCACGCGGACGTTGTTCTGAATGTAGCCCGCGTTCTTGTTGCCGACGAAGAAGCCGCCGCCGAAGAGATGGATGATCGCCGTTCGCTTCGGGGGCACGCCTTCGGCCGGATGATAGACGTCGAGCAGAAGATCCATGTCGCCACCCTTGCCGAAGACGATGTCGCGCTCGACGCGAAGCTCGCCCGCGCTCTGCTGCTGCGCGCGCGCAGCGGCCGATACCGACGCGAGCGCGGGCACGGCGGCCAAAGCGCCCGTGGACTTCATGAAGGTGCGCCTGCTGATCTCTTTCATTGGTGTTCTCCTCGCAGAGGTCCCGTAGCCCGATCCTCCCCACAGGGCCAGGCGGTCCGGAGATCATAAAGGATCTCCGCAGGCTCTCGGGAAGCAAAGGTCCGTGTCGGGGGCAGTCAGCGTCCCGGCATGTCGAGCGCACGCCGGACGGCAAGCTCGACGGGCGAGTAACGGCCGTCCGGCCGATCCAGCACGAGCTCGCCGACGGGAACGAGCGGAGGCTGCGCCATGAAGCGCGGGCGTGTGCCGCGGTGCCGCTGGGCCGCATGAACGAGGAACGGATGGCATAGATACACCGTTCCCGCCTCTCCGGTCGCGAGCGCCTCGGGCCGTTCCGCGCTCTCGGCGAAGCCGTTTGCCGCGAGCTCCCGAAGGGACAGGCCCTGCTCGCCGACCGGTGCGAGCCGCCGGGCGATGTCGAGGTGCGACCCGACGCGGATCCGCGTCGGCGCGTCGTCGACGTCGACGTCCGAGAACAGGAACAGCATCAAGAGCGCCCGTCCGCGCGACGTCACGTTCACGCGCCACGACAGGAAGTCCTCGTGCGCGAGGCCGAAGCTCGGATCGACGTGCCAGCCGGTGTCGTCAGGCTCGATGGGGGACGGGAAGCGGACCGGGAACGTGCCGAGATGGCCGAGCGGAAGCCAGCGGCCCGATCCCACGAGCCGGTCGAACGCGAGGTGCAGCACGCGCGTGTTCGCCGCCTGCAGGAACGGGGTCTGCGAGTAAAAGCCGAGCCGGATGACGGGTTTCTCCCACGTCAGCGGATCGTCCGGGTCGCAACCGGTGTCCCGCCACAGGATTGCGCGCGCTTCGTCCGCGAGGCTCCGCGGGAACGCGCCCTCGATCTTCACGAAGCCGCATTCGATGAACGCGTCGACCTGGTCGGGCGTCAGGCGGGGCGAGGCAAACTCGTCGGGCGAAACTTGCGGCATTCGCGGCGGACACCGACGCTCGTGCTCGAGCAGGGACGATAAGCTACACCCGAGCGCCTGCGGAATCTGTATGAATTGTTGTGGCGTTTTGTCGTGAAAAGCGCGCGCCGTGAAGTGGTAGCATAGCGCCCCATCCATCTTTGCGATCGAGAACACCGAGATGTCCGGCCCGTCCTTTTACAAGAACGTCGTACCGCTCGACCGAGAGCGCCATCGGAACCTCAGGCTCAAGACGCTGGGCAGCGTCGATTTCGCGGCGAAAGCGCACTACGTGCCGATCGTCGCGGTCGAGCTCTACGAGGCCGCGAGGGACTATCCGATCGTGTTCACCGGGGACGACAACGCGGTGCCCGTCGCGGTGCTCGGGCTTCGAGACGGCGAGAATCTGTTCGTCGAGCCGAACGGCCAGTGGGCCAGGGGCACGTACGTGCCGATCTTCATTCGCCGCTATCCGTTCATCCTGTCGCGCACGGCGCCCGAGTCAACCGATTACGCCGTATGCATCGACGAGAGCTGCGAGGGGCTCTCGGACTCGGAAGGCGAGCCGCTCTTCGACGAGAACGGCAAGGAGACCGAGCTCGTCGCCAAGGTTCTCGGCTTCCTGCAGGAGGCCTTGACCGAAGCCGAGCGCACGCGACGGTTCGTCGAGCGGCTGAAGCAGCTCGACCTGCTCACCGTGCAGAGCATGCAGGTGAGAGACCCGGCCGGAAGAATCTTCAAGATGAACGACTTCCGGGTCGTCGACGAGAACAAGCTGAAAGCGCTCGGCGACGACGTGATCGGCGATCTGCATCGCTCGGGCTACCTCGGCTGCATCTACGCGCACCTTCTCTCGCTCGGCAATGCGAGCCGACTGGCGTTTCGTGTGCCGGTGGACGAGGAGAGCCGGGCGGCGGCCGGCAACGGCTGAATTCGCAGGGGCTGCCGCAGGCGGCTAGAGCATGAGGGCGGGCCGCTCGCCGTGCGAAACGGCGAGCGGCCCGCGGGCGATCAGGGGCTCGCTTGCTCCGCCGCCGCCTTCTCGGCCGCACGTGCGCCGGACAGGATGTTCGCCATTCCGTAGTTGCCTTCCGTGCACGCGTACTCGAACAGGATCGTGTCCATCTTCGTCAGCGGATAAACGCCGCCCCACGGCTCGCCCCACGTGTGCGGATCGACGACCGTGAACGCGTACTCGAGCGTGTCCTCGTCGATGCGCGTGATCCGCTCGGTCACGCGCATGTGCTCGCTCGCGTTCCGCCAGGCGGTTTCCGGATGGAATCCCGCGGTCTCGATGACGAGCGTCTCGCCCTCCCATCGTCCGACCGACGTGCCGTTCCACTGCGGCAGGAGATCGTCGGGCAGCGGACGGCCGTCCGTCGGGATGATCCGCGGGTCGCCCATCTCGCCCTGGATGACGACGTAGCCCGGGCTCTGGAAGATGTGCAGGTTGCTGTTGTAGCCGCGCGGCAGGATCGGCGGCAGCGTGCTCGGCCAGACGATGCAGCGCTCCGTCAGCGAGCGGAACTCCGGCCCATCGAACTCGCGGCCGCGGCGCGCAGCGGCCCGCGCGTCGGCGCGCGCCTGGGCTTCGGGCAGGAGCGGCGGGATCCGGCCGTTCGCGGGCTGCGTCACGATCGACGTGCGGAGATTCGGCGAGAACACGCCTTCATATTCGCTGAGCGAGAACATCTCCATGCTGTAGTGCACGTCTTCCGGCGTGCCGGGCTCCGTGTCGTCGGCCGCGAACCGCTGCGAGAGCCGCGCCTTCACGAACTCTTCGTACTCTTCGGGCGTGAAGAACTCCTTGTCGCCGAGCGCCGGATCGCGCTCGAGCGGCGCCGTCGTGAACTCGCTGTACACGCCCGTGATGTCGGGCTCACCCCAGGCGGTCCGCGGATGGTCTTGCGCGGCGGCGCCGGCGGAGACGGTGAGCGCCACGGCGACGCCGGCCGCGATCGTCGAATGCTTTGCGTATCTCATCGGCTCGATCCTCCTCGAGGAGGCTCCGTTCCCGGCTTGCGCAGGTGTCCGTAGATCTTCTCTTCCGCGAAAGGCTCGCACTTGAACTCGAGCAGTCGGAAGTTCTCGTCGATGATGCGGTAGAGCGGCATGCGGATCGTCCACGGCCGCGAGAACACGGTCGGATCCTCGATCGTCGCTTCGTATTGCAGGTGATTCGGGCCGAGGGGCGTGTAGCGCTCGATGACGCGCGCGTTCTCGCTCGCATAGTTGCCCGCGCGGTCGAGCCACGTGAGGCCGTTCAGCCCGGTCACCTCCACGACGAACGTATCGCCCTCCCAGCGCCCGTTCGACCAGCCCATCCAGCTGTCGAGCGGCGCTTCGTCCTGACCGTCGACGAAGATCCGCCTGAAGCCGGTCGCGTACTGATAGACGATGACCACGTCGCGCTCGTTCTGGAAGATCTGGAACGGATACGGCATGTACGTCGAGCGGGGCACGCCGCCGAGATAGCACTTGCCCTCCGGATCCTCGGCGAGACGGTTCTCGTAGCGCCGGTCGCGCTCGGCGAGCGCTTCGGGCAGGTACGGGATCTTCCCGCCCACGACGACGCCTTGTCCCGGCGGCACCGCGAACTGTGCGCCGAGCTCGAGCAGCACCGGATAGTCCGCGACGTGCGGCTCGAGATTCCAATGCGCCGTGTTCAGCGCCTGCCAGACGCCGCTCAGGTCCGGGCGGCCATCCGCCGCCCGGGGGATCTCGGTCAGCAGGCCTTGTGCAGCAGCGCTCGTCGCGACGCTCGCGACGAGCGCGCAAAGGATGCGCTCGATCATCACTCGGTGCCCTCGGGCACGGCAGTGCCCTGGAAGAAGAGGGCACGTCCGTCCGAGAACGTGATGTTGCGGCCGACGGCGCGGTTCGAGCCGTCCCGTGCCTGATAGCCGGTCACGATCAGCTCGGAGCCGATCGGTATCGATGCCTTCGTGATGCCGCGGCGGACGAGCGCGTTCGGGCTTCCGCCCTCGATCATCCACGTGACCGTTTCGCCGTTCTCGTCGACGACCTCGAGGTGAATCCACGAGTGCGGATTGATCAGCTCGACCTTCGTGACCTTGCCTTGCAGCGAGACAGGATGATCGACGGAAAACTCGGTCGCGAACGCGTGGTGCGCGTGAGCCGCGGAGGCCGTGAGCAGGCCGGCGGCCCCGAGAAGAGCCCAAATGGCACGTTCCATTGCCGTTCCCCCGTGAGCGATATCGCAATGTGAGCCAATAATGCCTGATTTCACGGACCGGGAAGTAGCTTCACGATCGGCTCGGGCGCATCGGGTATAGTGGCCGGCATGCGGCTATACCGGTTCGTCGTCGTTCTGCTCTTCGCGGCACTTTCCGCCTGCGGCGATTCGCTCAGATTCGAGCCGCTTCCGGCCGGCACCGTCGTGCTCGCGTTCGGCGACAGCGTCACGTACGGGACCGGTGCCGGGCGCGGCGAGGACTTTCCGTCGAGGCTCGCGGAGCTGACCGGCTGGCACGTCCGTAACGCCGGCGTCCCCGGCGAGACCGCGCGGGCTGCGACCGCGCGAATCGCCGACGCGCTCGCGGAGACCGGCGCAGCGATCGTGATCGTCGAGCTCGGCGGCAACGATTTCCTGCAGAGGCGTAGCGCTGCCGACGTGAAGGAGGACCTGCGGACCATCATCCGATCGGCACGGGACGCCGGCGTGATGCCGGTGCTCGTCAGCGTGCCGCAACTGTCCATTCTTGGTGCAGTCACGGGGCGGCTGACCGACTCCCCGATCTATGCCGAGCTCGCCGAGGAAGAACGCGTGCTGCTGGTCGAGGAGGTATTCGCCGACGTGCTGTCCGACGCCTCGCTGCGCGCGGACCCGATTCACCCGAACGCGCAAGGCTATCGGGTGCTCGCGACGAGGATCGCCGAGGCGCTCGAGCGCGCGGGGCTCCTCGATCGTCGTTGACGTTCGCTCGCACGACGCCCGTCCGTCGAGCGGGCGTCCCGTCGATCTCCAGGCGATGCGAGCCCGTGCCGGGCCCGATGGTTTAGAATTCGCGCGGGGCGAGGGGGCGAGCGAGCGCCCGCGAGAGTCCCGCTGCCGCACCTTTTCGGCGCGTCGATGGTAACTCCCTGGATTCCAGAGCCTTTCCTGATACGATAATTTCTTTAGCATTCGAAAGGATCGATTTTGTCCGAGCAGCGGTCTCCCCTCGATGCATGGAGCGGAGCGGACGACGAGCCGTGGGCGGCTCCGATCGCGCGCCACATGCCGCTGATCCTGACCGCGGCCGGCGCCCTCGGTGTCGCGCCGTTCGCCGCCGCGCGATGGTTCGCTGCCGACTGGGCGGTCGCGATCCTCGATACGATCATCGTCGTCGCGTTCGTCTCGCTCGCGATTTACATTTATCGGACGCGTAAGGTCCGCGTCGCGGGACTGCTGATCGCCGTGCTGTGCGTCACGGGCACGGTGGTCACGGTGCAGATCTGCGGGCCTCAGACGGTCTATTGGGCTTACCCGGCGCTGATGGCCTGCTTCTACGTCGTCAGGCCGCGCGAGGCGATCGCGTTCACGCTGACGATGGCCGCAGTGCTGTTCGTCCAGTTGCTCGGCAAAGTAGACCCCCTGCCTTTGGCGGCGATCCTCGTCACGCTCGTCATAACGATGGCCTTTGCCGCGTCGTTCTCGGTGCTGAACAACCGGCAGCAGCAGGAGCTGATCAGGCTCGTTGCGCGGGATCCGCTCACCGGGGTCGGAAATCGACGCGCGTTCATGAGCAGACTGGCCCACGTGATGGCCGCATTCGAAAGGGATCGAGTGCCGTCGTCGCTCGTGATGCTCGACATCGACCATTTCAAGCAGATCAACGACAGGCACGGCCACAGCGCGGGCGACGAGGTGCTGAAGAGAGTGGCTCGCCGGATCGAGTCGAGGATCAGGGCGACGGACGGTCTCTACCGCATCGGCGGCGAGGAGTTCGTCGTCGTGATCGAGGGCCGCGGGATCGAGACGGCAGCGCACATCGCGGAAGAATTGCGGGAGCGGATCGAAGGGGTCGAGCTCATGCCCGGGATTTCCGTGACGGTTTCGGTCGGCGCGGCCGAGATCCGCGAGCGCGAATCGCACGAGGCGTGGCTGCGGCGCGCGGACCAGGCGATGTATTCGGCGAAGCGGCTGGGCCGCAACCGGGTCAAGGTCGCTGTCTGATTCCCGGCCGAGCACGCTGCGGGCCAGGCCTCGGTCCTTCGCCTATAATCCGGCGCACAACGACAACCGAGGGAGGAGTCTGGTGGCACGCACGACGTTCTCGCTGATCGCTCTCGGCGGCGCACTGCTCGCGCCGGCGATCGGCTTTGCACAGGGAGAAATATCCTGCACCCGCGGCGGGTTGCAGCGCGCCGTGAACCTGTACATCGACGCGCAGACGAAGGGCGACATCACAGGGCTCCCGCTCGCGAGGGGCGTCGCCTACATCGAGAACATGGCGTTGGCCGATATCGGCACGGGGATCATCAACACCGCGATGGAGATCGACTTCCATCGCAGTCTCCTCGACGAGCATACGTGCCAGACGTTCACCGAGGTCATCGTCGCGGACGAGGAGAACCCGTACGTCCTCGGCACGCGGCTCCGCGTCAACCACGACAAGATCGCCGAGATCGAGATCCTGTGGACGACGACGGGCTACTGGCTGTTCAACGCCGACAACTACCTGCGCTACTCGTCGACCGAGAACTGGGACCCGATCCCGCCCGAGGATCGCGATACGCGCGGCACGTTGGTTTCGGCCGCGAACGCGTATCTCGATGCGTTCCTCGAAGGGAAGATCGATCTCGTGCCGTGGGGCTTCCCGTGCGTGCGCATCGAAGGCGGCGCGTACACGGGCAGGGGCCGGCCCGACGACAGCTGCGAAGTCGGGGTGCCGAGCGGCGTGAACATCGTGAACCGTCGGTTCGTCGTAGACGAGGTGATCGGCGCGGTCGTCGTGTTCTGCACGTTCGGCCCGGGCGGGCCGACCGGCGGAAGCGGCGCCCCGGACACGCATCTCTTCCGCGTCGAGAAGGGCAAGCTGCGCTACGTGCACACGCTGACCCACCTGCTGCAGGCGAACTTCCGCGGCGGCGGACAGGGCGGCGGCGGACAGGGCGGGCAGCAGTAACGCCGGCACGCGCGCGCATATCGAGGGAGCGGCCGTCGCCGCTCCCTCGCGTTGCCGGTAACCGCAGCGGCGGGCCTTACCGCGCTTCGGCGATGCGCTTCATGTTCTCGAGCGCGGTCTGGAACATTGCGCGCCGACGCTCGACGTCCGCGTCCTTCGCCGCCTGGTCGGGTTTGTCGGAAACGTCGTAGACGAGCGTGTAGAGGATTCTCGACGAATCGGCGTCGATCGGCTTCGCCTCCATGAAGCCGTGATAGAGGTCGTAGAACCGTCCCTCGCGGGGCGGCTGCGTGTAGCCGTAAGCGAGGTCGGTCTGCGCGACGAGCACTTCCGTGACGCGGCCGCCCGCGAGCACGCGCACCGTGCCGACGCCGCCGTCGCCGGACGTGATCTCGCAGTCGACGTTCAGCCATTCGGCGATGTCGCAGTAGCCGCCGACCGCGGCCCAGACCTCGTGGGCCGGCTTCGCCACGTCGATGCTCATCTCGATTCTGACGTATTCGGGCTCTGCGAGGGCCGGGGCGGCGATGACGGTTGCGCCGAGCGCGATCAAAGCTTTCTTCATATCGTTCTCCGGTGAGATTGCCCGATTCGGCAATCCGCCGCTTATGGTACGGGCCCGCGCCCGCGCCGCGAAGGCCCGACAGCGGCCGGGTTCGTGCTAGGCTTGTGAGGCTTTAGAATCTTTGCCTTGTCCCGTCACTGCAAGAAAAACACCGAGGGAAGGGGGAATAACCAATGGTCAGGAGATTAGCGCTCGCCGCGCTATGCGCGTCCTCGATGTGCGGAATCGCGTTGGCGCAGGACGCGCGCACCGTCATCCAGGACGCGCAGCGCGCATTGGGGAACGTCCAGTCGATCACGTACTCGGGCTCCGCCCGCGACGTGTCGTTCCAGCAGTGCGGCGCGAACGCGGCACAGCAAATCTGCTACGGCCCGCATGACCCGATGAGGCCGATCACCGAGTACGTTCGCGTGATCGATCTGGCCGCGCCGACGACGCGTCACGCGGGCAACACGCGGAACATCGGGCCGGGCGGCTCGACCGCGATCACGCCGGGCACGTTCTTCCAGCAGGTCACGCCGGAGCAGGCCGACGTCTCGCAGCCGTGGGCGCAGTCTGTCGACTTCTATCTCTTGCCGTGGGGCTTTCTGAAGGGCGCGGCGGAGAACAACGCGGTCGTGAGCCGTGAGCGGGTCGACGGCAAGGACTACACGATCCTGAGCTGGAGCCCGGCGGTGAAGGCGCCGTCCGGCGCGTCGTACCGGATCAACGCGTATCTGAACGACGAGAACCTCATCGAGCGCGTCGAGACGTGGCTCGGCGAGAACATCATGGGCGACATGCACATCGTCGCGACGTACTCCGGCTGGCGCAACCTCGATGGCGCGATCGTCCCGACGCGCATCGTGCAGACGCGCGGAGGCTGGCCGTTCTTCGAGGTCGACGTCGTCGCTGCGGTTGCGAACCCGTCGAATCTCGATTCGCTCGCGCCGCCGCCGGCGAATCGTCCGCCCGCCTTCGGCGGCGGCGGGCCTGCGCCGCAATTCAACATCACGAAGGAGCAGCTCGGCCCGGGTCTCTTCCGCTACACGACCGGCCAGGGCAGCTACGACTCGCTCGTCGTCGAGTTCCGCGATCACATCATGATGCTCGAGGCGGGGCAGAGCCAGGCGCGCGCGCAGGCGTACGTCGACGAGATCAAGCGGCAATTCCCCGGCAAGCCGATCCGCTACGTGATGGTCACGCACCCGCACTCGGATCACACGGGCGGGCTGCCGGTGCTCGTCGCCGAAGGCGCGACGATCATCGCGCACGCAAACGCGAAGGAGTTCCTCGAGCGCGCGCTCAACACGCCGCGTACGCTGCTCGACGATGCGCTCGCGCGCAATCCGCGTCGTGCGGTCGTCGAGCCGGTCTACGACATGCGCTCGTACTCGGACGGCACGCGGACGGTCGAGTTCTATCACATCTTCCCAGCGCCGCATTCCGACAGCCTGCTCGTCGCGTACTTCCCGCAGGAGAAGGTCCTGTTCCAGGGCGACTTCTCGGTGAACCCCGGCCAGCCGGCGAACGACCACGTCAGCGCGCTCGTCGCGGCGCTCGACAAGCTCGGTATCGACTACGAGCGCTACATCAACGTCCATGCTTCCGCCGAGCCGCAGACGAAGGCGGACGTCATGGCGGCGATGGAGCTTCGCCTGAGCAACCGTCAATAAGCGCGCATCGGAATCGTGTCAGGCACGTTTCGTGTCTGACACGATTTCCGTGATCGGCGTACCCTGTTCCGCGTGCCCTGCGCCGCCGAGGCGCGGAAAGGACGAGCGATGATTCACGAGACGACAGGGCGCTTCGCCGCGTCCGCCGCGCAGCGGGGAACGCCCGGCGCACGGCTTCCGACCCTGATGCTTTCCGCGGTGCTCGTGATGGGCTCCGGAGCGGCCACGGCCGACGACGGGCCGATCGTGATCGACAAGCAGGGCGCATTCGCGATCGGCGGGACCGTGATCGGCAATCAGGCCGCGTCGCTTCACTGCGACCACGGCGTCGTCGAGTATCAGATCCCGCCGAACCCGCGCGCCACGAACCTGTTGATGTGGCACAGCGCGAGCGCGGTCGCGTGGCAGAACCGCTGGGACGGCGGCGAAGGGTTCCAGAGCATTTTCTTGAGGCGCGGCTATCCCGTGTATCTGTGGGACGGCCCGAGAGTCGGCCGCGCGAATTGGGGCTGCGAGGAGACGACGTACGAGCCCGAGCCCGGCCGCGACCAGCAGAACTTCGCCGCGTGGCGGCTCGGGCCCGCGTACCTCGAGTTCTTCGACGGCGTGCAGTTCCCGCGGAACGATCCCGAGGCGTGGAACCAGGCGACGCGGGCCCGCTATCAGGAGTTCGACACCGTCGCGAATGCCGAGCTTCAGGCCGAGGCGGCCGCTGCGCTCGCCGATCGGATCGGGCCGACGGTCGCGCTGACGAATTCCGCGGGCGGGCTGCGGGCGCTCCTGACGGCGCTCAAGAGCGACAACATCAGGGGCATCGTCGCGTACGAGAACGTCGGGTTCGTGTACCCCGAAGGCGAGGCGCCCGACATTGAGCCGGGTCCGTTCGGCCCGGTCATCGTGCCGCTCGACGAGTTTCGGAAGCTCGCGCGGATTCCGATCCAGCTCGTCTGGGGCGACAATCTCGACAAGAGCGATCGCTTCACGAGCGCCGTCGAGCAGTCGAGGCTGTTCGCCGAGCTCGTCAACAAGCACGGCGGCAAGGCGGAGGTGCTGATGCTCCCGGACGCGGGGCTCGTCGGCAACACGCACATTCCGTTCGCCGACATGAACAACGTCGAGGTCGCGGATCTGCTGTCAGAGTTCCTCGCGAAGAACGGCCTCGACGCGTATCGCTGATGGTATGGCCGATGGAGTGCAGGCCGGTGGTCCCTGCATGCGAGGCGATGACATGACGGGCGCCGGACGCCGTGCCGCCGTGACCGGCGCCGCGAGCGGTATCGGCGCCGCGACGGCCCGCAGGCTCATGGCCGACGGCTGGCGCGTCGCGTGCCTCGACCGTAACCTCGAAGGGGCGCGCGAGACGGCCGAAAGCTCGGGGCTCGCGATCGAGGTCGACGTCGCCGACGAGGCGGCGCAGATCGACGCATTCGCGCGGATCCGCGACGCGTGGGGCGGGCTCGACGCGCTCGTGACCGCTGCGGGGATCATCGAGACGACGCCTTTCCTCGAAACCACGCCTGCGCAGTTCCGGCGTCTGTTCGACGTCAACGTGATCGGCACTTTCCTGAGCGTGCGCGAGGCCGCGAAGCTGATGGATCGCGGCGCGCGCATCTGCCTCGTCGCGAGCATCTCGAGCTACACGGGCGGCGGTTACGTCGCGACCGGCGCGTACGCGACGAGCAAGGGCGCCGTGCTGACGATGATGAAAAGCTGCGCACGCGCGCTCGGCCAGCGCGGGATCGCGGTCAACGCCGTCGCGCCCGGCTTCATCGATACGCCGTTCGTCGCGTCGGCGATGAACGATCCCGTGCGGCGCAAGGAAGTCGTCGCGGCCGTCGGCAAGGTCGGCACGGCCGAGCAGATCGCCGAATGCTGTGCGTGGCTCGTCTCGCCGGCCGCGGACTTCGTGCACGGCGCGACGCTGATCGCGGACGGCGGCGTGCTGATGCATTGATCGGGGTCAGAGCCCTTGGACTTGATCGAAGGGCTCTGACCCCAGGTGGTCAGGAGCCGCCGCCGCCGAACGAGTACCGGAACGCGACCCCGACCTCGCGGGGACGCCCCATCGTCAGGCCGAGCGCTGAGCGCTCCGGGATGCCGATGCCGCCGGCGGCCGTCGGATTCACGAAGTCCCAGAAGCCGCCGCCGAAACGCGTCGCATACGTCCCATACGTCTCGTCGGTCAGGTTGTTCGCGAAGAGCGTCAGCGACCAGCGCCCGTCAGGGCTGCCGTAGCGGACGCGCGCGTTGACGAGCGAGTAGCTCGGGAGCTCGTAGCGCGAGTCGAGGAACCAGCCCGGCGCCGGAGCGCCGCACTTCGCGAGCGCATCGTGCGTGCCTCCCGGATGCGTCTGCTGCTCGCCGATGTGCGCATAGCTCAACGACCAGCCGAAGTCGGCACCGTTGCGCAGGCTTTTCGCCCAGCGCAGACCGAGCGTGTAGCTCTCCTCGACCGGTCCGGGGAACAGGAAGTCGCCGTTGTTCGCGCAAGGGTCGAGCACGCGCGAGTCGACGATACCCGCCGCGAAGTCGAGCGCGAGCGCGTCCGTCACGGCGAGCTGACCGTCGAGCTCGATACCGTCGATCTCGACGTCCCCGGCGTTCGTCAGCGCGATCCGGAAGCCGGTCGGGGAGTTCGGATCGGGCTGCTGGATCGGCGCCTGGCGGTCGCCGTAGGTCATGTCGTAATACGTGAAGTTGAGCCTGAGGCGGCCGTCGATCAGCTCGGTGCGCACGCCGATCTCCGCGTTCTCGACGGACTCGGGCGGCACGAACGGCGGCGACGCCGCGAGCGCCGCGGTCTGCGCTTCGCCCGTCAGCTGGTCCGCGATCGCATAGCTGTACGCACCGGCACGAAACGCCTTCGACGCCGTCGCGTAGACCATGATGCCGTCGGTCACGTCGAAGTCTGCGGTGAGCCGCCAGTCCGTCTCGTTCCAGTCGTCCTTCGCGAAGACCGTCGTCCCCGTCGTGCCCGGAGCCGGGGTGAAGTCGTCGGACGCGAACTCGGTCTGCGTGACCTTCTTCTCGTCCCACGCGAAGCGCACGCCGGGCGTCAGCGCGAAGCGATCGGTAATCTGCAACGTCGCGTTGGCGAAGAGACCGTAAGACGTCGAGTCCTGCACGAGGTACGTATCGCCCGTGCGGAAGATGCCCGCGTCGCCGTTGCCGTTGGCCTGCTGCGTTGCATACACGCTCGTGCCGCGCCGCTCGAGCGTCCTGTCGGACGACGACGAGTCTTCCTGGAAGTAGGAAAAGCCGGTGACGAGCTCGACCCGGCCGTCGGCGAGGCCGATGCCGAGCTGCAGCTCCTGATATACGACTTCCGACTCGATCGCGCTCGGCCGCATCTCGGTGCCGAGCGCCACCCAGTCCGTGATCCCGTAGCTCGAGAAGTCCGACAGGCCGGTGATCGACGTCAGCGTGAGGTTGTCGCGGAGGCGCCATTCGACGTTGACGTCGAACTGCTCGTACTCCGACTCGTTCGTCTGCTCGCACATCGCGTCCCAGTCGGGATCGATGTCGTCGAGGAAGCACCAGCTCGGCATCGTGTAGTCGTCGAGCACGATCCGGGGGTCGTTGTACGGCTGGATCCGCGGCTGGCCCGACGCCTCGAGGAAGTCCGAGATCCAGTCCGCGCGGTTGCCCTCGAAGTCGAGGTGCGGCCGCATGTCGAACCAGGCGAGATCCTGCGGATTGCCGTCGGACTCCGCGTCCGATGTGCTGTACGACAAGCGCACCGAGAGCGCATCGCTCGGCTCGTACGCGAGCTGCACCCGCCCGATCGTGTCCTCGCTGCTGCCGAGGTTCTGCGAGCCGCGGCGCACGTAGCCGTCCTGCTCGAAGTAGCCGCCCTGGACGCGGAGGAACACGCTGTCGCTGAGCGGCACGTTGACCATCGCGTCGACCTCGCGCCGATCGAAGTTGCCGAAGCCGAGCTCGACGTAACCCTCCATGTCCGGCCCCGGCCGGCGCGTGAACACGCGGATCGCGCCGCCGGTGCTGTTGCGGCCGAAGAGCGTCCCCTGCGGTCCGCGCAGCACCTCGACGCGCTCGACGTCGAGCATGCTCATGAACGGCCCGGTCGTGCGCGGCACGAAGACGCCGTCGATGTAGAGTGCCGCCGCCCGTTCGCCCGTCGCGCCGCCTCCGCCCGACAGGCCGCGAATCTGATACGTCGGGCTCGTGTTCCCCGTGCCGCGCGAGCCCTTGATGTCGAGGTTCGGCGTGAATGTCGCGATGTCCTCGATCGTCTCGATACCCTTGGCTTCGATCGTCTCCGCCGTGAACGCGGCGACCGAGATCGGCGTCTGCTGCAGCGACGTCTCGCGCCTTTCGGCCGTGACGACGATCTCCTCGAGCTGAGCGCGGCCGGCGGTCGGGAGCGCGAGGACCGCGAGACCGACTGCTGCCGCGATGGGATGCCGCTTGTCGCGGCCGAGTGCGATAGGACGCGACTTCGAGCGTGTCGAAAGCTTCATGCCAATTACTCCCCCATCCGCATCGATGCGGTCCCGGAAGTGTGCCGGGACGCTTGAGCGAACGCTACTGGCCGCGCTCGATAAAGCGAGTGGAGGCGAGCGCGGCTAGCACGTGCGGCCCGCCTTGATCGTCATGAAACGATCGACGGCGAACGAACGAAGCGCGCCGTCGTCGGCCCATTCGAAGCGGGCTTCGAGCTCGACGAACGCGGGCTTGCCGCGATAACCCAGGCTGCGGTACTGACGAAGGAAGCGCTCGAGGTCGGCGCCGCCGGCCGGCGCCGCGAGGCCCGTGCGGCATTCGGAGATCGTCGCGGTGCCGCTCTCGACGATCGCGACGCCTTCTATCCGCACGCGATCCGTGAAGCGCTCGCCGGCGGCGTCGCGCGTCAATCTGTGCCCGGCGGCGGGCGGCGTCAGGAGCGACAGAGCGTTCGGTCCCGCGAGCTCGAGGCGCCGCGGCGGACCTGATCCTTCGAGCACGAGCGTGCCGTCCGGGTCGACGTGCCAGCGGCCGAGGTTGTACGAAATCGTCGGCGGAGCGTCGTCGTAGTCGAGATAGCGCTGGCGCCAGAAGAACGCGCCGTCCGCGCGGAGCCACAACGTCGTATCGATGCCCGGACAGCCGTCGCACGGAAAGCGGCCGCTGTAGACGCCCGGAGCGGGTCCCGGAGGCGGCGAGAATGCCGTCTCCGCGCGCTCGAGCGCGGCGTCCCCGCACGCAGCGACGAACGGGGCTACGATGATGACGAACGGAATGGCCCGCATCGCCGAAAAGCGCTGCCTTCGATCGAGCGTCAGGATGCGGCGTCTAGCTCGCGGTGCGTGCGAACTTCGTCACGAAATCGGATCCGAGCGGGGATCCGTCGCCCGCGTTCTCTTCCTCGACGGGATCGGGCTCGTGCTGCGCCGGTGCGGTTCGCCGCGCGTTGCTCCACGCGCTTGCGGCGAGCTCCAGCGCGAGCGACACACGGTCCTCTGCGGACAGCCGCCGCGGCTCGGCGTGCGCAGCGTCGACCGCGTTCAGGCGGCGCTCGAGCCCGCACTGGTTCGCGATCTGGATCGATAAGCCGGGCCGGACGTTGAGCTCGAGGACCAGCGGGCCGTGGCGCCGGTCGAGCACGATGTCCGCGCCGAAATAGCCGAGGCTCACCGCGGCATAGCAGGACGAGGCGAGCGTGAGCAGATCGCGCCAGCTCGGGATCTCGAAGCCGTCCACGCGCTCGCCGGTGTCGGGGTGCGTATCGACCAGCCGGTCGTCCATGACGGCGCGGAGCGTGCGGCCCGTGGCGAGGTCGATGCCGGCTCCGATCGCGCCATGATGCAGATTGGCCCGTCCTCCGGAGCGGCGAGTCGGAAGGCGCATCATCGCCATCACCGGCACGCCCTTGTAGACGATGATTCGAATATCCGGCACGCCTTCCGGCGCGAGAGCCCGCAAGCGAGGATCGGTGTGCACGAGCCCTTCGAAAAAAGCCGTGTCGGGCTGGCCGCCGAGCGAGTACATCCCGTTCAGAATGCCCGAGACGTGGAACTGAAGATCTTCGAGCGAGTAGTAGGAGCTGCCGCTCGGCGACACCCAGAGGCCGTTGCGCCGGCTGCCGACGACGATGATGCCGTCCCCGCGGCTGCCGTTCGCGGGCTTGAGCGCGAACTCCTCGAGCGGCTCGATTCGTCTCGCGAGGCGCGCCGCCTCGTACTGCGTGCGCACGACGTCGAGCAGCGCCGGCACCGGTATCCCATGCTCGCGCAGTGCCGTCTTGCAGCGGATCTTGTCGTCCACGATCGGATAGAAGCGCCGCTCGTTGTGCACGGCGATATACCGGCCGTTCCGCGCATTGACGCCGAGCACGCCCGCCCGGCGAAGTGAGAGGTAGCGGCGGATCATGATGGCTGCGGCTCGCGGGCGAGATCCCTGAACCGGAAGAGCTCCGTGAGTCGATATCCGGAGTACCGCCCGAGCAGAATCGTCAGGCCGAGCACTACGAGCAGCAACTCGGGGAACACGACGGCGAGATAGCGCACCTGCTCGAGCCCCATGACGACGTAGGCGAGCGTCGCGATCGTGGCCGAGCCGAGCGCCTCGACCAATGCATCCTGCGGGCCGCGTTCCTCCCAGACGATCGACATCCGTTCGATCACCATCGCGAGAATGACCATCGGGAAGAGGCCGACCGACAATCCAACCTCCCAATCGAGCGCGGCGCTCAGCATGGTCAGCGCGACCATCAGAATCACGACGATCGTGACGACGGCCGTCAAACGCGGCACGAGTATCAGGTGCATGCGCTCGAGGCAGAAGCGGAACATCAAGCCGGTCGCGACGACGAGCGCGAACAGCAGCAGCCCGCCGACGAGCCCGGTCTCGCGGAAGGCGAGGGCGATCAGCACCGGCATGAACGTGCCGAAGGCTCGAACTCCGACGATGTTGCGCATCAGGACCATGACGAATGCGCCGACAGGCACGAGCAGCAGCACGGCGTATGCGGACTGCGTGTGCACGGGGAGGCTGAGCAGCGAGACCATCGAGAACGCGAAGCCGTCTCGATTCGCGCGCTCACCGGCGAGGAGCAGACTCGCGACCTCGTTGCGCCGGATCGACCATTCGATGTCTACGAGCTCGGCCCCGTCGATCTCGAGAGGCGATCCGGGGCCGCGCCACCAAACGAGCAGATTGGCGGGCATATGCTGGCGCCCGGTCTCGGGGTCGAAGAACAGCCACTCCTGCTCGTTGTGCACGGCCAGCCACGATATCGGTGTCGCGTGACGGTCGCTGTCGGAGAGCAGGAAGCCGTTGATGCGCTCCGTCGGAATGCGTGCGCCGGCGAGCAACGTTCGGGCGATCGTGATCACGTCGCCGCCGAACTCGGGAGCATTCAGGAACAGCCGAATCTCGGCGCTCGGCGACGGCGAATTGATCCGCGCAAGCATCGCGGCGGCGAAAGACGCGATATCGGCGGAGCGCGAGCGCACTTCGTCGGTGATCGATTGGAGCGCGGTCGCGAACGGCTCGTCGAGGGCGGGCACCTCGGGATAAGCAGGTGTCGGCGCGAACGCCGTCTGATTGGGATCGGAGAAGAATTGGGCGCGATAGTAGAGCGTCTGAATGCCGGAAGCTCTGCGCACCGTCCAGATCGCTCTGCGCAGGTAATCGCTTTCCTGCACGTCCAGCCCGAACCCGCGCGAGACGAAATCCTCCTGCAAACGGCCGAGACCAGGCGTGGCGGACGGCAGGATCAGCGTCGCTCTGACGGGACCGTTGCCCGGCTGCAGCCGAACGCGCGCCTGCACGGTCCATGTCTCGTCGGTCACACCGGGTGTCAGCGGGTAACCGTAGACGGCGACCTTCCAGCCCGCGAGCCCGAGGCCGCACGCGATCAATAAGACGACCGAGATGATCCAGAAGCCCGAGCGGGTCATTCCGTATCGCTTTCCGGTTCGTCGCTCTGGGCGTCGGCGCAATCGGGGTAGTTCAGGAAGGTCTCGCTTGGATCCACGAGCGCGGCGCCTTCGAGCGCGCTGCGCCCGAGCAGCACCGGATAGATGAAGTTGCTTCGATCGACGAGGCTGAACTCGACTTCACGACGAAAAGGTCCGAAACAGACGTCGAGCACCACGATCGGGCGGCGCTGAGATTTCCCGCTGTGCTGGACGATGCGCGCATTGCGCACGATCGGCCGCTCGAGCTCGAGCGACTCGCCGCTTTCGGGGTCGACGACGGTGAACCGGACCCACCGCTCGCCGTCGCGTTCGAATCGTTCGACGTTCGCGGCATCGAGCGACGACGTCACCGCCCCGGTGTCGAGCTTCGCCTTGACGCTCAACGCGCCGTCGAGGAGCTCGACTCGCTCGACCCAGCCGAAGATCTCGAGCGCGCGCGCATCGCTTGACTCGTCCGAGGCGGCGGCGGACGCGAAGAGCAGGGACAGAGCTGCTGCGAGACAGCGTCGCATCGCAGGAAAAGATACCGATTGCTGGAAGACGAGGCGGCGATTATAGCAACGGCATTTCGCACGCCGATGCTCGTGCTCTATTCATCGAGACTACAACCGTCTTCGATAGGCGACACCCGAATCGCTCATTTGGCTGAATCGACTGTCGTATCGGGCGCTTCGCATGTGTCGTCGGTTGACGACACCTCGGCGGGCGCTGGCGTCCAGCCGCCCCGAAGGGTGCGTCACGAGTCCGCGTGATGCGCGATGCACCGATGAAGCCGTGCGATCGGCTCATGCAGGACGGTGCTCGTTACCCACATCGACACCCGCGAGCTCGATTCGGGCGGCGTGCCTCGGTCCGGCCGGCTCCACCTTCGCTCCTGCAAGAGGGTGACGTCAGCGAAAGTCCCGTTACACGGGCTGCCGCATCGACGATACTTCTCGGATGGCTACGCAAGACGACGTCGCGCGGCTGCTCTGCGCGATCGATGAAATCGGGCCGCTCGTGCGCGGCCAGGCCGCGGAAGCGGAACGCCGCGCCGCGCTCTCGGACGACGTCGTGGCCGACATCGTCCGTCACCGGCTGTTTCGGTTGTGGATACCGCGCCGCTACGGCGGGCTCGAGCTGACGCTGCCGGAAGCGCTCGAGGTCTATCAGGCCGCGGCGCGCATCGACGGCTCGTTCGGCTGGTCCGTGATGATTGGCGCGGGCGGCGGCTTGTTCGCGGCATACCTCGATCCGGATAGAGCGCTCGAGATCTTCGGTCCGGCGGCCGCGGTGATCGCGGGCTCGGGCGCGGCGGACGGTCGTGCCGAGCGCGTCGACGGCGGGTACCGCGTCAGCGGCCGGTGGCGCTACGCGAGCGGCGCGCCGTACGCGACGACCTTCACCGCGAACTGCGTCGTCACGACCGGCGGCGAGCCGGTGCGCGACGCTGCCGGCTCGCCGCTCGTCCGTGCGATGTCGTTCCCGCGCGGCGACGTCGAGATCATCGAGACTTGGGACACGACCGGCATGCGCGCAACGGCGAGTCATCACTTCCGAGTCGACGACGTGTTCGTGCCGGAGCGGAACACCTTCAGCGTCTTCACGGATGCGCCGCTCGAGCCCGGACCGCTGTACCGGCTGCCGTTCGAGGTGCTGACCGAGCTGCCGATCACGGCCGTCGCCGTCGGCATCGCGCGGCATGCGCTCGATGCGTTCAAGGTCCTCGCGGCGCAGAAGACGCCGTACGGCGCGGCGGCCGTGCTCGCGGACGACCCGCTCGCGCTGGCGGCGTTCGCTCGGGCCCACGCCGCATGGCGCGCCGCCGAGCGCGTCACGTTCGACCTCGCGGAGCGTGCGTGGCGCAGCGCCGTCGACGGGCGCGCGCTCGGCATGGACGAGCGCGCGGAAATCACCGCGGCCTGCACTCATGGCGTCGCGACGCTGCAAGAGGCCACGGGCGAGCTCGTGACGCTCGCCGGCATGACGGGCGTCGAGCAGGCGTCGGAGCTCGGGCGGGCAGGACGTGATCTCGCGACGCTCGCAGCCCACTTCTCCGTGGCGCCGCGGCAGCTCGCGCGAGCGGGCGGCGAGCTGCTGCGCGCCCCGTCGGACGTTTCAAGAAGTTGAACATTCCGCCGATCTGATCGATGCTGTCGCGCGTCTCGATCGAGGGGGGCCGCCGATGACCGTGCGCACTTCCGTCCCTGTAGCGCTCTCTGCTCTGCTGGTCGCAGCCTGCGGGCCGTCGAACGACTCTTCCGGGACGGCCGGCTCCGCGCCGTCCGCGGGAACGGGCTCGGCGGCGCTCGTCGCCGGGCGTTCCGAGACGCGGCCCGCGGCCCGAGTCGACGCGGCGCGCCTCGTCGCGGCGGATGACGAGCCCGGCCAGTGGATGTCTACGGGACGCACGTACGGCGAGCAGCGGTACAGCCCGCTCGCGCAGATCACGCCGGACAACGTCGCGGAGCTCGGTCTCGCATGGTACGCGGATCTCGGCATCAATCGCACGCAGGAATCGACGCCGCTCTATGTCGACGGCACCGTCTACGTGACGACCGCATGGAGCAACGTGCACGCGTACGACGCGCGCACGGGTGAGCGACTGTGGATGTTCGACGCCGAGGTGCCGCGCGAGTGGGGCAGCCGCGCGTGCTGCGACGTCGTCAATCGCGGTGCCGCGGCATGGAACGGCAAGATCTACGTCGGCACGATCGACGGCCGTCTCGTCGCGATCGACGCCGCGACCGGCGAGAAGGTGTGGGAGACCGATACGCTGATCTCGCGCGACTTCGCCTATACGATCACCGGCGCGCCGCGGGTCGTGAAGGGCCGCGTGATCATCGGCAACGGCGGCGCCGAGTACGGCGTGCGCG
>CAZKNH010000005.1:0-72018 GCA_964553875.1 uncultured Gammaproteobacteria bacterium | reverse complement strand
CGAAGCCGCCTTGGACCAGCATGAAGTCGTTGCGCTGCCAGTAGAGCTGCGCGGAAACCTCGAACGGGCTGTCCACCGGCATGCCGCGTCGGTTCGGGAGCGGCGTCGGATCGGAAAACTCGCCCGTGTCGGAATCCGGTCGAAACGAGTCTCCGGAGGTCACCGCTGCGGCGGCGGAGAGGTGCGCGATGCCGGCCGTCTTCATCAAGCCGGCGAGGTAACGGCGCACCTGCTCGCAAAGGAGAGCGTCGATCTCGCACGCCGCGGGCAGCGCATCGAGCACGCGTGCGGCGGGGATCGGCCGCGTCAGCACGGGATCGTCCGCGAGGATCAGCACGCGCTCGATCGCGCGCTCCATCTCGGGCGACAGGTTCAGCACGATGTAAGGGCTTGCACCGCGCGCGTGCGCGACGGACGCGGGCAGGAGAAAAGCGGCGAAAATTAGACAGCGCAAGAACATCGGCGATGGGCAGCTCGGCGATTCGCGGTCCAGCGCGCGATGATACATCAAGTCGGAAACGGCGCGCGCCGATGCGCGAGCGTCGAGTCACATGCGGCCAGGGCCGCATCGCTTCGTGATCGTCGCACGGGTGCGGGCGCCGGATCCCTGTAGGATATGCCGAGGCCTGCCGCCGCCCGGATTGGATGTCGCTATGAAAGTCGACCTCATCGCCGCCGCACGTCCGAACTTCATGAAGATCGCGCCGCTCTACCACGTGCTCGCGCGGCAGGACTGGTGTCGGCCTCGCATCGTGCACACCGGGCAGCACTACGACCCGAACATGTCGGACGCGTTTTTCGCCGACCTCGGTCTGCCGAGCCCGCACGTGAACCTCGGCGTCGGCAGCGGGAGCCACGCCGAGCAGACGGGGCGGGTGATGATCGAGTACGAAAAGGTGTGTCTCGCGGAGCGTCCGGACTGGATCGTCGTCGTCGGCGATGTGAACTCGACGCTCGCGTGCGCGCTCGTCGGCGCGAAGCTCTTGATCCCCGTCGCGCATCTCGAGGCGGGGCTGCGCAGCGGCGATCGCACGATGCCGGAGGAGATCAACCGCGTCGTGACGGACGCGGTCGCGGATCTCTTGTGGACACCGTCGCCGGATGGCGACGCGAATCTGCTCGAGGCCGGCGTGCCGCCGGAGAAGATCGAGCGCGTCGGCAACATCATGATCGACTCGTTCGAGCTGCTGAAGCCGAAGATCCTCTCGGCGGGGATGCCCGCGAAGCTCGGCCTCGAGCCGCGCGGATACGGCGTCGTGACGCTGCATCGCCCGTCGAACGTCGATCGTCGCGAGAAGCTCGAGACGATCGTCGAGCGGCTCGTCGAGGTCGCGCGGACGCTGCCGTTGGCGTTCCCGGTGCATCCGCGCACGCGGCGGCGCCTCGACGAGTTCGGTCTCGGCGCGCGGCTTGCGGCGAGCACCGGAATTCACTTGATGGAGCCCTTGTCGTACGTCGAGTTCATGAGCCTCGTCGTCGACAGCCGGCTCGTCGTGACGGATTCGGGCGGCGTGCAGGAGGAGACGAGCTACCTCGGCATTCCGTGCCTCACGCTACGCGAGAACACCGAGCGGCCGGTCACCGTGACCCAGGGGACGAATCGGCTGATCGGGCCCGACGCGCTCGCTGCAGAGATCGCGGCCGCGATGGAGCGCGGCGTCGTCGAGACGCGAATCCCGCTCTGGGACGGACGGACGGCGGAGCGGGTCGCGGAGAGCCTGCGGCGGCGGGCGTAGGTCGTCTCCGTCACAGCCGGCTTCGTCTTTTGCGAGGCGGGGCGCTGGTCGCTCCTGCCCCGCGCGCCCTCTACAATATCCCGCTTCACCAGTTTCGACAGAGACGGCGCCACCTCGTGAAAGTCCGCACCCGTTTCGCCCCGAGCCCGACCGGTTACCTCCACATCGGCAGCGTCCGCACGGCGCTCTACGCGTGGCTATACGCTCGCCACCATGGAGGCGAGTACATCCTGCGCATCGAGGACACCGACCGCGAGCGTTCGACGCAGGCTGCGGTCGACGCGATCCTCGACGGGCTCGCGTGGCTCGGCCTCGACTCGGACGAGCCGCCCGTCTACCAGACGCAGCGCTTTCCTCGCTATGCCGAGGTCATCGAGCGGATGCTTGCCGAGGGCACCGCGTACCGCTGCTACTGCACGAAGGAGGAGATCGAGGCGATGCGTGCCGCCGCGCAGGCGCGCGGTGAGAAGCCCCGCTACGACGGCCGCTGCCGCGCGGGGGACCGCTACCGGCCCGATGTGCCGCCGGTCGTGCGTTTCAAGAACCCGCTCGAAGGCGAAGTCGTCGTCGACGATCTCGTCAAGGGCCGCATCGTGTTCGCGAACTCGGAGCTCGACGATCTCGTGATCGCCCGCTCCGACGGCACGCCGACGTACAACTTCACGGTCGTCGTCGACGATGCGGACATGCGCATCACGCACGTGATCCGCGGCGACGATCACGTCAACAACACGCCGCGGCAGATCAATATCTTCCGCGCGCTCGGCGAGACGCCGCCCGCGTACGCCCACCTGCCGATGATCCATGGGCCGGACGGCACGAAGCTCTCGAAGCGGCACGGTGCGGTGAACGTGCTCGAGTATCGCGACATGGGCTTTCTGCCGCAGGCGATGCTGAACTACATCGCGCGGCTCGGCTGGTCCTACGGTGACCAGGAGATCTTCACGATCGACGAGCTGATCCGCTATTTCGATCTCGACCGCGTGAGCCGCTCGTCGGCGAGCTTCGATCCGATGAAGCTGCTGTGGGTGAATCAGCAGCACATGATGAGGGCGCCGGTCGAGCAGATCGCACCGTTGCTCGAGGCGCAGCTCCGACGGCAGGGGCTCGACCCGCGCAACGGGCCGCCGCTCGATCTGACGATCGAGGCGCTGCGCGAGCGGAGCCAGACGATCGTCGAGATGGCCGAGCGCGCGCATTGCTACTACGAGGAGTTCGAGGCGTTCGACGAGAAGGCGGCGCGAACGCACTTGACCGAGGGGGCGCGCGACGTGCTCCTCGCGCTGAAAGAGGCGCTCGCCGGAGTGAGCGAGTGGTCAGAGGCCGCGACCGAGGCGGCAGTGAAGGGTGTGGCCGAGCGGCTGGGGTTGAAGCTTGGCAAGGTCGCCCAGCCGCTGCGGGTGGCGTTGACGGGACAGGCGGCGTCGCCCGGTATTGGCGTGACGCTCGTGCTCGTCGGGCGCGACAGGGCCGTGAAGCGGATCGAGCGGGCTATCGAATATATCGAGCAGCAGAGCGGGTAGGCGGGCGGGGGCCGCAAGCGCGGCGCCCCGCCGTCGAGCGCTACTGTATGGTCTTCGAGACCTCGTTCGAGTACTCGCTCTCCGCGCCGTCGGCCGTGACCGCCGTCGTCGCGAAGTAGTGCGTGCCGCGACCGAGGTTCTCGACGACGTAGGTCAGCACGCTCGGATTCTTGATCTCGGCCGATTCCGTGTACCGGCGCGATTGCTGTCCCCAGTACACCTTGTAACCGGCGAGATTGGTCAGAGGGCTGCCGTCCGTGCGGCGAGTCGGCGCGGTCCACGTCAACGTTGCAGTGCCGAGGCCGGTCCCTTCGACGGTGATCGAGAAGGGCTGCAGCTGCGCGGTCGCTTCGCCGTCCGTCACTCGGATCACGATGTTCGAGTACGTTCCGACGTCGGAGTTGCCCGGTCTTCCGGCGAGCACGCCAGTAGCTCTGTCGAAGCTTGCCCAGCCCGGCTTGTTCTCGATCTGGAAAGTGAGCACGTCGCCGTCGGGATCGTTCGCGCGCGGTGCGAACCGATAAGTGGAGCCCACGACCACGGACGTCGCTGGCGTACCCGAAATCGTCGGGGCATTGTTCGGCACCGGTTGAGGCTCCGGATCGGGTTGAGGCTGTGGTTCCGGATCAGGTTGCGGCTCCGGTTCCGGATCAGGTTGAGGTTCCGGATCGGGTTGCGGTTGCGGTTGCGGGCGCGGCCAATTGGGTGTGTCGTTCCCCCTCGAGGGGCTGCGGCCCTGCACCCAGCGGTCCCACCCCCATCTGGGACTGTTATCGTCGCCCCCGCAAGCAGCGAGGACGGACATGCAGCAAATCAGTAACCCGAGCCTGGCGAAGCGTTTCCCCACTATCATCCACTCGTCTCCCTGTGTCGTTTGAAGAGCGACCGATTCTTGAGCCCAGAATGAGTACGCAAGTTGTGTCTCGTGTCGCCGGTGCTCGTGAGCAACGTGCTCGACCGGCAACTCCGCGGCCTTTTCAGAAGGCTTTGTGCCCCGACCTCACGAACGGTTGATCCGTTGCAGTCGTTCTAGCGTCGCAAGTTGTAACAAGGCGTGTGTAAGAGGTCGAAGTGTCGGTGCTGCGAGACAGCTTTGTCGGTCAATGTCTGCGATCGCAGACAAGTGCTGCAGTGGGATTCGTCTCGCTGAATGGACGGTCAATCGCCGTTCAACACTTCGAGTAGTCGCTCGGGGTCGAGCTCTGCGTCGGAGAGTTCGGCGAACTGCGAAGGAGAGACACCGGTGTAGCGCCTGAACACCTTCGTGAAATACGAAGGGTCATTGAAGCCGACGAGATAGGCGACTTCGGAAACTTGCGCATTGGGGTTCTTCAGAAGCCGGCCCGCTTCGCGGAGTCGGAAGCGAATGACGTACTCCTGAAACGTCAAACCGTAGGTTTCCTTGAAGAGGCGACTGAACTGGAACGTGGTGAGGTTGCACAAAGACGCCGCCTTTGCGCTCGAGATCTTGCCCCGATAGTTCTGCTCGACGTACTGCAATGCGCGAGCGAGACGCAGAGGCTCCCCACTTACATGCCCCGAGACGCGGTTCTCGAGGGGTATCGTCGACGCGGGCATGACCGCGCGACGACGCGGCTGGTCTCGATGCTTCATCATCTCGACCAACGAGCTGAGGCACCGATCGATATCGGACTTCGAAACGGGCTTGACGAGGTAATCCCAGACACGGGAGCGAAACGCCCACACCGCGAGAGATTCCGAATGCTGCACCGTCAACATGAGAATCGGCAGCGAACGGTACTTGCTCTTCGTCTCCTGCAGGGCCTGGAGGCTCTGCTTCGTCGGATAGTCGTAGTCGAAGCAAAGGGCGTCGGGTTTCAACCGCGCGATCTCGCTGTCGATCGACGCGAGCGCCGAGACACGCTGAATGTGGAAATAGCTTCGGAAAGCCTCGAGCGTCTCGGAGTCTTGCACCGAGACGGTCAGGTCGACCCAAAGCAGCGAGTAGCCGGAGCGCACGGTTGGATACGATTGTCCCTTGACGTTCGTGATTAGAGCCCAGGGCCCGAGCGGGGACATTGACGCAACGCACACTGCGTTCCCGCGACCGCCGAAACGGTTACGTGCGCTACATTCTTCGGCGATCTTCTGTTAACCGTGCTGCTTCGACTGCGGAGCGTCCGGCGTGGGCAGAGACGTGACGTCGGGGTAAGCTTCCCGGAGCCACCTGGAGGAGCAGGAGGTAGCGTAGTGCCGATACTGATACCAGTCATCCTTTCGGGCGGCTCGGGGACGCGGCTGTGGCCGCTGTCCCGGCAACGGCGTCCGAAGCAGTTTCTACCGCTCGTGAGCGAGCGAACGATGCTGCAGGAGACCTATCTGCGGACGACGGAACTGCGCGATCTCGTTCGACAGCCGATCGTCGTCTGCAACGAAGATCATCGCTTTCTCGTCGGCGAGCAGATGAGGGAGGTGGGTGCTCGCGCGCGGATCGTACTCGAGCCCGCGGGCCGGAACACCGCGCCGGCGATTGGGGTCGCGGCGTGGCTCGCCATCGAGCCTGGGCACACAGCTTCCGAGGCTGCGGGTGGCGAAGCCGAAGAGGGAACGGCGTCGCGCGGTGCGAGTGAAGCCGACGACGCCGACAAGGACCCCCTGCTTCTGGTGCTTCCGGCGGACCACTTCATCAAGGACACCCGAGCGTTCCTGCAGGCCGTGCGCATTGGCATGGAGGCTGCGACGAAGGGATACCTCGTCACCTTCGGCATCGTGCCGAACCGCCCCGAGACGGGGTACGGCTACGTGCGCAAGGGCGCGCCCGGGGAGGAGAAGGCGGCCTGGTACCGATTGGAGGAATTCGTCGAGAAACCCGATCTCCAACGGGCCGAGCGTTATGTAAAATCGGGCGAGTACCTGTGGAACAGCGGGATGTTCCTCTTTTCCGCACGGCGCTATCTCGAGGAGCTCGGCCGCCATGCGCCGGACATTGCGGCCGCGTGCGAGCGGGCGGCGCACGAGGCCGTCGTGGACGGCGACTTCACGCGTCTCGGGCGGGCGTTTCTGACGTCTCCGTCGGATTCCATCGACTACGCCGTCATGGAGAAGACGGAGTCTGCCGCCGTGGTGCCGCTCGATGCCGGCTGGAGCGACATCGGATCGTGGCTCGCGCTGCACGACATCCTCGACAAGGACGCCCAGGGCAATGTCCTCCGAGGTGAAGTGATCGCGGAGGGCTGCCGCGACTGCTACGTCTCTTCGAGCGATCGGCTCGTCGCGCTGGTGGGAGTCGACGGATGCGTCGTCGTCGATACGGCCGATGCCGTTCTGGTGATGCGTCGCGAGGCGGCGCAGGACGTCAAGCGAGTCGTCGAGGCATTGAAGAGAACCGGGTCCTCACGCTTGTAGCGCACGGTCCCTCCATGTTCTGCCCTGCGCCTCGCGCTGCCTGGGCCCGTTTCCCGGGCCCACTCGTGAACTGGTTCCCCACGCGCGGCGGATACGCCCGCTACAATTTCCCTTGATCGCATCGTGGTTTAAGACATTAACAACGTGGAAGCATCCCAATAGGGAGCGGTATAATGCGCGTCGACCAAGGCAGCCTTACCGTCATTCACGGGTCAGCCCAGGGCCGCCCAGCGCGTAACAGACCGATTCTTCGGGGGTTCACGTTGCATGCTGTCGGCGTCGAGATCGAAGACTGGGTCGACCAGCGAACGTGGTACGAGTTCGGCAAGCTTCTGCAGCAGATGGACTATGCCTGGGAGTGGGTAGTTGCGGATTGGCTTGCGTTCGGAGACCACAAGTACGGAGACGGAGTTTACGCGACCGCGAGCCGCCTGTTCGGCAAGTCCGCCCGCACGTGGGAGGACTACGCATACATCGCTCGCAACGTACGATTCTCGGAACGTTCCGAGGTTCTGCCGGTGCTCGTGCACAAACCGGTGGCGCGCTTCGGCGATGATCCCGACCTGCAGCGCCGCCTGCTCGGAATCGCCGAGCAGTACGGTCTCAGCAAGGCCATCTTCGAAGCGGTCATCGATCTCTACCTCGCCGGCAAACCTTACGATCACCTCTTGCCGTCACAGCTCACGCCGGTTGCCCGCGCGCGGCTGCGGGCCGAGAAGGATCGTGAGCGCGTCCGCAAGCGTGCGCTGACGACTGGCGGCACGGAGTGGTTCGAGTACGCGCAGGAGCAGGCCGACGGTTGGGCACGGCTCGTGCAGGAGCTCGCGGAGGTGCAACGGGGTTAGGTGTGCCGCACGGCGAGTCCGCTGTGCGAGGGTGCCGAATGGTTGCTAGGGAGGAATAGCACGGTCGCGGTATCGATACCAGCTTCAAATCGTTGACCTGAAAAGGGCAAGTTCGACCGAAAGGCGAACACGCAAAGCTACCGGTCTACGGGGATGGCCTATGACAGCGGGGTTGCCAGGAATTCGTTGGAAGGGAGTCGACGCGCCGAGCTTGCGCAGGTCGATCGCGCTGCTCGTCGTGAGTGCGGGCCTCTGCGCGTGCGGCGGGGACGATGGAGGCGGAAGCCAGGCCGCATCGTCTCAGCCGCCGCCTTCCGGCACGACGAACTCGCCGCCGACGATCAGCGGGAATCCGCCGTCTCAGGTCCTCGTCGGCGATTCGCTGGATTTCACGCCGACGGCCGCGGACCCTGACGGAGACGTGCTCACCTTCACTATAGAGAACTTGCCGGCCTGGGCGTCGTTCGACCGGCAGACGGGCCGGATCAGCGGCGTGCCGGGCGAGCAGGATGCAGGCGCTTACATGGGAATTCGGATCGGCGTCACCGACGGCGCGGCGCATACGAGCCTGCCGCCGTTCGCGATCAACGTCGTGTACACGGCGAGCGGAGTGGCGACCTTGACCTGGATTCCCCCGACACAGAAGACGGATGGCTCTTCGGTCGATCTGGCCGGGTTTCGGATCTACTGGGGGAAAGCCTCGCGAAGCTACTCCCATTCGCGGGAAGTCGGGAAGAACGTCGCGAGCTACGTCGTGGACAACCTGACGCCTGCGACCTGGTATTTCGCGGTGACCGCGCTTGATTCGAACGGACTCGAGAGTGAGTATTCGAACGAAGCGATCAAGTCGATTCAGTGATGAGATGCGCCGAGAGGCGCCGTGTGCACTATGGTGAGCGGGTGGTGGGCGATGCTGGGATTGAACCAGCGACCTCTCCCGTGTGAAGGGAGCGCTCTCCCGCTGAGCTAATCGCCCGACTCGGGGCCTATTCTCCGGGCGCGGCCGTCATCCTGCAACCCCCTGGCGGGCGCGGCCTGCACGGGTTATCGATCTCCCACGTTCGGATCTCGTGGGTGCTTGGTATCCCTGATTAGCGAGAAGTTGTGTAGTAGCCTAGCCCCAGGCTTCCATGAACGGACATTAGTGATGCGAGTTACGGTTTTCGGTTCTGGCTACGTTGGTCTGGTCACCGGCGCGTGCTTCGCAGACGTGGGCAACCACGTGGTCTGCGTCGACATCGACGAGGCGAAGGTCGAGAGATTGAATCGGGGCGAAATCCCGATCTACGAGCCGGGGCTCGACGACGTGATCAACAGAGCCCGTCAGGCAGGCCGGCTCAGCTTCACGACCGATCCTGCCGCCGGTGTCGAGCACGGCGTGTTCCAGTTCATCGCGGTCGGCACGCCGGCCGACGGCGACGGCTCCGCCGACCTCAAATCCGTGCTCGCGGTCGCGAGGTCGATCGGCGAGCACCTCCAGGACTACCGAGTCGTGGTGACCAAGTCCACCGTCCCAGTCGGCACCGCGGACAAGGTCAAGGCGGAGGTGCAATCCGTGCTCGATCGGCGCGGCGTGTCCGTCGAGTTCGATGTCGTCTCCAATCCCGAATTCTTGAAGGAAGGCGCCGCGGTCGAAGACTTCATGCGGCCCGATCGCATCATCGTAGGCACCGACAACCCGCGCACGGCCGAGCTGCTCCGCAGCCTCTACGAGCCGTTCAATCGCAATCACGACCGCATGCTCGTGATGGATATTCGCTCGGCCGAGCTCACGAAGTATGCGGCGAATGCGATGCTCGCGACGAAGATCAGCTTCATGAACGAGCTTGCGAACATGGCGGAGCTCCTTGGAGCGGACATCGAGCATGTGCGCCGCGGCATCGGTTCCGATCCGCGCATCGGCTACGAGTTCATTTATCCCGGCTGCGGTTACGGCGGATCGTGCTTTCCGAAGGATGTGAGGGCCCTGATCGCTTCCGCCGCGAGCGTCGGCTGCAACACCGACATCCTGAGCGCCGTCGATCACGTCAATCAGCGCCAGAAGCAGGTCTTGTTCCAGAAGATCAACGCCTACTACCGCGGGGATCTCGCCGGGAAATGCATCGCGCTTTGGGGGCTGGCTTTCAAGCCGAACACCGACGATATGCGCGAGGCGTCGAGCCGTGTGCTCATGGAGGCCCTCTGGGAAGCCGGCGCGCGCGTGAAGGCTTACGATCCCGTCGCGTCGTCCGAGACCCGCCGGATCTACGGTGACCGGAGCGACCTCGTGCTGTGCTCGAGCGCGGAGGAGGCCCTCGAGGACTCGGATGCGCTCGCGATCGTGACCGAATGGCGCGAGTTCCGAAGCCCGAACTTCGACACAATCAAGAGCTTGCTGCGAGAGCCGGTCATCTTCGACGGACGCAATCTGTACGATCCGAAGATGATGAGGGACCGGCAGATTCGTTACTACGCTATCGGGCGGGGGGAATCGGTGTCGCGCGATGCGGCACTCGTGAAGTAGCGTCCTCGCTTTAGCCGTGACCGGGTTGCCGAGGGGACTTCTCGGGTGAGCTTCTGACCGGCCAGTCCGCACTGCCGATGTGGAGGGGCATCGGCATCGGCGGCACCGCGCCGCCGCCGCTTCACGGACGCTTTCGGGTTTGTGTCGCGTCTCCCATCCTCGAACGGCTACTTGGAGTAGCCTTTCTTCCCATCGGTGCTTTCCGGCGCCGGGAAGGGATTCGGGTAGGGTGGTTGGTGCTGCTGACGTGGATCTCGCCGTGCGTGGCCGTCTCACGGGCCCGAGCAGCGATGTGCCGTGCGCGACATGAGCGCAGCGTCACGGTTCGAAGCTTCTGAAGCGGGGGACGATCCGCTATATTGCGATCACCGAGCCGAGCCCCTTGCCGCGCCGGGGAGCGATGGGGAAGTCGGCGACGTCGCCCGCAGGGAGCGCCGCATGGGGCTCTCGCTTGGGGTGGACATTCACTTTGTTGAACGACGGATCGCGCTCGAGCGCTCGCCTCTGCGTCCGTCGGCATAAGCGTTGCGGGTTCCTGCGGTCCGGGTACGACCCATGAAGGTGTTCGGCCATCACATTCACCCGCCGATCGTATTGCTCGCCGCGGTCGAGTTCGGGGCCGCAGGGCTTGCGTTCGCGGCATCGGCGTTCCTGATCCTGATGAACGCCACCGAGGACGTCGCCCTTCCGATGGGAACGCTCGTATTTGCAGCGGTCGTCTTCAGCCTGGCGGTCGTCGTGGGCGTGACTTCCGTCGGCCTGTACCAGGCAAAACAAAGGTTGCGCATAGAGGGCGTGCTCGCCCGCATCCTCGTGGGCCTGTTGCTTGCCGCGGTGTTCCTCGCGCTGGTCGATTTCTTCTTTTCGGTAGGCATTTCCGGCGCGCTCTGGGGGTGGAGCTTCGCGTTCAGCCTCGGGCTCCTCGCGGCGACGCGGACGCTCTGCTGGCGGTGGGTCGACAACGCCGTCTTCCGGCGCGAGGTGCTCGTCTACGGCGCGGGCACGCGAGCGGCGAGCCTGTTGAAGCTGCGCCGAAGAAGCGATCGCCGCGGATTCAACATCCGCGCCTTCATACCGGCCGAGGGCGACGACAGGGTCATCGACGACGAGCGCGTGACGAAGCTCGAAGGGTCTCTTGCGGCCTACGCGAAGGCGCAGAATATCGACGAGATCGTGGTTGCGGTCGACGACCGCCGGCGCGGTTTTCCGATCCGCGATCTGCTCGAGTGCAAGTTCGCAGGCATCGCCGTGATCGACCTGCTGTCCTTTCTCGAGCGAGAGACGGGCAAGGTCAAGGTCGACCTCGTGCATCCTTCCTGGCTGATCTTCGCGGAGGGCTTCGAGGCGAGCGTGCGGTCGCAGTTCGGCTCGCGCGTGCTCGACCTCGTCGCCGCGACGGCCTTGCTGATACTGGCGGCGCCGGTAATGTGCGTCTGCGCGCTCGCCATCCTGCTCGAGGATGGGGCCCCGGTGTTCTATCGTCAGCGCCGCGTGGGCTATCGCGGCAAGATATTCACGCTTTACAAGTTCCGCAGCATGATCAAGGACGCCGAGGCGGACGGTAAGCCTCGGTGGGCCGGCTCGCGCGACGACCGCATCACGCGCGTGGGCGCGGTGATACGCAAGCTTCGCCTGGACGAGCTGCCGCAGCTCTTCAACGTGTTTCGCGGCGACATGGCTTTGGTCGGACCGAGGCCCGAACGCCCCGAGTTCGTCGAGCGACTGTCGCAGACGATTCCTTACTACCACGAGCGCCACGCCGTGAAGCCCGGAATCACCGGCTGGGCGCAGCTGTGCTATCCGTACGGCTCGTCCGAGCAGGATGCGATGGAGAAGCTCCAATACGATCTCTACTACATCAAGCACAAGAGCGTGATTTTCGACCTGATCGTGCTGCTGCAGACGGCCGAGGTCGTGCTTTGGGGGAAGGGCGCCCGGTAATCGCCGTCGCCGGCGGTCCCTACGCTAGACTGCCTCTGGGGGGTACTCGGGGGGGCGTTCGATGCTCTGGTTCGGAGTAGCAAGCTACGGGATCGCGGCGCTCGCCTTGGGAGCGGCGGCGGCCGTGCTGGCGGTGAGCCAGCCCGGCAGCCGGAGGGCCTCGCTGATCACCATCGTCGTGTCGCTGTCGGCCTTGTGGGCGGCGGCCCTCGTCGTCTTGCAGCTCGCCGTGGGGCCCTCGCCCCGCGCCATCGGCGGGCTCGATGCCGCCCATACTTTCTTATGGACGCTGTACGTCCTGTCCTGGCTCTCTTCGCCGTCGAAGTACTGGCTGCTCGGGCTCTCGGCCTGCGCCGGCGGCTGGATCGTGCTCGCGACGATCGCGGCCGCCTGGCTGCCGGGTATGAGCGAGACGGTCTATCCGATGCTCGTCGTGATGGCGTTGATCGGATTCCTGGGGGTCGAGCAGGTCTATCGCAACGCGCCGCGGGACAGTCGTCGGTCGCTGCAGCTGCTCTGCCTCGCCGTGGCCGGCATTTTCGTCGTCGATTTGTTCGTCTATTCGCAGGCGGCGTTCCTCAAAGAGCTGGTGCTCGTGCCGTGGGAGGTGCGCGGCCTCGTGAACGCAGCGCTCGTGCCGCCGATCCTGCTCGCGGTGAAGCGGCAGCCCGAGTGGAAGCAGCACCTCTACGTCTCCCGCCACGTCGTGTTCTACACGGCGAGCCTGCTCGGTGTCGCCGTCTACCTGTTCGTCATGGGGGTCGTCGTCTCGCTGATCCGCGCGTTCGGCGGGGAGTGGAGCCTGGCTTTCGAGCTCGCGTTCCTGGTTGCGGCGTTTGCGATACTGGCGTGGGGCCTCTTCTCCACCGAGATCCGGATGCGTGCCCGGGTCTTCCTGGTCAAGCACTTCTACAGGAACAAGTACGATTACCGCTACGAATGGCTGCGCTTGACCCAGATCCTCGGCCGCAGCGGCGACCTGCCGGAGCTCACGAAGAACGCGCTCGAAGGCCTCGCCCGAATCGTCGGTAGCCAGCAGGGCGAGCTGTGGCTCGCCTGCGAGCCGCACCGCTACGAATGCATGGCCACGCTCGATCGCCGTCTGTCGCGCGAAACGCGTTTCGGCCGCGAGCACCCGATCGTGTCGTTCCTCGCTTCGACCGGTTGGGTCATCGACAGCGAGCAGTACGCCCTCGATCCGGATCTTTACCAGACGGCCTTTGGCCCGCCGCAGAATGGGCTCTTGCCGGCCGGTTCCATCATCGTCCCGCTCGACTGCCAGGGGTACCTGCAGGGCTTCGCGGTGATCGAAAAGCCCCGGGCACTGCAATCATTGAACTTCGAGGACCATGATCTGCTCAAAACTGCCGGGCGTCAGGTCGCCGTCGTGCTCGCACAGGCTCTGGCCCAGGAGCGGCTCGCCGAGACGCGGCAGTTCGAGGCGATGAACAAGTTGTCGATGTTTCTCATGCACGACCTGAAGAACGTCGTCGCGCAGCAGGAGCTGGTCATCGCGAACGCACAGAGGTTCCGTCACCGGCCGGAGTTCATCGATGACGCGATCGAGACGGTGAAGTCCGGTGTCGAGAGGATGAAGCGGGTGCTCGAGCAGCTGAGTAGCCGCGTCGGCAGTGAGGTCAGCAGCGGCCGGGCCGACGTATCGAAGATTCTGATGGAGGTTCGCTCCCACTGCGCCGACCGCGAGCCCGTTCCGGAGATCAAGGTCGGAGGCCCGCCGATCTGGGTATGCATGGACCGGGAGAAGCTCTTCAACATCCTGACCCACCTGGTGCGGAACGCCCAGGATGCGACTTCCGCCGACGGCCGCATCGTCATCGATCTCGAGCTCGTCGACGGCGAGCTGGTCGTGAGCGTCGAGGATACCGGCAAGGGTATGGATCAGTACTTCATCCGCAACCGTCTCTTCCGGCCGTTCGATACCACGAAAGGTAACCGGGGCATGGGAATCGGCGCCTACCAGGTTCGCGACACGGTGCGAGCGGCCGGGGGCGACGTCGAAGTGTTCAGCGAGCCCGGCGTCGGGACCAAGTTCTGCGTGCGATTGCCTATCGCCCGTGGCGAGGACGAAGCCTCGCTAAGCAGCCCGCGGCGCGAGACCGCGGGCTGCTTGTGATTCCCGGGCGCTAGGCCGAAAATGTGACGCGTCAGCTGCCAAGGCGCGTGCCGTGCCCAGACAATGACGTAGGCGGCGTAGAGCTGATCTGCGCGCAGGTTATGTAGAGCAGGGCCGACCGCCACGCCGGAATGCGTGAACCAAAACGGCGCGTGGCGAAGCCGTTAAAAGGCGCGTGGCGAAGCCCTGCAGAAGAAGAAGCTTGCTGCGATACGGGAGACTTATGTCAGTCCTCACGACCTCCTGGAAGAGTCTCATCCTGTGGTTGGGGCCCGCAATCCTCGTCGCCGGATGTTCAGGGAATCCGACCGGTATCGAACGACCGTCGACCGCGACTGCATTCGAGACGGGCGAGTATCTCGTCGGTGCCGGCGATACGCTGCAGATCTTCGTCTGGCGACAGCCCGAATTGTCGATGACGGTGCCCGTCCGGCCCGATGGCCGGATCTCGACGCCGCTCGTCGAAGATCTGGTGGTAGTCAACAAGACGCCGTCGCAGATCGCGCGCGAGATCGAGGCCCGGCTCGCCGAATACATCCGCTCCCCGCAGGTCAACGTCATTGTTCAGAATTTCGTCGGCAGCTTCGGTGCTCAAATCCGGGTGCTTGGCCAGGCGGTGCAGCCTCGCTCGATTCCCTACCGCGACCGGATGACGCTGCTCGACGTCGTGATCGAGGCGGGGGGGCTCACCGAGTTCGCGGCGGGCAACAGAGCCCGGGTCGTGCGCACGGTCAACGGCGAGACTCGCCAGATTCGCGTGCGGCTCGACGATCTGGTGAAGCGCGGCGACATCGACGAGAACATTCTCATGCAGCCCGGCGACGTGCTGATCATTCCCGAGGCCGTGTTCTAGATGCCAACCGGTGGAGGTACCCGTGGACACCCTGCTCGATCGTTCCCGGGGCGAGCTCGCGAAGCAAACCATCCTTGACTTAGTCTCGCGCATCGTCAACGAGCTGCGCAGCGCGTGGCGGTTCCGTTGGTGGGGCGTCGCCGTCGCCTGGGCGTGCTTCGCGGCCGGATGGGTGTTCGTCGCTTCGCAGCCGAACATTTACGAAGCGCACGCACGTTTCTACATCGATGCGTCCTCCGTGCTCCGGCCGCTTCTTCGCAATCAGATCGTCGTGCCGGTCGATCTCGCCGCGCAGCTCAACTACGTTCGTCAGTCGCTCTTGAGTCGGGAGCATCTCGAGTACGTGGCGAGCGTCAACGGTTTGACCGCAGAAGCGACGACGCCGGAGCAACTCGAGAGAGTCCTGGCGCGGCTGCGGGAAAGCATTTGGCTATCGAACCGGGACCGTAACAACCCCTCGGCGTACAGCATCGGTTACCGTCACCCGGATCGAGAGACGGCCATCGGAGTCGTGAGGACGCTGCTCGATTCGCTCGTCCAAAGCACCGCGAGCATGCAGCAGCAGAGCACCGACACGGCGAGCCGCTTCCTCGAGGAGCGGATCGCCGAGTACGAGCAGCGTCTTCAGCAGGCGGAGCAGGCGCTTGCGGACTTCAAGAAACGCCACGCGCATCGGCTCCCGGGCACGCAAGGAGGCTATTTCGAGAACCTCCGTGCCGAGAGGGAGGCGCTCGAGGAGGCCGAGAAGGCCTTGCAGCTGGTGGAGTCGCGGCGTGATCAGCTGCTGAGCCAGCTTCAGAGCGAGACGCCCGTGATGCCGTCCGGCCTCGGCCGCGGAGAGCCTCCTCCGAACAGCCTGGACGCGCGGATCCGCGACTATCGTGCGCAGCTCGATGCGCTGTTGCTGCAGTACACCGATCGGCATCCCGACGTCGTCAACGTGCGCGAGACGTTGGAGCGGCTCGAGGAGCAGCGGGCCGAGCAGCTGCGGGCGATGGGGATCGCCAATACGGACCAGGAGCTGTCTTCGCTCGACACCAATCCCGTCTACCAAGCATTGCGCATTTCGTTGAACGAAACGGAGGCCGAGCTTGCGGCGCGGCGGGCCGACGTCGAGGCTCGGCGCCAGAAGGTTCAGCTGCTCCAGGCCGCGATCGACGAGGTGCCCGACGTCGAGGCAGAGCTGGCGCGTCTGAACCGCGACTACAGCGTGATCTACGATCAGTATCGCAGCCTGGTTCAGAGCCGTGAGACGCAGGAGCTGTCGACAAAGGCCTTCCACGAGGAAGAGATCGAGTTCAGGCTGCTCGATCCCCCCAATGCCGCCTTCGAACCGGTTGCCCCGAACCGGTTCGTGATGCTCGCCGGCGTGTTCGCCGCGTCGCTGGGCGCTTGCGCGGCACTCTGCTGGCTGCTCGCACAGTTGAATCCGGTCTTTCCGAATACGACGGTATTACGGCAGGTCGTGGGTCTGCCGGTGCTCGGTTCCGTGAGCCACGTCGCTCCGCACAAGCAAAGAGCCCGTCGCGCCGTCGAGGTCATCGCGTTCGGCACGTCGTTGATCGGCCTGGTTGCGTTGTTCTTCGGCGCCGTGCTCATCGAAGTGCGAGGACCCGGTCTGTTCGCCGTCGTGGGGCTCGCATAAATGGGCAGAATCGAAGAAGCGCTTGCCAAGCTGCAGGCGAGAAAGGCAAACGCCGTCGAGGCGCAGGGCAGGCCGCCGCGGGCGATCGCGAGGGTGCATGATTCTCCGGTCGCCGGTCACGCATATGGCGGCAACCGAGTCGAGATCGATTTCGCGGCGCTGCGCGCGCAGGGGTTGCTTGCTTCTGACCGCCACGAGCGAGTGCTGGCCGACCAGTACCGGGCGATCAAGCGCCCGTTGCTGAAGAACGCGAGCTCGGGCGAGCTCGTGCCTCGGGGCAACGTGCTGATGGTCGCGTCGGCGTTGCCGGGTGAGGGCAAGACGTTCACTGCCGTGAATCTCTGCCTCAGCATCGCACGCGAGCAGGACTGGAGCGTCATTCTCGTCGACGGCGATTGCAACAAGCCGCATGTGACGCGGCTCTTCGGCGCGAGCCATCAACCGGGGCTCATGGATCTGCTGCGTGACCGCTCGGCTTCGTTCGAGTCTCTGGTGATGCCGACGAACCTGCAGGGGTTCGCGATCCTGCCTGCCGGCGCTCACGACGAGCGGGCCGCGGAGCTGCTCGCGAGCAGCAAGATGGAGAACCTCATCGCGGAGATCAGCAGCGCCGATCCGCGGCGGATGATCGTTTTCGACTCGCCGCCGCTGCTGCTGCGCCCGGAAGCGCAGGTCCTCGGAGGGCACGTCGGTCAGATCCTGATGGTCGTGCACGCGAACAAGACGCCGCAACGCGCGGTGCTGGCTGCGCGAGATCTCCTCGATCCGTCCAAATCGATCAACCTGCTGCTGAATCAGGTATCGGCGCGCGACGGCTTGGCCAGCTACGGCGACTATTACGGCTACCAAACGTAGGGCGCCCGAATGACGAGCATCTCAGCTCCGCGCTCGGTGTTGGCGATGGCGGTGTTGTGCCTCGCAACGAGCCAGGCACACGCGCAGTACCGGGGCGGTCCAGGCGCGGGCGTTCGCTCCGCCACGTCGGGCGAAGCCGTAGCACTCTGGCTCGCGCACACCGAGTCCAGCAACGTGTCGCGGACGACCGATAGCACACGCGGCTACTACGACAGCCTCGGGGTCCTGTTCAATCTGTTTCGGAATCGCGAGCGCGTGCAAGGCAGACTCGTCGGCGACCTCGAGTACCGCAAATACGGGGACGACGAGCTGCCGGACGAGCAGGTCGGCTCCCTTGGCGGATCGCTCCGGACGGTGCTGGTCCCACAGCGAATGACCTGGACGTTCCGGGATAACTACCTGCACGGCCGAACGAACCCGATCGGTCCGGAAACCCCGGAGAACCGCGAGCGAATCAACGTTTTCGAGACGGGGCCCGAGATCGACTTGCCGCTCGGCGAGCGCACGTCGCTCAACGTCGGTAGCACGTGGAGCGCACGCAGGTACGAAAAGTCCGAGTTTCTCGATAGTGACGCGATCACGTATACGCTCGGCATCAGCAGGCGAGTTCGTCCGCTGACGACGCTGAGCCTGAACGCACGAACGACGGAGGCGGAGTATCGGACGACCGACGAGACGTACGACATCGACGGCGTGCGACTCTCCTATCAGCGTGCGCTCGCACGGGGCAACGCCGTCGCGACGGCCGGCACGAACCGCGTGACGCTCGGCTCGACATCGCTCGATCGACCGACGTTCCGGTTCATGTGGAGCCGTTCGATTGCCGGGCGGATGAACCTCGTCTTGCAGACACGCCGCGAGTATACCGACGCGGGTACGTTGCTCGGGGAAAGCCTCGACGAACCGACCGCTGCACCCATCGACGTCAGCCTCAGTGCCAATCCGAACGACCGCCGCGAGGCATCCGTCGACTGGAGCTTGTCTTTGGACCGAACGGACATCCGCGTGCAGCTCAGGGTGCTGGACGACGATATCGAGGGCGAGGACTCGCTGGATAGCGACGGCCGCCGGATCGGTGTGGAAGCGATGCGACGACTCACGCGGGTGAGCATGGCCAGCATCGGCGTACACCGCGAGCGGCGTCAGTTCTCGAACGAGCCGGACGCCAACACGGACACGGTGGTGCGGCTGCGCTACAGCCGGGGCATCGGGCGCGTGCTCGACCTCGAGTTCGACGGGCAGCTGACGAAAAGAGACGGCTTCGGCTCGTTCGACGAGCGGACCCTCAGGGTCACGCTGGTGTACGTGCCGTCGCGCAGATGATGAGCGCACGCACGCCGCTTGCCGCGCCGTACGGGCGTTCCGCAGGGGATCGTGCGGAATCGCCGTTTCACGCGGGCGTCAGGAAGTGGACGCCGCCGGCCGGCGTACCGCTGCCCAACGCGATGACTTGCGACGTCGAAGATTACTTCCAGGTCTCGGCGTTCGAGCATCTCGTGCCGAGATCGCGCTGGTCCGAGCTCGAGTGCCGCTTGCCGCGCAACGTCGATCGCATCCTGCAGCTCTTTTCCGATGCCGGAGTGCGTGGAACCTTCTTCACGTTGGGGTGGGTCGCAAAGCACTTTCCGAGCGTCGTGCGGCGTATCGCCGACGAGGGCCACGAGATCGCGAGCCACGGGATGCAGCACATCCGCGTCTGGACTCAGACGCCGGAGGCGTTTCGCGAGGACGTCGCCGCGACGAAGAAGCTGCTCGAGGACGTGTCCGGGGTCGCGGTCCGCGGTTATCGTGCGGCGAGCTGGTCGATCGACGAGCGCACGCCGTGGGCGCATCGCATCCTGAGCGAGGCCGGCTACGACTACAGCTCGAGCCTCTATCCGATCGCTCATGACCATTACGGTGTGCCGTCGGGGCCGACGGAGCCGTTCTATGTAGAGCCCGCGGGACTGCTCGAGATACCGGCAACCACGGCCCCGTTCGCGGGGCGCAACCTCCCCGCCGCGGGCGGCGGCTACTTCCGGCTGCTCCCGCTGTGGCTCTCACTCCGGCTGCTCGCACGGGCGCGACGAGTGTACGAGCGGCCGGTCGTTTTCTACTTCCATCCGTGGGAGCTCGATCCGGAGCAGCCGCGGGTGCCGGGCGCCGACTCGCGTGCGCGGATCCGCCATTACCTCAATCTGCGCAAGTTCGAAGGGCGGCTTCGGGTGTTGCTGCGCAAGCTCGCCTGGGACAGGTTGGACCGCGTCTTCTGCGCGGGCGGCACCGGCGTCGAACCATGAGCGAGGCCGCACGGGCCGGCGGCCCGGCCCTCCGTTCTACGACCGGCGGCTCGCTGCCGACGGTGATTCACGCGGCGGACGAGGCCGATGCCGCGGAGTGGACGGGCTTCCTGCGCCGCAACCATGGGGCCGAGCTCTACCACGATTATCGCTGGCGCTCGCTCATTCGAGACGTTTTCGGCCACGAGACGCATTACCTCATGGCCAAAGACGCCTCGGGGGACGTCCGCGGCGTCCTTCCGCTCGTGCGGTTGCGAAGCAGGCTGTTCGGCGACTTTCTCGTCTCGATGCCGTACTTCAACTACGGCGGCGTGCTCGCGGAGAGCGACGAGGCGAGAGAGTCGCTCGTCGCGGAAGCAGGTCGCCTCGCCGCGGCGTGCGGCAGCGCGCACGTGGAGCTGCGGCAGCGCGAGGAGCCCGAGCTCGGGTTGCCGAGCCGCGACGACAAGGTGACGATGCTGCTCGACCTTCCGGACAGCGAAGACGCGCTCTGGAAGGCCTTCAAGCCGAAGCTCCGAGCCCAGATCCGCAGGCCCGAGAAAGAGGGCTGCCGCGTGCGCGAAGGGGGCGCCGAGCTGCTCGACGATTTCTACGCCGTGTTCTCGCGCAACATGCGCGATCTCGGCACGCCGGTATACTCGAAGCGCTTTTTCGCGGCGATCGCATCGACGTTCGCGGCGGAGACGTGGCTCGTCGTCGTGTACCTTCGTGACAAGCCCGTCGCCGCCGGGCTGCTGCTCGCCCATGGCACGACGCTCGAGATTCCGTGGGCATCGTCGGTGCGCGAGGCGAATCGCTTTGGCGTGAACATGCTTCTCTACTGGACCGCATTGCGCGGCGCCATCGCACGCGGCTGCCGCACGTTCGACTTCGGCCGCTCGTCGAAAGACTCGGGCACCTATCGATTCAAGGAGCAGTGGGGCGCGCGCCCGCGGCAGCTGCGCTGGTACTACGTGCTTCGCGATGGCGAGCCGATGCCGATGCTCACGCCGGCGAATCCGAAGTATCGTCTCGCCGTCGCGGCGTGGCAGCGCCTGCCGCTGCCGATCGCGAACCTGCTCGGTCCGCACCTCGTGAAGAATCTGCCGTGATGGGCTGAATAGCCAGGATGTGCGGGATCGTTGGAACGGTGCAGCTCGGCGACGTCAGGCGGTACGGCCCGGACGACGTGCGGCGCATGGCGGACTTGATCCGGCACCGCGGGCCGGACGACGACGGCGTCAGGGATTGCGGCGACGTCGTGATCGGCATGCGCAGGCTGTCGATCATCGACCTCGAAGGCGGGCATCAGCCGATCGGCAACGAAGACGGCTCGGTCTGGGTCGTCATGAACGGCGAGATCTACAACTTCCGCGAGCTCAGACGCTCGCTCGAGGCGCAGGGCCACAGGTTCGCGACGCGCAGCGACACGGAGGTGCTGGTCCATCTGTACGAGGAGCACGGCGAGGATTTCGTGACGCGGCTCGAAGGGATGTTCGGGTTTGCGCTCTGGGACTCGACGCGCCGCAAGCTTCTCCTCGCGAGAGACAGGCTCGGCATCAAGCCAGTGTACTACTGGCGGTATGCGTCCGGCTTCGCGTTCAGCTCGGAGGTGAAGGCTTTCCGGGCATTGAGCGGCTTCAGCGCCGCCGTCGACACGGAGGCGCTGTCGGATTATCTCGCGCTTGGTTACGCGGTCGCGCCCCGCACGCTGTTCGCCGGAGTGTCGAAGCTGCCGCCGGGCACGATGCTCGTGAGCGAAGGGGGCAGCCTCCGCGTCTTTCGCTACTGGGAACCGCCGCGCGACGTCGATCGCTCGCGATCGAGCGAGGAGTGGACGGAGCGGGTCGCGGCGGAGCTCGATCGGGCGGTCGCATCGCATCTCGTGAGCGACGTCCCGCTCGGCGCGTTCCTGAGCGGCGGCATCGACTCGAGCGCGGTCGTGAGCCTGATGGCACGCCACTCGGACGGCGCGCTGAATACCTACAGCATCGGCTACCGCGGCAGCGCGGTCGCCGACTATTACAACGAGCTGCCTTTCGCGCGGCTCGTCGCCGACCAGCTCGGCAGCCGGCATCGGGAGATCGCGGTGCAGCCCGACGTCGCCCGCCTCTTGCCGAAGCTCTTGTGGCATCTCGAGGAGCCGATCTCCGACAGCGCCATCATGACGACATACCTCGTCTCGGAGCTCGCGGCCGAGTCGGTGAAAGTCATACTGTCGGGCGTAGGGGGCGACGAGCTCTTCGCGGGCTACAACCGCTACCTCGGCCCGCATTACGGCCGCTATTACGAGCGGATTCCGTCGTGGCTCCGACGGCGCGTGCTGCCGCTCCTTGCGCGAGCGCTGCCGAGCGGCCGGCAGAACCGGCTCATGGATCTCGGGCGTTACGCGAAGCGCTTCATCCGCGCGAACGGCCTCGACTGGCGGCAGCAGTACAAGCTGTACATCGCGCTCGCGGACGAGGCGGTGCTCGCGGCGCTGCAGCGCGCACGGAACGGTCCTCCGACCGACGGCTTCGATGCGGTCGTCGGCGAGGAGACGAGCACGGACGAGCTTCTGAGATTGCTGCGCGTCGACTGGCGCACGCAGCTCTCGGAGGATCTGCTCCTCATGACGGACAAGATGACGATGGCGTGCTCGATCGAATGCCGCGTGCCGTTCCTGGATCATCGTCTGGTCGAGCTCGTGGCGAGCATCCCGGCCGAGATCAAGGCCCCCAACGGGCGCCTGAAGGCGATCCTGAAGGACGCGCTCCGCGACGTGTTGCCGCGGCCGGTGCTCGAAAGACGGAAGCGCGGCTTCGGTGCGCCGGTGGGTGCATGGTTCCGGCAGGAGCTCGTGCCGCTGCGGCGCAAGCTTCTCGATCCGCGCGTCGTCGCGGCGCGGGGGCTGCTCGATCCGGGCGTCGTCGAGACGATCTGCAATGCGCACGACGCGAGCCGCGAGGACTATTCCGACCTGCTTCTCGTGCTGCTGAATCTCGAGATTTGGAGCCGGTTGCACCTCGACGGCGCGAGCCACGAGGACGTCGCGGCGGAGCTCGCGGAGAGCAGCCTGGCGGCATGACACCGTTGATCGCGCACATCGTTTTCCGTCTCGACTACGGCGGCCTCGAGAACGGTGTGGTCAACGTCGTGAACGGGCTCCACGGGCAGGGCGCATTCCGGCACGCCGTGATCGCGCTGACGGAAGCGACCCGGTTTCGCGAGCGTCTGCATCCCGACATCGCCGTTCACGCGATCGGCAAGCGCCCGGGGCGCGATCTCGGCGCGTACGCGCGGCTCTTCCGGCTGCTCCGGACCCTGCGCCCAAGCGCGGTGCATACGCGCAACTTCGGCACGCTCGACTGCGCCGTCGTTGCCGCGCTCGCGGGCGTGCCGGTGCGCATACACGGGGAGCACGGCTGGGACGTCGCCGACCCGGACGGCACGAAAGCGAGGTACCGGATCGCCCGGCGCGCGTTCGCGCCGTTCGTGCACGAATTCGTGACGGTCTCGGAGCATCTCAGACGATGGCTCATCGAGACCGTGGGCATTCGTGCGAACAACGTCACGCGAATCTGCAACGGCGTCGACACCGCGCGTTTTCGCCCCGCCGGACTCGGCGAGCGGCGCCGGCTCCCGGAAGCGGTGTTCCCCGAAGGGGCGCTCGTCGTCGGCAGCGTCACGCGCTTCGCGGCGATCAAGGATCCGTTGAATCTGGTCGAGGCGTTCATCCGTGCGCGCGAGAGGCTGCAAGGCGCCCGGCGGCCGTTGCGGTTGCTGATGATCGGCGACGGCGAGCTGCGCGACGCCGCGCTCGAGCGGCTGCGCGCGGCAGGAGCCGCCGACGACGCGTGGCTGCCGGGAAGCCGCGATGACGTCGCGGAGCTTCTGCGATGCATGGACGTCTTCGTGCTCGGCTCGCTGCGCGAAGGGATCTCGAACACCGTACTCGAGGCGATGGCGTCGGGCCTGCCGGTGATCGCGACCGCGACGGGCGGCAATCCCGAGCTGATCACGCCGGGCGAGACGGGCACGCTCGTGCCGCCGGGCGACAGCGAGGCCTTGGCGGATGCCGTCGTCGCGTACGCGAGCGACGACGTGCGGAGGGCGCGGCACGGTGCCGCCGCGCGCGCCGCGGCGGTCGGGCGCTTTTCCGTCGAGGCGATGATCGACCAGTATCGGGCGCTGTACGAGCGGGCGGTGTGTCGGCGTCAGCCCGTCGGAGCGCTGTCGTCCACGGACTGACGGCCTCGAAGACCCGCGCTCAGCCTTCGATGATGCGCCGGATCGCAGCGAGGTGCGCCGCCGGGCGGAGCGTGGGATCGTCGACGGCGTCTTTCACCGTCAGGCGGCTCAGACGGTCGTCACCGAAACGCCCGAGCGGCGTGGATGTCCTCAAGCGCCACATCGCGCCGAAACGTGCCTTGTACAGCGCGGCATTGAGCCGTGCGGCCGGCGCCGACGCCGCCGGCGCGCCGCGCGAATAGCCGAAGCGATCGAGCATTGGGCCGACCACGGCCTCGAGCGCGCCCAATCGCTCGGGGGAGAGCTCCGTCCGCCATCGGCCGACCGTCTGCGGCGCCGCCGCGCCGTTCTGCGCGGCGAACGACGTGTTCGGTCGTGCGACGCTGCCGATCCCCGCATCGGCCACCTTCGCGACGTCGATGCGTTGGCCGATGAACGCCGAGACGATCTCGAGCGCGCCCACGTAGTCCGTCACCAGGTCTTCGTACTTGAGCACGAGCACATCGCTCGGAAAGGCCTCAGCCTGACGCGTCGCCGCCGCCACGATCCAGGTCCAGTACGCCGCGGCGGCGAGCTCGCCTTGGTCCGAGTGCCATGGCAGCGGCCGAATGAACCGTTGCTTCGCCAACGACAACGCGACATCCCGACCGTCGCGCACGATGTGGATGAAGAGCGCCTCGGGGAAGTCGCGTTTGATCCGGGCGAGCGAGAGCGCGTGCTCGGGCGTGCACTCGGCCCAGCGCTCCGCGTGCTGATATGCGCAGATCTCTTCCATCAAGAGCCGCAGCATCGCACCGGGCCCCGTGCCGCGCTCCATCGCCTTCGAATGGAACGCGTCGGCGTCGAGGCCGGATCTCAGAAAGTATTCGCTGCGGAGCCACTTGCGCAGGAATGCGGCCCGCGTCCGAACGTTCGCAAAGTCCCCGTAAGCCGGCGCAAATGAGTTATAAATGTTCGTCTCGGAACGATATATCGCGAATCGGCCCGCCGAGAGAAGAATGTGATAGAGCCAGGTCGTGCCCGAGCGCGGACAGCCTACGATGAATACCGGCCGCGAGGCGGTTCGGGCTCGATCAGCCGGCGTAGACGTCTTGGTTGGAGCGCTGACCATGCGGCTTCCGGCGGTGGGCGGGGCGACGACGTGCGTATCGTAGAGTCGAGTGGGGCGGTCGAGCGTGACTCACACCTCGGTTTCGCGAGTCGCGATGACCGGCTCGACCTCCGCGGCATCGAATCATAACAAGGACGGAGCGAATGCGATTCCCGGCCTCCGCCGTCCACTGATCGGTGCAGACCGCGCTTGCCGCCTCGGGGCCCGCCGCGGTATGCCGGGGACGGCAGCTGCGGCCGCGAGCACCGCGAGAACGGTCGGCGGAGAGCCGTCGGGCCCTTCGGGGCTTTGCCGGCGCGTTGCGGCTCGCGATCATTAGACGCCGTCACGCTCCGCGGACGGCTCGCTTGGTACGATGACGCCCCTATGGCGAAACTGAAGCTCAGCTACCCCGAGTTCCGTCACGCGCCCGCCGTCGTATGCGGCAGCGGATCGCTCCGCTCGCTCGCGGATCATGTCGACGAATCGACCGTTTTCTTGACGAGCGGCAGCCGGCCCGTTCTCGACCTGCTCGGCGAAGCGCTCTCGCGCCGCGACGTTTCGCTGACGCCGGCGAATCACGTCGCGAAACCGGACGGCGAGCCGACCGAGGCCGCGATCCGTCTTGGCGCGGAGTTGCTGCGCGGCAGGCCGGCGGGGCGCATCGTCGCGGTCGGCGGCGGCTCGGTGCTCGACTGGGCTCGCCTTGCATGGGCGCACGCTGCAGGCGTGCTCGACCTCTCGACCGGCGTCGTCGATCAGGCGCTCGCGGCGCAATCCCGGCCGCACCTCTGCCTCGTGCCGACGACGTGCGGAACGGGCGCAGAGGCCGCCGACGTCGCTGTTTACCAGTCCGCGGCGGGATCGAAGCGAGCGGTCGTGACCCGCGCCTTCCTCGCCGACAGGGTGGTGCTCGACGGTCGATTCCTCGAGAGCGTCGCTCCGCGGGCGCTCGCGCAGTTTCTGTGCGACGCGCTCAGCCATTCGCTCGAGGCGTATCTGTCGATCGTGCCGCTGCGCCTCGCGAAGGAGACCGCCGCGGCCGCGCTGAGCGCCGTGATCGACGCGTACCCGCTGCCGCCCAGCGCAAGCCGGAACGATCGACTGATGGAGGCCGGGTTTCTCGGCGGCGTCGCCGCGGCGAACTGCTCCGTCGGGATCGTTCACGCCTTCGCGCATGCGGTGGGCGTGGACGGAATGGGGCACGGTCTCGCGAACGGCTGTGCGCTCGTCACCGGGCTCGAGTTCAACGCAACCACTCCGCAGATGCAGACGTTGCTCGAGCGGTTGCAGCTCGACGGCGTGGACGCTCTGGTCGAGCGCATTCGGCCGATCGTCGACCAGGCACTCGAATCGGTCGCGACTCACCCCGTGGCAGCTCGCCTCGCCTCGGACGCGGGCTACCGCCGGGAGATCGCGACTCGAATGGCGGCCGACGTCGCCATCCGATCGAACCCGCGGCGCGCGTCGGAGGAGGACCTGCTCGCCTTCGTGGATACCGTGGCCGCCAGGGTAGCGCAGGGATGAGCCTTTTCGCCTCCTGGGTCGAGCGTGCGAGGCCCTCGGCACCGGCCATCGCCGACGACGGCGAGCGGCTCACGTACGGCGAGCTTCTCGCACGCTCGCTCGCCCAGGCGCGTGCGCTGCGGCGTGTGCACGGCGCCGGCCGCTTCCTGCTAATTCCGGCCGAGAGAAGCGTTCGCTTCGTGCGCACGTTGCTCGCCGCGTCGATCAGCGGCAACGTGCCCGTCCCGATCGATGCGCAGGCGCCCGAACGCGTCGTGCAGGAGATCGCGCGGCGCTGCGGCGACAGCGTCCGACTGGATCTCGACGCGCAAACGGAGGAGGGGGAAGGCCGGTTGCCGGAGCGCGACCCGGCGCTGCCCGAGCTCGTCATCTTCACATCAGGCACGAGCGGCACCCCGAAAGGCGTGCCGATGTCCGCGGAGAATCTGACGCATTCGGCGAGGGCGATCACGGGTTACCTCGACTACGCCGCGAATCCGAGCGCCGCGGTCGTCTTGCCGTTGCATTACAGCTACGCGCTGCTCACGCAGGTGCTCTACATGTTCTACGTCGGCGGCACGGTGCGGCTGTTCGACAATTTCCGCAACCCGATCAAGCTCGCGAGAGCCGTGGAAGCGGAGGGCCTGCTGACGTTCTGCGGCGTCCCGTCGACCTATCATTCCCTGTGCACGTTGCATCGGCTCACGCCGCTGTCGATGCCGTCGGTGCGGGTGCTATGCTCGGCCGGCGCTGCGATGGACAGGCAGCTTCTGCCTACGGTGAAAGAGATCTTTCCGAACGCCCGATTCTTCGACAACTATGGAATGACGGAGGCCACACCGCGCATTTCCTACATTCGCGACGACGACCCGCGCTTCGCCGAGCCGACCTGCGGCACGCCGATCGAAGGGCTCGAGGTGTTCGTCGTCGACGAGCGGGATTTCTCCGTGAAGGGCGAGGGCGAGGAAGGCATTCTCGCGATCCGGGGGCCGAGTATCGTCAAGGGCTACCTGAACGATCCGGAGAGCACGCGTCGTGCGTTCCTCCCCGACGGCTCGGTCTTGTCCGGAGACATCGCGCGCATCAGCGGCGGCTATATCTATCTCCTCGGCCGCCGCGACGAGATGCTGAAGGTCGGAGGGGAGAAGGTGTCGCCGCTCGAGGTCGAGCGCGCGCTGGCCGAGCACGAGGACGTGATCGCGAGCGCGGTCGGCGGTCTCGACGACCCGCAGCGGGGGCAGATACCGGCCGCGTACGTCGAGCTTCGACGTCCGGTCGATCGTCAGACGCTGACGGAGTTCCTGCGCGCGCGGCTCGCACCGGTGAAAGTGCCGGTCCGCTACTTCGAGGTGCGGAGCTTTCCGCTCACGGCAAACGGCAAGCTGCAGCGCGCGCTGCTGTCGCCGAACGATCCGGAGCGCGTGATTCGAGAGATAGTGTGAAGAGATGCAGGCGACGGCGATGAATCTCGATCCCTTCGTGCCGGGCGTGCGGCCGTACGCCATGAGCGCGGAGGACAAAGCTCGCTTCCTCGAGGAGCGGCTCACGGCCTTGCGCGAGTATCACCGGCAGCGCTGCGAGGGTTATGCAGCGCTCGTCGAAGACGCGGAAAGGACCGCGCCGGCCGGCACCCCGTTCATCGAGCGCTATCCGTTTCTGCCGGTGTCGCTGTTCAAGGAGTACGAGCTTCGGTCGCGCAACGACGACGTGTCCGTCGTGCAATCCTCCGCGACGACCTCGGCCAACGCATCGAAGATTTTCGTCGACAAGGAGAGCCGCCGTCGGCAGGCGCGCAGCGCGAACGCGATTCTGAGCGACTTCATCGGCGAGGAGCGGCGGCCCTATCTCGTGTTCGACACCGAGGCGACCGTCCGGGGCAGCAACGGCTTCAGCGCCCGCGGCGCCGCGATTCTCGCGGTTGCACATCTTGCGACCGAGTTCCACTTCGTGATGCGCCAGACCGCGGACAGGCTCGAGCTCGATCGGAACGCGCTCGCGGCCGCGCTCGACAAGATCGCGGGACGGCCGTTCATCGCGTACGGCTTCACCTATATCCTCTACCAGGCGCACGTTGCGCTCGCCGACTTCGCGCCGGCGCCCGCACATCCGGGCTCCGTGCTCCTGCACAGCGGCGGATGGAAAAGGCTTCAAGACCTCGCCGTCGACAAGAGCACGTTCAACCGCACCGTCGCCGGCGTGTGGGGGCTGCCGCCGGACAGGGTGATCGACTTCTACGGGATGGTGGAGCAGGTGGGGCTTGCCTATCCCGATTGCCCGGAGGGCGTGAAGCACGTGCCGTACTGGGCGGAAGTGCTGATCCGGCGCGCCGACACGCTCGATACGGCCGAGCCCGGGGAGCCGGGCCTGATTCAGCTGATCAGCACATTGCCGCTCGCGAGCCCAAATCACAGCGTGCTGACGGAGGACATCGGCCGGATCGAGCGGGTGGACGGCTGCCCATGCGGCCGCAGAGGGACGGCGTTCGTCTTTCAGGGCCGCGCGCCGAAATCGGAGCTCAGGGGTTGCAGCGATGTCGTCCGCCGTTGAGTTCGCGTATCCGGCGCCGTCGGCGGCCCGAAGCATCGAGGACTCGCTCGCGAAGCTTTCGGCGCACGGCGGAGCAGGGCCCGTCGATTTTCGCGGCCGATTGAGCGCGCTCGGCGAGCTGTCGAGAATGATCCTCGCGCCGGGATCCGGGCTGCGGGACAAGCTGCCCCGCGAGGGGCTCGCCTTCCTGGCCTCGTTCCTCGACAGCGACTTCCTGCTCGGGCAGATCGCGCGCGAGCTGAAAGACGTCGACTCGTTGTCGGGGTTCGTCCGGATCAACGCGCGCAAGAGCCTTCGCACGGTGCCGAAGGGGCTCGTCTGCCACTGGGTCGCGGGCAATGTTCCGCTGCTTGCAGTGTTCTCGTGGGCGATGTCCGCCGTGCTCGGCAACCGCAATTTCATCAGACTGAGCGCCCGGCAGGGTGACGTGCTGTCGCCGCTGCTCGATGCGCTGCATGGAGTTTCCGAGGCCGGAGCGAGGATGGCCGACGAGACGCAGGTGGTGTGGTTCGATCGGCACAACCGCGAGGCCCACGAGGCGATGAGCCGGGCGGCCGATGTCCGCATCGCGTGGGGCGGCCGGGAGGCCGTCGACGCGATCCGCGACCTGCCGGCCGGCTGGCACTGCGAGGACGTCATCTTCGGTCCGCGCTTCAGCCTCGCCGTCGTCGATCCGGCATTCATCGACGCGGGCGGCATCCGGCGGCTCGCGACCGACGTCGCCGTGTTCGATCAGCTCGCCTGCAGCTCGCCGCAGCACATTTTCGTGAAAGGCGCACGCGGATCGGCCGGCTTCACCGCTTTCCTCGAAGCTTTCAACGCCGCCTTCGCCCAGCAGAGCAAGACCTACCCGCGCCACGCGCTCGACTTCGGCGAGACCTACCGAATCGTGCTCGACCGGGCGCGGGCGTTGCTCGACGGTTGCGACGTGTTCCACGACGCGCGCACCGACTGGACCGTGGTCGCCGCCGACGCCCCGAGCACGACGCTCGACTGCGCGAATCGCTTCGTTCAGGTCATCCCGTTCGAGCGCGTCGAGGACGTCTATCCGCATATCCCGCGCAACGTGCAAACGGTGGTCACGCGGCTCGGGCCTGCGGACGCGGAGCAGTTCACCGAGCACGCGGCGCATCTCGGCGTGTGCCGCTTCCCGGCGCCGGGCGAGGGCAACCACTTCGAGAATCCCTGGGACGGCGTGGGCCTCGTGTCGAGGCTCACGCGGTCGGTGGTTCGCACCGATCCAGGCGACTAGTTCCCGTTCACCGATGGATCCAACAGATGTCAGATATCGGAAAGCAACTGAAGTCACTCATGGCGAACCTGTTCCAATGCAGCGAGAGCCAGCTCACGGATGACACGGGCCCGGGCGACATCAACGGCTGGGACTCGCTGGGCCACGTGGCGCTGATGTCGGCGATCCAGCAGCATTTCGGCACGCACATACCGGTCGAGGACGCGATCGAGGTCGAGTCGATCGCGGATATCGTCGCGCTGCTCGAGAAGGCCGGGGCTGCCGCTCAATGAAGCTCGCGCAGGCAGGCATGCTCGTGACCGGGGCGGCGTCCGGAGTCGGGCTCGCCTGCGTGACGCAGTTCTCCGCCTGCGGCACCCGTGTCTGGGGCCTCGACAATGACGAGCAGGCGCTCGAGACGGCTCGAGCCGCCGTGCCCGGCGCGCGCTTCCTCCGCTGCGACGTGAGCGATCCCGCGCAAGTCGAGGCGGCCGTCGCCGAGGTGTTCGCGGATGCGGGGACGATCGATATCGTGCTGAACAACGCGGCCGTGCTGCGCGATCAGACCCTGGTTTCGCGGCTCGGCAAGCGCGTGAAGAAGCATTCGATCGAGGACTGGTCGGCGACGCTCGCGAGCAACCTGACCGGAACGTTCCTGGTTGCGCGCGAGGTGGCCGCGCGCTGGCTCGAGACCCGGCACAAAGGCGTCATCATCAACACCTCGTCGGTGGTCCGCGCCGGGAACGCCGGCCAGAGCGCGTATGCCGCGTCCAAAGCAGCGATCGATGCGCTGACGGTGACGTGGTCGCAGGAGCTCGCGGTGTACGGCATCAGGGTGGCCGCGATCGCCTACGGATTCGCCGAGACCGGCATGACGAGCAAGATCCCGCCGCTCTTTCGCGAGCGGATCCGGAGCGGCTCCACCGTCGGCCGGTTCGCGACTCCCGAAGAGCTCGTGGCCGGCGTGCGGTTCATCTGCGAGAACGACTACTTTGCCGGCCGAGTGCTCGAGCTCGACGGCGGTCTACGCTTTTGACTGCGACCGATGCTCGAGGCGCACCCGTGAACGAGCAGCCGTCCAGCCGAGCGCCGCTCGGCGAAGCCCGCGGAATCTTCGGCTACCGAGCGGAGCTCGAGGAGGCGGTGTTCGAGTTCCAGCGCAAGGAATACCCGGACCGATTGCCGCAGACCATTCCAGGCAGGTGGCGCTGGATGTTCGTCGCGTCGGCCGAGCGGCTCGGAATCGCGCCGCTCGTCTGGCTGTATCTGAGAAAGGGCGAGGTCGTCGCGCACCAGGGCGCGCTCCCGGTGCGGTTGCACGTGAGCGGCAAGGAGCTCGTGACCGGCTGGTTCGTCGAGACGATGGCGGGCCAGGCAGTGCGCGGCTCGCCGATCGGCCCGATGCTGATCAAGAAGGCGCTCGAGGATCTGCCGCTCAACCTGTCGCTCGGTCAGACCGCGCAGATGCGCGAGCTGCAGTTCGCGCTCGGCTGGCGCCAGGTCTGCTCGCTTGCGCATCACGTGTTCGTCAGCGGCTACCGGATGAATCTGCGACACAAGTTGCCCGCCGGTGCCGCGGAGGCGGCGGCCGCGGGCCTCGCGCTCCTGCACGGGCTGCGCCGCAGGCGCGGACGGCACGTGCCGTCGCAGGACGTGACGTTCGCGAGCGTCGATCGATTCACGGCCGAGCACGATGCGTTGTGGAAGCGGATGGCGGCCACGTGCGCGTGCGCCGTCGTTCGCGATGCGTCGTACCTGAACTGGAAGTACGTCGACCGGCCGTTCGCGGCGTTCATGCGGATCGAGATGCGAGACCGCGGGGAGCTGGTCGGCGTCGTCGTGACGATGCTCCGCGAGCCGACCGACGTGTATCCCTATCGACGCGGCTTTCTCGTGGATCTCGTGGTGCCGCTCGATCGCCCGGACTACGTCTCGATGCTGGTCGACGCCGCGGTGACGAGCTTGCAGCGGCACGGCGCTCAGACCGTCACGTGTCACACATGGAGCCCGGCGTTGACGGACGTGCTCGAGCGTCTCGGTTTCGCGCGGCGCGAGCCGCGCTTTCACTTCCTGCTCGCGGCGGGCGGCGAAGGCGAGCAGTTCCCGGAGCTCCTGCGCCCGGAGAGCTGGTTCCTGACCCACGGCGACTCGGATGCCGATGCGTACGGTTGACGAGCCGGCATCGGAAGCTCGGGCGACGGCCGAGGACCTTGGCGCAATGACGAACGATTCGATCCTGATCGTCGCCTTCCACTTCCCGCCGATCGCGACCAGCAGCGGCGTGCAGCGCGCGCTGAAAGTCGTGCGGTACCTGCGCGAGGACGGCTGGCGTCCGGCCGTTCTGACCGTTCATCCGCGCGCGTATGCGAAGTCCCATCCTGGCCAGCTCGGCGAGATTCCCGCCGACGTGCCGGTGCACCGGGCCTTCGGCCTCGATGCGAGGCGGCATTTCGCGATCAAGGGCCGCTATCCGGGCTGCCTGGCGTGGCCGGATCCGTGGGTGAGCTGGTGGCCGGCGGCCGTGCTCAGCGGCATGCGGCTGATCCGGCGCTACCGGCCGAAGATCATCTGGTCGACCTTTCCGATCACGACGACGAACCTGGTCGCGTTTACGCTCGCGCGCTGGAGCGGCCTGCCGTGGGTCGCGGACTTGCGCGACCCGATCACGCTCGAAGGGTATCCGCGGGATCCGATGCGCTTTCGCTGGGCACGTTGGGTGGAGCGGAAGACCGTCGCGGCCGCGCGCACCGTGGTGTTCACGTCGGAGTACACGCGCAAGGACTACGAGGAGCGCTATCCGGAGCTCGTCGGGAGAACGGAGCTCATTCCGAACGGCTACGACGAGGCGAACTATCCCGATACCTCCGCGACCCGGACCGGCGACGGAGCTCGACTGACGCTCGTCCACAGCGGCGCGCTGCAGCCCGAGGGGCGCAATCCGGCGTCGTTCTTCGAAGCGTTGAGGATGCTGAAGGACCGCGGCAAGGTCGATGCATCGACGCTCCGAGTCGTGCTCCGCGCGAGCGCGTTCGAGGGGCGATACGGCGAGCTCGCCGAACGCCATGGAGTGGCGGACTTGGTCGAGCTCGGGGCGTACCTCCCCTACGAGCAGGCCATCCGCGAGATGGTCGAGGCCGACGGCCTGCTGCTCTTCCAGGGGACCGCGTACAACCACGCGGTGCCGGCGAAGATCTACGAGTACCTGTTCGCCCGGAGACCCATCTTCGCGCTCGTCGACGAACGCGGCGAGACGCAGCGCGTGCTGAACGAGATCGGAATCGGCAGCACGGCGCGCATCGACGATGCAGCCGATATCGCCGCGCGCCTCGAGCGCTTTCTGCTCGACGTGCGCTCCGGGGAGTACCGTCTGCCCGAGACGGCCGTGCTCGAGCAGTACTCCCGGCGCAGGCAGACGCTACGGTTGTCCGCGTTGCTCAGGCAGATCGTCACGGACGCCGCGCGCAGGCCGACGCACTCAAGCTCAGGCGGCGAGCGGGCGTCGCCGTCGGCGTACGGCGACGAATAGCTGCACCAGCAGCAACAGCCCGAGCAGGGCCGTCAGCGTCGTGAGTCCGAAGACGTAGTAGGGCAGCCGGAGCAGCGACTCGATCATCTCGGCGTTCGATTCGGTCGGATAGATGCGAATCTCCGGATGGACGCCGAGCGCGATGGCGGCGAGCCCTTCCAGGGCGCGCGACCACGACAGCGCGCGAACCGCCGGATGAGCGTCGTAGGCGAAGACGTTGTTCCCGAACCAGAGGTAAAGCTGGTCTGCGCCGCGCGCATAGTAATCGAACGCGGCCCGGTCGGACGGGAAGAGGAAGTTCTCGACGATACGCTCGATCGTGATCGTCTCGAAGCCGTCGGCTCGCGTCGTTCGCTCGCGGAACTCGAGGGCCGAGAGCGGCCGGCCGCTCGCGCGGTCGCGCACGTAGAAGCCGTTCATCGGATCGACGAATATCCATTGACCGAGAGATTCGTCGTAGACCTCGTTGAACGCGTGGCCGTCGCCGCCGAAGCCGTCGAACGACATCCCCCATTCCCGCACCGGCAGGCCGGCCGTGTGCGCGAGGCCGTTGAAGACCTGCGTGTAGTCCGCGCAGTAGCCGCGTCCCTGCTCGATGATTTCCCGATAGGCGTGGAGCGTCGTCGATTGAATCGGTCCGCGCCTCTTCGGTTTCGAGCGCAGGTGCTCCACGAAGCCCGTCATCAGCTGCTGTGCGTTCTGCGAGCGCACGCGGATCGCGTCGACGGCGGCAAGGATCTCATCGGGCGGAGGGACCGACTCGAGCTTGAAGTCGGCGGGATAGGCGCCCGGCATCCACTCGAAGTCAGAGGGCTCGCCGACCTCCGCGAGCAGCGAGTTTCGGAAGCGCGTCAGGTCGGTGGCCGGCAGCAGGACGGTCGCGAGCGCGGCCAGCGAGGCGAGGAACAGAGCTGAAGTCGCTGCAAGGGCTCGGAGCATGGTTCGACCGTAGCGGCTCGTCCGACCGTGTCTGATTCTATCCCCGCGTGAGCGTGTCGACGAACTTCTTGATCCGGTGCAGAGCGGGGTTGTCCGGATCGAGCGTGAAGCGGCTCGCGAGGGCCTGCGCGCAGCCGTCGATCAGCTTGAACTGGAGCTCGCTCGACCTCGGCACTTCGATCGGTCCCCACTCTGCGGGAAACTCGTATCGCCACTTCTTCATGAACGGGCCGTAGCAGCGTGCCGCCTGCGCGTACGTGTCCGGCGTATAGAACTCCGTGTAGTGCTTCCGCTTCGCGACCGTGCGATTCACGTGCGGAATCGGCTCGACCTGCTCGATCCCGATGTTCTCGAGCACGCTCGAGAAGTCTTCCTGCAGCTGCTCGAATCGGATGATCTGCTGATAGTGTCGATCGCCGATGAGGAACCAGTTGTTGTACAGCTTGTTGCGAAACTTCTTGAAGAAGGTCGGGAAATCGGCGTTGTGGTCACGGATGAAGTTGAACTCGCGCAGATGGTCCTTCGTCACGTGCCCGCCGTTCTCGATCAGCATGGCCGGATTCGTGAATTGCCCGCGATGGTTGCCGGCGAGCTTCGCGTAATCGGTCGTAGCGGTGTCGAGCGGATTCCGGACGGTCGCGAACTTGAAGTAGCGGCGCTCCTCCGGGCTCGCCTGGCCGAGGAACTGCGTGATATTCGAATGCTTGCGGAGAATCGGTTGACCGCCATAGTGCTTGATCAGTTGCTCGGCGATCGAATGAGACGCAGTGTGCGGCACCTCCACGAAGACGAAGCGGTGCTTGTGGCTGATGATCATCGCGCGCTGGAGTGTTGAGACTGGCAGAGACTATACAGAACCCGCCCGTTCCGGAGGAGATGCGGGTCTCATTCTGCCGCGGCGGGCGCCTCTGCGTTTCCAGACGAAGGCCGAGCGAAGCCGCTATTGGAGCGGCCGTCTCGGCAAAGCGCGCTGATCTGAGTGATTCGCGCGACGGTGCGCGAAGGCGGTGAGCGCCGGGTCACTGGTTATGACGCTTCCCGGCGAGACCCGGTGACGACACCCCCCACCATGAGCGATCGGGAGCGGGGCGTCGTCCCCCCGGGCCGGACCGGCCTCGAATCATCGAGGCCGGAACACGACGTAACGCGGAAGAATGCGCTTACTGCACCGAGAGGTTGGCCGGCGGACGCGGCAGCACCTCTTCCTCGCCCGGCTCGACGGCGCCCCGGTTGACGATCGATTCGACGTCGGAGACGTTGCGCAGCGCGGCGAAATTCCGTCCCCAGACCGTCAACGCGCTGCCGCCGCCCCTCTCCTGGCTCGAGTTGAACTCGAACCAGAAGTGATCGAGGCCGCCGCTCATGTTCGAGTACTGCAGCTTGTTGAAGAGCCGCACCGGCTTCGTGTCCTCGTCCGCGACCCACAGCGAGAAGGTTCTCGCGTTGAAGTCGAGGAACGCCCAGAAGCGGGTCCACTTGTTGGGCCTGATCGTGAAGCTGCCCGTCTGGCCGGCGAGCGGCTGACCCGACGGATTCCAGACGTACCCGCGGGCGTCGACCATCGCCACGGCGTTGCTCGGCGCGAGGCTGAATCGCGTGCGAATCTCGATGCGACGCTGGTCTCCGGAATTGCCGGATGCCAGCTGGAATGCCTTGTGCGTCTCGAGCCCGCCGAGGTTGCCCGCGAACGCGGAATCCCACCGCGCTTCCCACACCAGCAACAAGTTGCCGCTCGATACCGTGCCGAAGTGCGGGCGCAGCTGGTCCTGGATAGCGACGCTCGCCTGCCCGGCCGGAATCGTCCAACGCGCGCCTTTCACGGTCGAGTCGTAGACGGGCGGTCGGACCCGGTTCGACGGATTGGACGCGTTGATGTCGGCATCGATCTCGGCTTGCGATTGGTAGCCGCGAGCGAGAATCGTCTCGGACCGCGCCTTCAGCCAGTTGAAGTAATCGTCGGCGTTTGCGCATGCCGGCCCGAGAATGCCTGCAATGAAGAGGTAGCAAAGAGCTTTAAGCTTTGTCATCTGTTCGATCCCATTTGCCCCGGAGGATTACCATATTTCCCGCATTTTTAGCGCCGGCGTGGGTAAAAGCCTGCGACCTTTTCGAGTGTAGTGACGCTTCTCGAACGGTGTCATTCTGTCGCTAGGCCGCGACTTGCCCGAGCTTTCAGTGTCTGTGAAACGAGTCACACGCCGCGATGCTTCTTCGCTGCGTGACATACCGGGCTCCGGGGTCGAGGTCTCCGCATGCCGTTTCCTGCCTTCGACGACTCCGCACGCCTGCCCGATGCGTCGGCAAGCTCGAGAGTATCGCCCGCGCGAACGGGCCGGCGAGCGCACGGCGGCGCCTCGGCTCATTGCAGGTACGACTGCGTTACCACTTTGCACATACGGGTCACGAACCCGAAATCGGTATCCTCCCATGGTTTGAATCGGGGCAGCTCGAAAAGCGGCGACTTTCGGCTCGCGCATCCCCAGTTCGTGGAGACGGCGGCACGGAATCCGAGCTCTCGCAGCATTTCCGGATGTCGGGCGTCGTAGTCGTCGCCTCGTTTACCGTTGGGGTACGCGAAGAGCGTGGGCCTCGTTCCGGTCACCGCCTCGATCCAGGCGCGGCTGTCGTCGATTTCCTGCTGCGCCTCGGAGTCGCTGAGTATTCGCAGGATCGGATGATTGACGGTGTGCGCGCCGATCTCGAAGCCGAACGCCGGAAGCTCCTTGAGCTGCTCCGGCAGCAGCATCTGACGGGCTATGGGCACCGTCGAGACGGACGCGTAGATCTCCTGAACGATGTCCAGTCGCTCCTTCACGGGCCGGTATTTCACTGCGGCGGTCAACGCGTTCAGGACCTTCACCCTGTTGCCGTCGTCGACGCGGAGGACGCCGAGACCTGCAGGGCGCCCGTCGATCGATTCGGAAGCGGCGCGGACGGCTTCGAGAAGGATATCGTTCCACATGATGCCGCGCTCGACGGCGTCGACCGCGACGAAAAGCGTCGCAGGAATTCCGTGCTCGCGCAGCGCGGGCGCCGCCACCGTGAGGTTGTTCTCGTAGCCGTCGTCGAACGTCACCGCGACGGCACGGGGAGGCAAGTCTCCTCGGACGAGTCGTTCGATGCCCTCCGAGAGTGCGATCGGCGTGCAGTACTTCTTGATCCAGCCGAGCTGCCGCTTGAAACGTTCGAGCGTCGGGCCGGCCGGGACCAGCGGGTCCGGATGCGCGAGCACGCGGTGGTACGTGAAAATCATCAGCCTCGCCCGTTTCCCGGCGGGACTGAGCGCGGTCAGAAGTTGACCTGCGAGAGCGGTTTTCACGGCGAGCGCACCGGGATTCGGCCGAGCCGCCGTCAGATCCCGCGACGGCTTGCGATCCGCCGATACATGATCAGCAACGGAAAGGGCAACAGGAGCAGGGCCGGCACGGTCCACTTCAACGCGTACGCGGCCTGCTCGATCGGGCACGCGCGCGCGTAGCGCGCCTCCGGTCCGCCGTACCGTACTCGATTCTCGGGCTCGTACGCCTTGTGCAGGCCGTTCACGCGGGCGGCCGGGCTCCAGTAGTAGGGGAGCACCGACTCAGGGTCACGCTCCGCTACCGTGATATCGAACGGGATCACGCCGCCGTAGTCGGGGTCGAGCAGATACCACTTGTCGTCGCCGACGTTCGCCGTCGCGATGGCATGGCCGCCGAGCGCCACGAAGCCAGTTTCGATCCCGAGCTTCGAAAGAAACGACACGAGCGCGAGCGACTGCTGTCCGCACCGTCCGGTGCCGCGCTCGAGCGCACGCCGATAGTCGCAGAACTCGTAGTCGCGATAGGTGTCGGGCTTCAGGTAGCTCAGCGCGAACAGGATCCAGTTTTCCGATGCGGGCACGCGCATCCGGTAGTGCTCGAGCCCGTTCTTCGCGACGTCCGCGGGTGCGATGTGGGCGATGCCCTCGTGGAAGACGCGGGTGGCCTCGTAGACGAGCTCCTCGGCGGACGGCTTGCGTTCGACGATCTCGTCGAGGCGGCGAATCGCTTCCCCGTATTCCAGCGTTTCGACGCCGGCAAAGTCTCGATAGCCGTCGACGTCCGGCGAGCGCAAGGGCACGAAAAAGCCCGACAGGTTGACGAGGAGCAGGATCGCTCCTATCGCAGCTGAGGCGGCAGCGAGAACTGCAGTGAAGCGATGCGCGAGCATATCCTGCCTTGAACGAGCACCGGGGCGCGGTGCTAGCGGCAAGTATAAACCGTGGAGCCTACCTCAGCCACGAAATGTGTCCGGTTCCCGGAGCAGATTATGTCTTGCTCCACGCGGCGGAGCACCGCGGGCGCGTACCGGCTCGATTGCGGCCGCCGCCGCTGTACCCTCCCTATGGTCGGCATTGCGCAAGTCGACGCATGTGAGCAGGCTCACGATTGAGTCGTTCGCGCTGCAGGAAGTAACGTTCTCGGCTCTATTGCTCGATCGTCGTCACGTATCGATTCAGCGACACTTGGTATGTCGTTCGGTCCCGGCCGTACCATCCGAGCACCATCGGAGACGTGGAGAGGGACAGTGAGGGGACCGTCTCGTAATGTCGTACGCCTGGCAGCACTTTCGCTTGCGGTCATGTTCGCGTGGCAGGCGCCGGCCACGGCAGCCGTGTACTACGTCGATAGCGCAAGCGGAAACGATTCGAATTCCGGACTCGCGACGAACGCCGCGCTGCGCTCTGTGGCGAAGGTGAACTCGCTGCCGCTCGGTCCAGGCGACTCGGTGCTGTTTCGACGAGGCCAGAGTTTCAGCGGCACGCTCGATGTGCAGAGGAGCGGCGCAAGCGGGCGCCCGATCACGATCGGTGCATGGGATACCGGTTCCGATCCGGTGCTCTTCGAGATCGTTCTGCGCGGCGACTATATCGTGGTCGAAAATTTGCTGGTCGACCATCAGAAGAGCGCGTCCGACGCGATCAGAATTCGCGGTTCGCGCAACAGCATCATTCGCAACGTCGAGGTGCGCAACGGTATCCGCGACGGCATCGACATCGACGGGGCGGACGGGCTGCTCATCGAGAACGTGGAAATTCATCACTTCCTGAACGGCTCCTTCGGCAGCGAGGACGACTCGCACGGCATCGCCGTAAGCAATACCGACGGGCTCACGATCCGCAGGGCGAATATCCATCACGTGTCGGGCGACTCCTTGCAGGTCGATCCGAATCGAGTGCCCGGGAGCATCTCGAACAATATTCGGATCGAGGATTCGGTGCTGTGGACGGGGCCGCTCCAGGAGAACTTCAACTCCGGCTGGCGTGCGGGCGATTCTCCGGGCGAGAACGCGATCGACACGAAGGTGCTGCAGTCGGGCTACGAGAACGAGATTCGGATGAACATCACGCTGGTCAACGTGACGGCTTACGGTTGGACGGCCGTGCCGCAGATCAGCAACAGGGCGGTCTTCAACCTGAAGGAGAAGATCAATGCCGTTCTCGATCGGGTCACCGTGTACGACTCGGAGATCGCCTTCCGCGTGCGCGGCTCGCTCGGCAACGCGAACACGACCATCCGGAACGCCGTGATCTACAACGTCGGCACGGCGATACGGGCCGAAGACGGCGTGCAGAATCTGAAGGTCTACAACAGCACGTTCGGCAACGGCATCAACCGGATTCTGCACAACGCCGGATCGAGCAGCGGCACGGGGACCTGGGACTGGCGCAACAACGCGTTCGTCGGCTCGAAGCCGACCGAGGCATCGCACGCGACGAATGTCGTGGCGTCCGCGAGCGACTTCGTCGCGGCCGCACAGCACGACTACAGGCTCAAGGCCGGCTCGTCGCTGATAGACCGGGGCACGACGATCTCCGGCGTCACCGTGGATCGTGACGGAAATCCGCGCTCGGGCACGCCCGACGCGGGCGCGTACGAGTATTCGACCGGAGGGCCGGCGTTAGCGCCCCCGAATCCGCCGGTGCTCTCGGTCAATTAGGCTCGGTCTCCGCGACGCGCTGATCGGTCAGGGAAACACGGTCGAAAAACGCGACGGTATCGTCGGTCGGGTGATACAGGCCGAGCTTCAGATAGACGCCGCGAAGGTCCTTGTAGGTGTTCGGACCTTCGCGGCGGAAGACGAGCTCGCCGTCGCGCCAGACCTCGGTGAGGCCGTCGGCACCGTACGACCAGCGCACGCGGAACTCCCAGTCGGTCCAGCGACCCGGGGTGACCGCGCCGGCCCAGTGCCAGTCGCTGCTCGGGTTGCGCGACGTGAAGGTCGTGTCCCAGCCGTAGGTGATGGCCCACCGCTCGCCGTGGAGGCGCAGCGCGAGCGATGGGCCGCGCCCTCTTTCGCGGGAGAGGAGCGGATCGGGTGAGGAGTGCCACTGCGCGACGACCGTATTGTCGGTGAGCGCCTCGGGGCTTTCCCCCGTATCGCCTCGCGTCTCGATCAGCACGCTGAACCGGTACCAGCGCTCGCGGCCGAACGGCTCGCGAACGAGCTTTTCCAGATACGGCCGGACGATCCGCGGAACGACCTCGCACCGCAGACCCTTGGGCGCTTCGATCCTGAGCGACGACGCGCCCGTTCGCGCTTGCGCGGACGAGACAGCGAGCGCGCAGCGCGGATGTGCGTCGATCTGCCAGTCCGACGCGGCGAGCGCGACGTCTTCGAAGTCGGCGTGGAACGGCCGCGGTGCCGAGCTCGAAACGGCAAGCCCGAGCGCGGCGCACGCGATGAGCGCCGCGGCACCCAGGGCCTTCAAGAGGAGCGAGCGACGGTGCGTCATGCGGGTGGTGCCGACCGGCGGACGTGACGCCTCAGGTTCGAGCCGTCACGCCGGTGTGAGGCATCACCTGCTGCTCGGCCGGCGCGGTGACCTTGCTGCGCAGGTGAGCCTTCTGCAGCTCGAACGCCGCCGCGAGCAGCCCGAGACACCAGTATTGAGTCTCCGTGCCGACGTTGTTGGAGAAGTTCCCCGCCGCATAGGTCGAGAGCAGCGACGCGCCGAGAAACGCCATGCACAGCTGATACTCTCGAGGCGTCCCGAGCTCGCTCAACGCCCGCATTCGCCTCATCGTCCGCAGCACCCAGAGAATCATCAGGTAGTACAGTCCGAGACCGATGAAGCCTTGCTCGGCGAACAGCGCGGCGGAGCTGTTGTGCGCCGTGCGCACGCCCGTTACGCCGAGCAGGCTCTCGTCCATGTACTGCGGGCTCAGCACGCCGGTCCCGCGGTATCCGGCACCGAACGGGTAGTCCAGGCCGATGCGGATTCCGGCCTTCGCGACGTCGATGCGCTTGACCGCGCTGCTGTCGAGATCCGTTTCGCCCGTGAATGCCGCGTACGTGGCGGTGAAGCGCTCGATCAGCGCATTGTGAGCGAGCATGCCGAACAGCACGACGCCGAGCATCGCGCAGCCGATGTAAATCTTCTTCAAGTTCTTCGGGACCGCGAGATAGCCGGCTGCCCCGCCAACGACGAGGCCGAGGAACGCTCCGCGGCTGACGGTGAGCACGAGGCAGTTCGCGATCAGCGGCAGACAGCCGAACGTGAAGATCCGCCGCACGCCGCGGACCGCGAACAGCATGATCCCGCCGAACAGGAGCCCCGTCGCGAGGTGCATGCCGAGCTCGTTGGCGCCGGCGACCGCCCCGCCGATCTGCTCGAGCCGGCCGGATCCGGCGCCGAGCGCCTGATAGCCGAACCACGCACAGCCGATGACGTGTATTAGAGCGATCGTAAGCAGCCGATCGAGCGAGTCTGCGAGCCGGTAGAACAGGTAGAAGGCCACGGCGTGCTTCGTGAACATGGCGGCGCCTTCGAGCTGCCAATCCTTGTCCACGGCCCAGAGCATCTGCAGCCAACAGTAGGCGACGAAAGCGAGGTAGAGCTTGGCAATGGTCGTCTGATGCCACTTGGGGCGGTTGGGATCGGGCGGCAGGCGCAGCGTCGCGATCAGCGTGATCGCGCCGATGATCGCGAGATACCGGATATCCGGCACGTCGTTGCGCCACCACGTGTAGGCCGGCGCCATATAAAAGGTGAAAAGGTAGGTATAGAGGCCCCAAACGGGATGGCGGACGATCGTCAGCACCGTCCCCACGGCAAAGCCGAGCAGAAACAGATATGGCGTCATCGCGCTCTACCGTCGGTCCATCGAGGGTGTGGCCCGGTTCGCGTTCTGCGGAACCCGTCGAACATAGCACAAGATCGCCGGGCGTTCCGTGAACGGCCCGGCCTTCCCGGCGCGCTCAGTCGGTCCGCGCGGGCGTCCAAATCGTATACGACCTCCCGCGGTAAGCATCGATCACGCCCCGGAGCGATGCGACGTTGACGAGGCAAAAGTAGAACGGAATCGAGACGAAGAAGGGCATGCGGCCGGAATGCCGCAACGAGTAGCCGACCGCCGCAAGCAGGTAGAACGCGATCTGCAGCCCGAGCGCCGCAGCGTACAGCGCCTGCGTCCGCGCGAGGGCGACGTTGACCGCCAAGAGCGCCAGAAGAAATACCGGGACGAGCCAGCGCAACACCTTGTGCGACAACAATTGCAGCGAGAACAGGCCGTAGCGGAACGGATTCAGCAGATGCCGGAGCCGGACCATCGCCCTCCAGGCGCGGTTGACGATGCGTACTTTGCGCCGGAACTCCTTGTCGAAGCTGCCGGCCGCTTCCTCGACCGAGACGGCGGCTGGCTCGTACACGCAACGGTAGCCTTGCTGGACGATCTGCAGCGGATTCACGAAATCGGATAGTGCATCCGCGGGCATCGGCCAGTAACAGCTCTTGCGGATCGCGTAGATTGCGCCGTCGCCGCCGACCACGGAGCCGAGGTCGGACTCGAGGCGCTTGATGGCGGTCTCGTAGCGCCAATACGACGACTCGGTCTGCTCGGAATCGTTGGTAGCAGCGGAGTAGGTCGACTCGCCGATCACCGCGCCGACCGCCGGGTCGGCGAAGTTGCGGACGAGCATGCGGATGGCATCGCGACGGTAGAGCGCGTTCGCGTCGGAGAACACGACGATCTCGCCGAGCGCGTTCTTCACGGCCTCGTTCAAGCCGAGCGTCTTACCGCCGCGCTCGGGCATCCGGATCAGCCGCACGCCCCGATCCGCGAATCCGGCGACGATCTCGTCCGTGCCGTCGTCCGAGGCATCGGACACGACCAGCACGTCGAGCCGATCGCGCGGGTAGTCGAGGTCGAGGCTGTTGCTGAGCTTCTTCTCGATGACCGCTGCCTCGTTGTAGGCGGAGATCACGAGCGTCACGTGCGGCTCCACGCTGCCTGCCTGGACCGGCTTCCTCGGGAGCAGCACACGCAGGCAGATCAGGAGCAGCGGGTAGCCGGCGTACACGTAGACGACGGTAGCCGCGAGGACCCAGAATGCGATCTCGAGTGCGCTCATGTCAGGCCGTCCGCTGCGCAATCGCCCGCTCGCAAGCGGCCTCGAATACTTGCGCCGCGACGCGATACGAAAAGTTGCTTTCGACGTAATCGCGCGCGCGCCGCGACAGCGCGTGGCGCCGCTCCGCGTCGCCGAGCAGGTCGGTCACCGCGCGCGCCATCTGCTCGGCGTCGTCCGCGAGCACGTAGTGCTCTCCGGCCGTCAACGGCAGTCCCTCCACGCCGATCGCCGTCGATACGAGCGGCGTCCCCATGGCCATTGCCTCGTAGACCTTGAGGCGGGTGCCGCCGCCGACCCGAAGCGGCAAGACGCTGACGCCGGCGCCCTGCACGTACTTGCGGACGTCGTCGACGAAGTCGGTGAAGGTCCAGTCGAGCCCGCGCCTTGCGGCTTCGGCGAGCAGCCTGCGAGGGGGCGCGCGCCCGACGACGGTCATGCGCGCATCGGGCAGGCGCGCCGTGACGAGCGGCCATACGTCGTCCATGAAATAGGCGATCGCTTCCTGATTGGCCAGCCAATCCATCGAGCCGCAGAAAACGACGTCCCGGGAGCTCTCGGGCGGCGCATAGCCGAAGAAATCGAGATCGACCCCGGTCGGGATTACGCACGTGTTCCGCACGCCGTATTCGCGCGAGAACCTTTCCGCGTCCCGGTCCGCAACCGCGACGACGACGTCGAACCGCTTGAGGGCGTCGGCCTCGAACGCGCGCATCTTGGCGTGCTGGCTCCGCCAAAAGAGCCTTGCCGCCGGGTTGCGTGCGACGCGCAGATGCCGCTCGAAGATCTCCGCCTCCACGTTGTGAGTGAAAACGACCGACGGGCACGGCAATCGTTCCGGGGCGAGCACGGCGGCGTGCGCGAAATCGAACACCGCGACGGCCGGCCTACGCTCGAGCAGCCGCGCGACGAGCGCGATGCCTTTCGGCTGCCGGTCCGTGCGTACCGGGATCGGGAGCCGGCCGAGCGCATGACGCAGACGCGTGTAGTGGAACGCCCGTCCGCGTCGCTCCTGCGGCCACCAATGGAACTCGTCGCACACTTCCTCGAGGCTCCGACGGTAGCGCTCGGCAAGCTCCTCCGTGGCGGGCGATACGAGCACCGTGCGGAAGGCGCCTCCTTTCAACCCCCGCAGAATTTGCGTGGTCCTGATCTTGCCGCCGGAGTCGACCGGGAAAAGAAAACGGGTGGAGACGAACAGAAGCTCCCGCCGTGTCATCACCAGCAGGCCCCGACGATAGCGATCGTCCCGAGCGACTCGCGGGGCAGCCCGACGAGATCGACGACGCGGCGCAGGCGCTCGCCGTGCCGGGCGAGGAGCGCCTGCAACCGTTCGTGCTTTTGCCCGACGACGAGCACGTCGCAGTGCTCGAGCACCGCGTCGATGTCCGCCACGAGCAGCGACTCGATGTGCGGAATCGTTTCCTCGATGAAGCGCTTGTTGGCGCCGATGAGGCGAGAAAGGTTCACGGCCGGGTCGAAGATGCGCAGGTCGTAGCCCTTGCCGATCAGCCGCTCCGCGAGGCTCACCAACGGGCTCTCGCGCAGATCGTCCGTGCCGGGCTTGAACGACAGGCCGATCATGCCGACCTTGCGGGAGCCCGCGTCCATCACCATCTGCGCGGCGTGGTCGATGTGCAGCTCGTTCGTCTGCACGACTGCGCTCAGCATCGGCAACTGCACGTCGCTGGTTCTCGCGAGGTGGAGAATCGCGCGCAGGTCCTTCGGCAGGCACGAGCCGCCGAACGCGAAGCCGGGGCGCAGATAGGCGGGCGAGATGTTGAGGCTCGTGTCCTGGCAAACGAGCCGCATGACGTCCCGCGCATCGACGCCGAGGCTCTGGCTCAGACGCCCGATCTCGTTCGCGAACGAAATCTTGAGCGCATGGAAGACGTTGCAGGTGAGCTTCAGCATCTCCGCGACCCGGTAAGTGGTCTCGAAGAACGGCGCGGGGAACTTGCCGAACAGCTCCCGGACCTTCTCGGTGGCGCGCGCCGTGGCGCTGCCGACTATCGTGAACGGCGGATTGTAAAAATCGTCGACGGACGAGCCCTCGCGAAGGAACTCCGGCTGGAAGCACACGCCGAAGTCGACGCCCGCACGCATCCCGGAGTTCTCCTCCAGAATGGGGCATACGACGTCCTCCGTGGTGCCGGGGTAGACCGTCGAGCGCAGAACGATGACCGGATAGCCCGCCGCCGTGCGCAACGCGACGCCGAGCTCCTCGGCGACCCGCCGCACCGCAGACAAGTCCTGCTCGCCGTTCCTGAGCGAGGGAGTACCGACGCATACGAAGATCAGATCGCACTCGGTCGCCGCGCCGTCGACCGAGCTCGCGACCTTCAGTCTGCCGCTGTCGGCCGCTTGCCGCGTAATCTCGCCGATCTTGTCCTCGATCACGGGCGCGAGGCCCTTCGAGAGGAGCTCGAGCTTGACCGGATCGCGATCGATTCCCAACACCTCGTGTCCGTCGCGCGCGAGGCAGGCGGCCGTCACCGCTCCGACGTAGCCGAGACCGATTACGCAAACTTTCATCGCTGATGTCCGTGATGTGCTGGCAGACCGGTGCCGGCCATCGGCCGGTCCAGTGCGAGATCCTGAAGGCGTTCGCGGAAGAAGTCCAAGACCTGTATCGCGACTTCGGACCAGTCTCCGGCGCGCAGCGATGCGGAGATGCGGGCGGGGTCCCAGCTCTCGCGCGCCAAAGCCGCCTCGAGCGCGGCGGCAAACGCGTCGACGTCATCCACCGGCACGAGATGGCCGTTCGCGCCGTCCTGGACGAAGTACGGATTGTCGCCGACCGACGTCGCGACGACCGGCACGCCGGTCGCGAGCGCTTCGAGCACGGCGTTGCAGCAACCTTCGCGGCGCGACGCGAGCGCGAACGCATCCGCGGCACGAAGCCACCGCACGACCTCGGGCGGCGGAAGCTTGCCGACGAAGGTCACGGCATCGCCGAGCCCGAGCGCGCGCACCTGCTCCGCGAGCTTCGCGGGGTGGTCGGGCTCGTGAGCGGCGCCGCCGATGATCGCGAGGCGAGCGGTCGGCATGCGTGCGCGGACCGCTGCGAATGCAGCGATCAGTGTCCGGTGACCTTTGACCGCGAGCAGGTTCCCGACGGAGACGACGAGCTTGCAGTCGGGCTCGATCGAGAGCGCCGCGCGTGCTTCCGCGCGGTCCCCCGGCTTGAAGAGCGCCCGGTCGACCGCGTTGTGAATCACGCCGATACGGCGCGGCTCGGCGCCGTAGCGAAGCGCGACGTCACGCAAGAAGTGAGCGACGCAGACGCAGCCGGCGGCGTGTGTGACGGCGTCTCGGATCTGCGGCGCGATCTGTGGATCGTCCACGTAGTCCGCCTCGAGGCCGCGGAACGTGATGAAGTAGGGGATGCCGAGGCTGCGCGCGGCCCGCCCGGCGCCGACGCCGTCCGGATAGCCGAAGTGGGCGTCGATCGCGTCGATCCGCCGCTCCGCGTGAGCCCGGCGGACGGCGTCTCGAATCGAGCGGTACAACCAGTAGCCGTCGAGGGATTTCAGCACCTTCGGGATGTAGAACATCGGCCGATGATGGATCTCGAGCCCGCCCGAGCGGCGCGTTCGCGCCGTCGCCCACGCGGGGATGCGTCGGAGCCCCGGGAAGTACGGTATCGGCTGGAGCACCTCGACGTCGGCCAGTTTGCCGAGCGCCTCGAGCCGCCTTTGGACGAACAAGCCCGCGATCGGATCGTCCGGCGACGGCAGCCAGCGGCAGACGCTGACTATGCGTTCGCCGCCGCGCACTGCTCTGGCATCTCCGGCGATTGCTGCTGCGCCTGCAGGAAGCCGTCGAACATCAGCAGCGACCACAAAATGGGCTTGTGATTCCGGCGGCCCGATCGATGCTCGCTGACGAGGCGATCGAGCTGCTCCGGCTTGAACAGCCCGCATTCCTTGAGGCGCGGTCCGGTAACCGTCGCCGCGACGTGCTGGCGCAGGGGCCCGCGGAACCACACGTCGATCGGAACTGCGAAGCCCATCTTACGCCGGTACAGCACGTCGTCCGGGAGGACCGGGCGTAGGGCCTGCTTGAGTATGTGCTTGCCGTCGCCGCCTTTCAGCTTCGTGCGCGTCCCGAGTCCGGCGACCCAGCTCACGAACTCGTGATCGAGCAGCGGTACGCGGACCTCGAGGCTATGGGCCATGCTAGCCCGATCCACCTTCGTCAGGATGTCGCACGGCAGATAGGTCTTGAAATCGAGGTACTGAACCATTCGCAGGCTGTCCGGGAATTCCTTGTCGCGCAGGTACCGTTTGAAGACCTCGCGCGCTCGGTAACCCTGCAGCTCCGACAGGAAACGCTCGGAGTAGAGCTCTACGCGGTTCGCCTCCGGGAAGATCGATACGGCGTGCAGGTAAGCGTCCAGGGACTCGCGGGCGAGCGCCTGGAACGTCGACTTGCCTCGAAAGACTCGCGGTGCCCAATCGAGCTTCGGATAGATCTCGCCGAGGGGGCCGAACACGGCCCGCCGCAACGGCGCGGGCAGCAGCGCGCGCAGCCGCTCCTCGGCAGAGAAAAGCCTGTAGCGCCGATAGCCGATGAAGCTTTCGTCGCCGCCGTCTCCGGAGAGCGCGACCGTGACATGGCGGCGCGCGAGCTCGCAGACGCGGTACGTCGGGATCGCGGAGCTGTCGGCATAAGGTTCGTCATAGATGCCGACCAGCCGATCGAGCAGGGTGTAATCCGAGGCTTCGACGACCTCCGACTTGTGATCCGTGCGCTTGAGCTGCGCGACGAGGTTCGCGTGCCTCGATTCGTCGTACTGAGGCTCGCGGAACCCGATCGAGCACGTCAGGATGGATCCGGGGATCAGCTCGCGCATCATCGCCACGACGGCGCTCGAGTCGATGCCGCCGGAGAGGAACGCTCCGAGCGGAACGTCCGAGACCAGCTGCCGGCCCACCGCGGCCTTCAGCCGCGAGCGAAGCTCCTCGAGCACATCGGGGGAAACATCGTTCACGGCGGCCGGGCGATCGAGCGCCACGTCCCAGTAGCGGACGGCGGGTTTCGGCAGCTCGCCGCGCCGGAGCAGCAGGTACGTGCCCGCTTCGAGCTTCTTCACGTGCTCGTAGACGCTGCGCGGATCCGCCGAGTAGCCGAAGGCGAAGAATTCCTCGATGGCCTTGGCGTCGAGCTTCCGATCGACGCCGGGATGCGCCGTGACGGCTTTGAGCTCCGAGCCGAACACGATCGAGCCGTCCGCGAGGAACGAGTAGTGAAGCGGCTTGATGCCGAGTCGATCGCGTGCGAGGAACAGCACCTGGTTGCGCCGGTCCCACAAGGCGAACGCGAACATGCCGTTGAACCGATCGAGGCAACGGACGCCCCATTCTTCCCACCCGTGGACTATGACCTCGGTGTCGCAGTGGGTACTGAAGCGGTGGCCGAGCGCAGTCAGCTCCGTGACGAGCTCGCGGTAGTTGTAGATTTCGCCGTTGTAGGTGACGACGACGGAACGGTCTTCGTTGTAGAGGGGTTGTGCGCCGCCGGCCAGATCGATGATCGAAAGCCGGCGGTGACCCAAGCCGACACCGGGTTCGACATGGAATCCGTCTCCATCCGGTCCTCGGTGGGTCAACGCAGCGTTCATTCGGCGCAGCGTCCGCTCGTCGATCGGCCGCTGACCGCGAAGATCGACGATACCGGTGATCCCGCACATTCTGTTGGCTCTTCTTGTCAGGGAAGCGTCGCCAGCTCGCCGGCGCAATGCGCTGCGAGGCCGGTGCTTGCCATTCGGCCCCTGGGGCCTGGCCGCGTGCTCAGGCCGTTACCGCTACCCGGGCGCTTGCCATGCAGGGGGAACGGGATGCCTCGCACGCGTTTTTGCCCGGCGATTCTATCATCGGAACGAGAGGCTCGAAGCAGGCGAGCGTGGAAACGTGAACCGTGCAAGCTTACTCCCGTCCGAGCAGCCTTCGACCGATTGCAGACGCGTTCGTCGAGGTGCGCGCGCAGGGATGCGTATCACAATTCCGTCAGCCGCCATCTGGCATAATCTGACGCCAGCCAGGTACAACGACCGCGCTGTCGGCCGTCGCGCTGCTGACAGCCCACAACAACCTAATCAGAGCGGCCAGAACGTGAAGGATCCAACCGTTATCAGGGTGCTTGTTACCGGTGGCGCGGGCTTTCTAGGCTCTCACCTGTGCGAGCGGTTGCTTGCCATGGGGCGGGACGTGCTTTGCGTCGACAACTTTTACACGGGAACGAAGCGTAACGTCGCGCACCTGCTCGACAATCCGAGGTTCGAGCTGATGCGCCACGACATCACGTTTCCTCTGTACGTCGAAGTCGACGAGATCTTCAATCTCGCGTGCCCCGCATCGCCGATCCACTATCAGAACGATCCCGTGCAAACCACGAAGACGAGCGTGCACGGCTCGATCAACATGCTGGGGCTGGCCAAGCGCTTGAAGGCGAAGATCTTTCAGGCGTCGACCAGCGAGGTCTACGGCGACCCGGAAGTGCACCCGCAGCCGGAGACGTATTGGGGGCACGTGAACCCGATCGGCCTGCGCTCGTGCTACGACGAGGGTAAACGTTGCGCGGAAACACTGTTTTTCGACTACCACCGCCAGCATCGCCTGCGCATCAAGGTGGCCCGGATCTTCAACACCTACGGGCCGAGGATGCACCCGAACGATGGACGGGTCGTCTCCAACTTCATCGTGCAGGCCCTGACCAACGAGCCGATCACGATCTACGGCGACGGTTCGCAAACCCGATCTTTCTGCTATGTTTCGGATCTGATCGAGGGCTTCTTGCGGCTGATGGATTCCCCGGACGAGTTCACTGGGCCGGTGAACCTCGGGAACGGGACCGAGTTCACGATCGCAGAGCTGGCCGAGCTGGTGCTGGAGCTCACGAACTCACGCTCGAAGATCGTGCGCAGGCCGCTGCCGTCGGATGATCCGCGGCAGCGCAAGCCCGATACCACGCTCGCGGAGACGCAGCTCGGATGGAAAGCCGTGACGCCGCTTCGCGAAGGTCTGCCGCCGACGATCGCCTACTTCGACAACCTGCTGTCCGGGAAGACGGAGAAGGCGTGGTCCACGGCGTCATGACGGCATGGTTCCGACCAGTCTCGTCTCGTCCGTCGGCCCATGTGAGCCGCGGGTTCCCGGCCGCGGCACCCGATTTGCTTTGCGTCGTCCTAGCCCGACCGGTTTCCGGCTAGGCGAGTAGGATCCATCGATGCGGCAGGCACTCGCCGATCTCGTCCAGTACAGGGAATTGTTGTGGACGCTCGCGTATCGCGACATCCGGATCAAGTACAAGCAGTCGGTCATGGGATTCCTGTGGGCGTTGCTGATGCCCATGCTGATCGTGCTTGCCGGCGTCATCGTGCGATACGGGTACTCGGTCCTGTCGAATACGCCGCTCAGGATGACCGACATTGCAGCGGTGGCAGTGAAATCCGTGCCCTGGGCGTTCTTCGTCTCGACGGTGCGCTTTTCGACCTCGTGCCTGATCGGTAATGCGAACCTGGTGACGAAAATCTACTTTCCCAGGGAGATATTCCCGATCTCGACGGTCATCTCGAACATGTTCGACTTCATGGTCGCGTCCGCCGCGCTCACGGTGGCCCTGACGCTCGCGGGGCTCGAAGTCGGGCTGCAGGTGCTGTGGCTGCCAGTGCTTCTCGTCGTGCTGGTTTCGCTTTGCCTCGGCATCGGCTTCTTCGTATCGGCGGCCAGTCTCTTCTTCAGGGACGTGAAGTACATCGTCGAGGTGTTCCTCACCTTCGGCATCTTCTTCACGCCCGTGCTCTATACGACCGACATGGTCGGGGACGCACGCGAGTTCATTCTGCTCAATCCGGTCGCTCCGGTGCTCGAAAGCGTCGAGTTCGTCATCGTAAGGGGGCGAGCGCCGGATCTCCCTTGGCTGGGCTATAGCGCCGCCGTAGGTCTCGCTTTGCTGTTTTTCGGCTTTCGCTTCTTCAAGCGCGTCGAGCCGGCCTTCGCCGAGAGAATCTAGCTTCGAGGTTCCATGTCAGACGTCGCACTGAGGCTCGAACACGTTTACAAGAAGTTCCGCCGCGGGGAGCTGCACGATTCGTTGCGGGACCAGATTCCGGCCATGATCGGCCGCATGCTGCGCCGTCCGCTGGCGCGCGGCGAGCTGACCGGCAAGCAGGAGTTTTGGGCCTTGCAGGACGTGTCCTTCGAGGTGCAGAAAGGCGAGGCCTTCGGCATCATCGGCCACAACGGCGCCGGCAAGAGCACGATCCTGAAGATCTTGAGCGGGGTCATGAAGCCGACGAAGGGCTCGATGACCGTGTCCGGCCGGCTGTCGGCGCTGATCGAGGTCTCCGCCGGATTCCATCCCGACCTCACGGGGCGGGAGAACATCTACCTGAACGGCACGATCCTCGGCATGCGGCGTCGGGAAATCGATTCCAAGCTCGACGCGATCATCGAGTTCTCGGGCCTCGCGGATTTCATCGACACGCCGGTGAAGCGCTACTCCTCGGGAATGTATGCGCGCCTCGGCTTTTCGATCGCCGCTCACGTCGATCCCGACGTGATGATCGTGGACGAGGTGCTCAGCGTCGGCGATCACGTTTTCCAGCAGAAGTGCCTCAATCGAATGATGGAAATCATTCGCAACGGCACGACCGTGCTGTTCGTATCGCACAATCTTCGCGCGGTCATGGAGCTCTGCCAGCGCTCGCTGCTGCTCGATCACGGCAAGACGTTGATGATCGGTCCCACCGCGAGCGTCATCAAAGGTTACATGGACGCCGTGCGGAATCAGCGCAAGACGGACGAGAACACCGCCGTCACGATCGACGACGTCACCGTCACCGGCGAACGGGGGGAATCGATCAGGTTCGATACCGGCGAGCGGGTGCGTGTCCGCATCGAGGTCACGGCGCGCCAGCCGGTGAAGGATTTTTCACTGCCGCTCTACATCCGGGACGAGGATTACCGCGTGATCTTCGATACGTCGACACGTCGGCTCGGGCGAGCTTACGACCTCGAGCCGGGTGACAAGCTCCGGTGCGAGTACGAGATCGATCTCGCGATGGGGCCCGGCACGTATCAGATTTGCGTATCCGCCTATCGGCACGACAAGGAAGAGTTCTGCGACTACTGGGATCCGGCGGCGACCCTGTACATCGGGTCACCGGTGGAGGCCTGGAAGGGGATCATCGCCTGCAAACCCCGGATCGTGGGCGACGAGCTGATCGCGTCGTGAGCCGGGTCATACGCGCCGACGCCGTCCCGACGAGCCGGGCCGCTTGCCGGTTCGCGTTGCTGAGCCCGTGCGGACACGGCAACCTCGGCGACGCGGCGATTCAGGAAGCCGTGCTCGAGAACCTGCGGCGGCGTGTCCCGCACGCGACCTTCGTCGGCATCACGCTTCGCCCGCTCGACACGGAGCGTCGTCACGGCATCCCGGCTTATCCGATTGGCGCCCGATCGTTACCGGGTTACGGAATAGTGCCGAAGAATCGCGACCCGGACGCCCGGGCGGCGCAGAGCGGGGCACGGGGAAGGGTCGACGTTGTCTCGCCTCCGCCGCGCCGCAGTCGGCTGCGCTCGTGCATAGCGGGTGTTGCGCGCGCGCTCGTGCCGAGCGGCGCGCTCGGCATGATCCGTCGCGAGCTCGACCACGTTCGCGGCGCGGTCGCGGTGCTGAAACAGGTCGACACGCTGATCGTATCGGGCGGCGGGCAGCTCGATGATTACTGGGGCGGGCCGTGGGGACACCCTTACGCGCTCGCGAAGTGGACGTTGCTCGCGAGGCTCTTGGGGCGGCGAGTGGTGGTTCTGAGCGTGGGTTTCGGCACGCTCGAGTCGCGCGCGAGCCGCTTGCTGACGCGTGCGGCGTTGCGATGGGCACATTATCGGTCCTACCGCGACGAAGGATCGCGGCGGCGCATGCGGGACGTGGGATTCCGGCTCGCAGACGCCGATCCCGTGCTGCCCGATCTCGCGTTCAGCCTCACGCGCGGCCCGACGAAGCAGGGCCCGGCGTCGCGGCGGGTCGGCATCAGCCCGATGGCCTACTGCGATCCGCGAGTCTGGCCGAGAAAGGATGCGGCGGCGTACGAGACGCACCTGCACCGGCTCGCGGAGGTGACGGTCGGCCTGGCGGAGAAGGGCTACCGCGTGTCCTTGCTCGCGAGCGACGGCCCGGACCGTCGATCCGTCCAGGAGCTGCTCGAGCTCGTGAAGCCGCGGTTGGGCGACGAACTCTTGCCGGACGTGCCTCCGTCGGAGACGGTCGAGGAGTTCATGCGTGCCGCATCGGACCTCGATATCGTCGTCGCGAGCCGGCTTCACGGCGTCGTGCTGTCGCAGCTCGCGGGCACGCCAGTGGTCGCGCTGTCCTACGATCGGAAGGTCGTTGATCTGATGCGGGAGCTCGGGCAGGAGCGTTACTGCCTCGACATCGAGCGGTCGGACGTGCCGGAGATTCGCGCCGCCCTCGACGCGCTCGAGTCGCGGCTCGAGATCGAGCGTTCGACGGTTCGAGAGCGCCTCGCCGGCTTCAGGCGCGAGCTCGATTCGCAATACGATCTCGTAGCCGCGTCGCAATGACGCTCGCGATCCGATCACGGAGGCTTCGGCAGTGAGCTCGCCGCGAGTGAGCGTCGTGACGCCGTTCTACAACACGGCGCGCTTCCTGCGCGAGTGCATCGAGAGCGTGCTGCGGCAGGATTTCCGCGATTTCGAGTACGTGCTGGTCGACAACTGCAGCACGGACGGCGGCGGGGAAATCGCCGCCGAGTACGCGGAGCGCGATCCGAGAATCCGGCTGCTCCGCCAGCCGACCCATCTGAGCCAGGTCGACAACTACAACAGCGCGCTCACGGCGATCTCTGTGGAGAGCACTTACTGCAAGGTCGTTCAGGCCGATGACTGGATCTTTCCGTCCTGTCTGACCGAAATGGTTCGGCTGGCGGACGCGAATCCCCGCGTCGGGCTCGTATCGGCTTTCGGGATCGAGGGGCGATACATCGCCCAAGCGGGGCTCGAGTTCGGCACCGGAGTCTACGACGGCCGCGAGATCTGTCGGATGGCGCTCAAGCAGGGCCTCACGGTATTCGGCTCGCCGACGTCGGTGCTGTTCCGCGCCGATCTCGTGCGCGCCCGCGCGCCGGCGTTCTACCGGCCGACGTCACCGTTCGAGGACGTCGAGGTCTGCTTCGAGATCCTACGGGAAGCGGACTTCGGTTTCGTCTTCCAGGTGCTGAGCTTCAACCGGCGAGAACCGGGCTCGCTATGGGAGCGTATGGCGCGTTTCAATCCGCTGACGCTGATGCACTTTCTGACCGTGCACCGGTTCGGGCCCGAGTACCTGGACGAAGCGGAGCTCGCGCGAACGATCGGCTCGGTTTCGTGGCGCTACTACGATCTCCTCGCACGCGCGAAGATTGAAGGCGCACCGCGCGAGTTCTGGGAATTTCATACCGCCGCGCTCGCGCAGCAGGGGCTCGAGATCGATCGTTGGGTCCTCCGCCGGCACGTCCTGCGGCGCCTGCTCGACCCGGTCGGCAAAGCGGCCCGCGCGCTGCCGCGGTTGACGCGTTCGCCTCGGTAGGGGACGCGCCGCCCGGTGGTCCCCGTTTCGTGACCCGCTGCGCAGCGCGTCGCCAACCCGGGCGGCATGCTACCTTTTCGAGCTGCGGCGTGAAGTACACTACCCCGCACGAGGGGCGGTCCCGCCGTCCAGCGAAGAAGAACCAGCAAGGACCCCGCGCGGCCAACGCATCACGACCATGATCAGCGTCATTCTCTGCACCTACAATCGTTCGGCGATGCTTCGGGAAGCGCTCGCGACGCTCGCCGCGCAGACTGCGAACGGCGAGATCGATTGGGAGCTTCTGGTCGTCGACAACAACTCCTCCGACGATACGCGGCAGGTCGTCGAAGCGTTCGCGGCGGAGCAGTCCGGGTTCTCCGTTCGGTACCTGTTCGAGGGGCGTCAGGGCAAGTCGCATGCGTTGAACACCGGCGTCGCGGCCGCGCACGGCGACATCATTGCTTTCACGGACGACGACGTGTACGTCCATCCCGACTGGATCCGCGAGATCGACAAGGCTTTCCGAACACTTCCATGCACCGGTATCGGCGGACGCGTGCGACCGTTGTGGCGGCAGCCTCAGCCGAGCTGGCTCGTGCTCACCGGCCCGAATCGGCTGCGCATGGCGATCATGCAGTTCGAGCACGGAGATACGCCGCGTCCGCTGACCGGCGTCGCGCTGGTCGGCTGCAACATGGCATTCAGGCGCGAGGCGTTCGAGAAGTACGGGCTGTTCCGAGCCGATCTCGGCCCGACGCCCGACTCGTTGCTGCGCGGCGAGGACACCGAGTTTTCCCAACGGCTCGCGAAGCATGGTGAGCCGCTCTATTACGTGCCCGACGCGATCGTCGATCACCCGGTCGAGGAAAAGCGCGCGACGAAATCGTATTATCTGTCGTGGTATTTCGACTTCGGGCGCACCTCTGCGCGGATGGGGAACATTCCGCGGGACGGCCGCCGCATGTTCGGCGTGCCGCTCTATCTGATCCGCGCGCTCGTCGTGAACGCGTTCAAGTGGTGGGTGACGCTCGCGCCGGTCGCGCGCTTCAAGCGCAAGCTCGAGACGGCCGAGGCGCTCGGCCGAGTCGTCGAGGCGAGGCGCTTGCTCGCAGAGCCCGCTGATCATGTGCAGCCACGCCCGTCGGCTTCATGACCAGGCGCTTCGTGGCACTGGGCAATGAAGCCTCGATAACGCGGTGAGGAGCAGGATGCAGGGGACCGATACGAGAGAGACGGAGCCGCAGCCGATTGCAGGTCACGCGTCACGCTGGTTGAACCGGCGCAGGCTGCGCGTCGATTGGTTCGATTCCTGGCACGACGACCTCGACGCCGCGCTGGCGACGCTGCCCGAGATGCCGATGTGCCCGCACGAGCTCTACCGCGAGCTCGCGACGAACCCCGCGCCCGTGGAGAAGCGCACTGCGCTCGTGACGCTCGGCGGTGATCCGTTGGCGGTCGTCGGCGTGCGTCGCGAGGGGCAGCGCTGGACTCCGGTCACGACGTGGATCGTCCCGGGCTCGCTGTTCCCCGTTCGCGACGGAATGCTCGTGCCGGCGCTGACCGCGCTCGACGTGCCGCTGTTCGTGAGCTGGTGGCGCCAGGCAGTCGAACCTCCCACGAGCGACCGCTTCAAGCGGCTCGAGTGCATAGAGACACGGCGGTTGTCCCTACGCGGCGACTACGAGGCGTTTTGGAAGGAGACGCGTCTGTGGGGGCGTATCAAAGAAGCGCGGCGCAGGTGCCGTTCCTTCACGGTGGCGGTGAACGAGCCCGGCGCAGCGGAGTGGGCGCTCGTCAACTGGGGGCGGAAATGGGCGCCCGAAGGCTTCGACGAGGTCTTGGACGTGCGGGATCGGTTGGTCATCGCGCGGTACTGGGAGCCTCGCGGCCGGCACTTCACGATCTCGCTGCACGACGGTGACAAGGCTGTCGGTGCCGCCGTGCAGCTCGTGCATGACGATCACGTCATCGGTATCGCTTACCACCGCGAGCCGGAATACGAGAAGCACAGCATCGGCACTCGCTTGCTCGACGCGGTGCACCAGTGGGCCGCGTCGGCGGGATACGCCGCTTTGGACATGGGCGGCGGTCAGCAGTACAAGGAGCAGTGGGCACCCGTCGGGGGTAAGCGCTGGCAGTTCGTCGTCACGCCGAGGCGTTCGTTGGCCTCGAGGGCGAGCTCCGCCGTGTTGCGGCGGTTGCGCAGGGCCATCGGTCTGCTGCCGGGCGCCGAGCCGGCCTGACGCGCTTCCGATGTCGGCCAACGAGATGGCAGCAATGAAATCCGTAAACCGCACGACCGGTGATACATCCGCGAGTGGCACGCCAACGATCAGCGTCGTACTGTGCACGTACAACCGTGCGGCACACTTGGCGGTCGTGCTCGAGTCGCTCGGCCGCCAGCGTTTACCGAGCGACGCAACGTGGGAGCTCATACTCGTCGACAACAATTCGAAGGACGACACGCATGCCGTGGCGGATCGGTTCCGCTCGCGAGGGCTGCCGCTCGAGTATGTGTTCGAGTCGAGGCAGGGTAAGTCACACGCGCTGAACACCGGCATAGCGCGCGCGAGGGGCGAGATCATCGCGTTCACCGACGATGACGTGCTGATCGACGAGGGGTGGCTTGCCGCTTACATCGAAGGGTTCAAGAAGCACGACTGCGTCGGTGCAGGCGGGAGAATTCGCCCCCTTTGGAAGCAGGAGCCGCCTTCCTGGTTCTCGAGCGAGGGCGAGTTCGCGCTGAAGCAGGCCGTCGTTTTCCTCGATTTCGGCTCCGAGGCTCGGGAGATCGATAAGCCTGTCTACGGCGCGAACATGGCGTTCCGCCGCGAGGTTTTCGATCGTGTCGGAGGGTTCCGCACCGATCTCGGCCCGCGAGGGGACGTGCACACCGTGGGTGAAGACAGCGAGTTATGTGCACGTGTGCGGGAGCACGGCGGCCGGATCTTCTATTTTCCCGATGCACTAGTGGATCATCCGGTCGAGCCGGAACGCGCCACGAAAGCCTACTTTCTGCATTGGTACTTCCATTTCGGGCGGATGTCGATGCGCAAATCCAAGGTGCCGCCCGGCCAGGTCAGGTGGTTCGGCGTTCCGCGCTATCTGTTTCGCGCGGCAGCGAGCAATGCACTGCGCTGGTTGGTGACGCTCGAAGAGAAACGGCGGTTCTACTACAAGGCTTCGACGTACGAGTACGTGGGCCGCATCGCGGAGGCGCGACTGCTTTCGAGGTCCGCCGACGGACGCGACGTGGAGCATAGCAGCGCGTGAGTTCCGCCGAGCCGCGAACCGACAGTTCGATTGGCGTCGTTGCGCTCGTCCCCGACCGGTGGCTCGGCGTCTGGACCGTACGCCACCACGTGCTGCACCGGCTCGCGCAGCAATTCGACGTAGTTTGGGTCGAGCCGGCCCGCGGCTGGCGAGACTACTGGCTGGGACGTTTTCATGCCGGTGAGTCGGTCGAGGAAATTCGTACACGCCGTTCGCAGTTCACGGTGTATCGTCCCGGCCGCTGGCGGGCCGAAGTGTACCGGCCGCGGTTCGTCGGCAATTGGTTGCGGCGGCAGCGCGTGCGCGACGCGGTCGAGACACTGCGGCGGCGCGGATGCACCAGGATCGTGCTGTATGTCTGGCGCCCACAGTATGATTGGGCGCTCGATGCGGTCGACGCGGATCTCGTCTGCTATCACATCGACGACGAGTACAGCTTCTCGTCGGTCGATCGCCCGAACGATCCGCGTGAGGTCGCGCTGATTCGCGCTGCGGATCTGGTAATCATTCATTCGCAGAAACTCTTCGAGAAGAAGGGTTCCATCAATCAGAACAGCGTTCGTATTCCCAACGGGGTGGACTACGCCGCGTTCTCCACGCTGCAGCCCGAGCCCGCAGACCTTGCGGACATTCCTCGTCCCCGCATGGGCTATGTCGGCGTGATCAAAGTGCAGCTCGATCTGGCGCTGCTGGTTGGACTGGCGACGCGCCGTCCCGAGTGGTCGTTCGTGCTGGTCGGGCCGGTCGGCAACATAGGCGGCAAGAAGCCCCTGCTCGAGCAACTGCAGCGTCTGCCGAATGTGCATCTTCTGGGTAACAAGCCGGTCGAGCAGCTGCCCGGTTACTGCCAGCACTTCGACGTCTGCATGATGTGCTACGAAGTATCCGACTACACGAACTACATCTATCCGCTCAAGATGCACGAATACCTGGCCTCGGGACGGCCCGTCGTGTCGGCGCCGATCGAAGCCGTTCGGCCGTTCAGCGACGTGCTCGAGACGGCCTCCGGCGTCGATGAGTGGGAGGACGCGCTCCTCGACGCGCTACGGCCGGAGCGGAACACGGACGATGCGGTGCTGGCGCGGCAGGCTCGCGCGAAAGCCCACGACTGGGACCTGCTCGTCGAGCGCATCGCGGGAGAGTTTCGGCGTTGTCTGCGCGGAGAGCTGGTAACTGGTTCCGATTGACTTGCGCCGACGCTAGTGTTAGATCTGGCGATAAGATAGGTATGCTAAATATGCCAATAATGGGATGTGTGCGGGCCTGACCGCGCCCGCCGGGGACCACCAATGAAACGGCTCGCTTGCGGCGTGCTGATCTGTTTTGGTCTGAACGGCCTCACGCTCGCGGGCGGACCGCTTCGCGTCCATCCCGACAATCCGCTTTATTTCACCGACGACGGCCGAAGAGCCATTTACCTGACCGGTTCGCATGTCTGGGCCAATTTGCGCGACGGCTCGATTTTCGGTTCTCCGGTCACGTTCGATTACGCCGCGTACCTGGACTTTCTCGAGGATAGAGGACACAACTTCTTTCGGCTTTGGACCTGGGAGCTTCCCCGGTTCACCGTCGACGATCGGACGTTCACCGTCGCCCCCTTTCCGTGGCTCCGCACGGGGCCGGGGCCCGCGAGCGACGGCATGCCGAAGTTCGACCTTTCGAGGTTCGACCAGAGCTATTTCGACCGGCTGCGCGCCCGGGTGAAGGCCGCGAGCGATCGGGGCATCTACGTGGCCATCATGCTGTTCGACGGCTACGGGCTGCAGTTCTACCGATCGCCGTCGACGGACGGCTTCCCGTTCGACGCACGCAACAACATCAACGGCATCGACGCCCCCGGCACGAGCGCGACCACTCTGGATTATCCGGAGGTGACCGCGGTGCAGGAAGCGTACGTTCGAAAGGTGATCGACACGGTCAACGATCTCGACAACGTGTTGTATGAGATCGCAAACGAGGCGGGCGCGCACTCCACCGAGTGGCAGTATCACATGGTCGACGTCGTGAAGACGTATGAGGCCACGAAGCCGAAGCAGCATCCCGTCGGCATGACTTTTCAATACGAGGGCGGCAGCAATGAGACGCTCTTCGACAGCCCGGCCGACTGGATCTCGCCAAACGAGGAAGGCGGGTACAAGGAGGACCCTCCGATCCCGGACGGCCGCAAGGTCGTGATCGCCGATACGGACCACCTGTGGGGCGAGGGTGGGGACGGAATCTGGGTCTGGAAATGCTTCACGCGCGGGCTGCACATCCTGTTCATGGACGGCGGCATCGTGAGGTTTCCCCCGAGCGCCGACGGCCGGGAGTCCGCCCGGCAGGCCATGGGCCAAACGCTGAGCTACGCCGTCCGAATGGACTTGGCCGCGATGCGGCCGCAAGCCGACTCCAGCGTGTGCTCTACGCGATTTTGCCTGACCCATCCCGGCCAGGAATATCTGGTGTACCAGCCGGAATCGGGGGCGTTCACGCTCGACGTCACGGGCGGGACCTACGCTTACGAGTGGTTCAACCCGAGCACCGGGTCCGTCGTCGCGACGGGCCAGATTACGGTGACGGACGGCGTGAGAGTGTTTTCACCGCCCTTCCCGGACAACGCCGTGCTCTACTTGAAGCGCGCGGAACGGTTCTAAGCGGCTGCTGAACCAATCCGAGCGATCGATGAAGGGCCGCCTTGAGAGCCGGCCCGCGAAATGCGGGCCGGCCGAGGCTTGAGGTTTACGGAAGAGGCTGAGGTTCGCAGTTCTTGACCGAGATGCTGGAGCCCGGCCAAGCCTCGATCAACGCGCCGTCTTCGGGCCACGACAGGCTGATCACGTGCGTGTCACCGGGACCGAGCAGCGTCTGGCGCCACGCATCCGTGCCGCGCTGCCACTCGATGATCAGGATCGCGCCCGATTCACCGGTGATCTCGCAGCCGTCCGCCCACGACCCCATGTAGGGATAGAGCAGCCCGCCGGACGGAGAGTAGACGGTCCTCGACTGGTCGCCGGAGCGGCCGTTGTTCGGGTATGCGGCCCACGACGGCCACGTGAAGGCGGCCCCGACCCAATCCGGGCTGTTGCAGCCTGGCGTGTCGCAGACCCATCGAGCAGGCACTGCCGTCATGAGCTCGCCGGTCTCGGGCTCTGGTGGCAACGACAGCTCGGTCCGGTAGACGAAAGCCGAAGGGCTGAGCACGCTCAGCACTTCCCCGTCCGCCAGGCCGGAAACCACGTAAGAATGTCCTGCGGTCAAGGTCGCAAGGGACCGGTGCGACAAGGAGCTCGGATAGCCCGCGTACAGGGTGGCTGTGCCGGAGTCGATGGTGATAGTCGCGCCGTTCGCTACGCTCGCGGGCAGGTAGACGCTCTTCGATGCGATGTAGTTGTGTTGACGGCTGAGCGGCTGAGCCTCCTTCGGCCAGACGATGAGGTGTCCTGCGACCGACGGACCCCACGGGCACGGGCTGAGCGCGCAGGTCAGGGTGACGTACTCCGACGCACCTGAGCCGGCCGGCGGCGGAGGCGGCGGGGGCGGCAAGGCGACGCCGTACGTGAACGGGGCAAGGCTCTGTGCGCTCAAGACTTCGCCGGGGGCAAGGCCCGAGACCTCGAAGGAGCCTCCTGCCGGGATCGTCGCCACGGTGCGATGGGTCGTGGCGTTCGGCAAGGCCGCGAACAGCGTGACGGTCCCACTCTCGACCCACACCGTGGCGCCGTTCGCCCTGTCAGCCGGCAGGTATACCCCGTGAGAGAAGGTGTAGCCCAGGCGCGTGTTGGTCGGCTGCCCATTGTCAGGCCAGGCGATTGCATATCCGCTGAGCGACGGCCCCCACGGGCACGGGTTGCCGGTGCAAGTCGCAGTGACCCACTGGGACTGCGCCGCGGGAATCGGGGCTTCCGGAACCTCCGGGGCCGGGAGCTCGAATTCATATGTGAAGACGATGAGGCTTTGGACGCTCAGCACTTCGCCGGGCGCGAGGCCCGAGACGACAAAAGTGTCACCGGCCGACAGCGACGCTAATGTCCTGTGCGAGGCGGAGCTCGGCAGGCCGGCGAACACGCTGGCGACGCCGCTCGTGATCGTCAACACCGCCCCATTCGCGATGTTCGCTGGCAGGAAGAGACCTGCCGATGCCGTATAACCGAGGCGAGTTGCGAGAGGCTCGACATGCGAGGGCCATACGATGGCCTCGGCACCCGCCGTCTGGCCGAAGGGGCAGGGGCTGCCGGTGCAAGTCAACGTCACGAGCTGCGAGGCGCCTGCCCCCGACGTTTGCGCGTGGCCGGCAGATGCAAAGAACAACAGCAACCCGGCGGCGACCGTCGGAAGCAGTATGTGCTGCTTAGCGTGCGAACTTCCCATGTCAGCGTGTTCCTCACGATGCCGATGCCGGAATAAAGCAATTCTCGGGCCAGCTGGAGTCCCTTTTTGTTTCAATGACTTGCGCGGCTTCTGTCCCCGCATTGTCAAAGTTTTCGACACCGCGGACGTCCGGCGCGTCGCATTGATCCGCGCCTGCGGGAAATGGCTCAGGAGGCGATGTGCGTGCGGGCCGTCCTGCATCGTCGGCTGTGAGAATTATCACGCTCCGAGCCGCGTCGCTCAGCTACAATGCCGTGTTTCGGAAGGTTCACCCTCCGCTCCTTTGCGAAGTCGCAACCGCGCACCGTTCAGCTGTGGTGCGCGACGCGGCATCTACGGATGAGAAAACGAACGCTCGGATCGTTCGCTTGAGTTCCCCGATGACAGTCCTGCGGCGTGCGCTCGACGTATGGGCGCACGAGGGATTCGGTGGCGTGTGGGCTCGCATTCGCGCCCGGGCATTGCCCCGGTGGACGCGCCTCCACCTCTACGTGATGGTGCTCGGCGGCGAATCCACCTCCGGCCGTCTCGACCCGCGCATCGCCGAGCAATTGCAACGGGCCGACCGTCTGTTCGGCGATCTGCAGTTTCGGCGAATCACCCCTGCCGACGACCAGGAGCTCGACGAGCTCACTGCCGTGGACCCGTGGCAAATCTCGAAAGCCGTCTCGTTGGAGAAGCTTGCCGAGGGCTGGCTCTGCTACGTGGCGCTAAGGGATGGCAAAGTGGTCGGCAGCACGTGGAGCAAGGTAGGTGGCTCGTTCGCCGATGGCGTGTTGAATCGCACGTATGTGCTCGAACCGGACGAGGCGTACCATTGGCGCGGGTTCTGCGTTCCCGAGCAGCGCGCCAGAGCGGTCGTGCCGCGGCTCATGGCTCACGTCATGGACGACCTTGCCACACGGGAAGGCGTTCGCACTCACGTCGGTTTCGTGCGCCCCGACAACGAGGCACAGCTTCGTACGCTCGAGCAGCTGGGCTTCTCCGTCGCCGGCCGCGTTGGTTTCGTCGAGGCGATGGGGGCGCGTTTGAACTATCTGTGGGGGGCGCGAGCGCTTCGGGCCACTCGAAAACGGCTCGCTCTCACTCTAGTGAGACGGCATTCCCGCTAGCGCTTGATGGTCGTCCTCGGACGGGTCCGTCACCCGATCCGCCAAACGAGCTTGCGGCAGTAGAACGCTTCGGCGTAGCCGTCCGGCGCGCGACATTCGAGCCCTCGCAGGCGCGCCAGGCCGTAGAAGGTATCCTCGGTGAACCAGCTCTTGCTGCGCTGCGACCCGAAATGCTCCATCAGCCCTGCGACTTTGGTCCGCATCGTGGCGGCCGACAGCGGCACGTACACGCTCGGCGAGCCGAGGCCGCCGTCGTACTTCGGAATCTCGTACTCGAGAATCAGGTGGTCGCGGAACGTGTTCCACGTGAGCTCCCCGACCAGTCGATGGTCCTGGTGAAGATCGCCGGTGTAGTGCGTGAGGATCACGTCGGGATCGCAGCCCGACTTGAGCTTCTCGAACGCCTCCTTGACGCTCGTGCCTTCGTACGGGAAGAACCCGTCGCGAAACGAGAACGTCTCGACTCGATGTTGCGGCCCGTCGCCGAGTATGCTCGCGGCGCTCCGCAACGCCTCGTCCCGGCGCGCGCCCGCCGCCGAGAGCACGACCCAGTGGATGCGAAGGCCCGGAGTCGATTCGATCAGTTGCCGCACGGTGCCGCCGGCGCCGATCTCGATGTCGTCGCTGTGAGCGCCGATCACGAGCACGGTTCCGAACGGTCGGGCCGTGATGTCGAGGGTCAGGCCGCGCATCACGCTTCCTCGTGCAGGTGGCTGTCGAGCGGCTCGAGCAGCCCGGCGGCGTGAAGCCTTTCGGCGGCAAAAACGATGTCGTCGAACAAGAGGCCGGATCGCTCGGCGATGTCGAGCAGGCTGTGCGACCCGTCCGACTGGTTCAGTACCCACAAGAGCGCAAGCCTTGCCGCCGTGACGGAGCTTGCGCCGCCCAGGTTCTCGTACAGGCCGTACTTGCCGAGCTGGGGCTCGCCGTAGCCCCGCAGGTTGCGATAACGGCCGTTCCGCTCCACGACATCGATGATCTCGCACAGCGCGGCGAACGACTCGCCGAGCGCGGCAGCGTTCAAGAGATCGAAGTTGTCGGCGGACGTGTGATACTCCGGGTAGCCGCCCTCGGAGCCTCGCGACAGCCGGCCGACGTCGAGCGCGATCCCCGGCGAATTGAACTGCCGCTCGTCGTAGCCCCACGGCGAAAATTCGAGAATTTCGTGAGACCCGCCCCGCCTGCGCAGCACGTGTGCCGCGACGGCATCGATCTCGGCGGTGCCGTTTCGAGTCTTCTTGTAGGTCAGCGGAGCAGACCGGCCGAGGAGCGCGAGCACCAGGCCGTGCTTCACGCGGCCGAGGGTCTCGCGGTGCGTGGCGAGCCAGGCGATGGCGCCGATCGTGCCGGGAATGAATAGGACTCTATACGTGTACCGCCGCCGCTGCTGCGCGAGCAGCCGGGCAATCCACGCCGCGATCGCGATGCCGGACAGGTTGTCGTTGCAGAGCGTGGGATGACAGACATGAGCAGAGAGCAGAAACTCGTCGGTCGATCGGCCGGGGATGACCGCCTCGCCGTAATTGAGCACTCCGGGCTCGAGCGACGCATCGATCCTGACGTGGTACTCGCCGTCGGTAAGGCCTTCGAGCTGGCGGTGGCTCAGGCAGAAGCCCCAGGTCTCCTTGTAGTACGAGGTCCTGTACGGGATCCAGTCCGGCTGGTCGGGCAGGGTGTGCAGGTGACGCTTGAGCTCGGCAAGCGGCATCCGCGCGTCGATCGGCACGCTGTAGCCGACGACGTGCAGATTACTGTTCCGCGAGTCGACGATGCGGTTGCCGCGCGAGTCCTCGATGTAGGCTTCCTTGAGGTTCCATTCCTTCGGAATCGTCCAGTCGAAGACCTGCGTTCCGGTCGGGATGGCATGCACTTCGAGCGGTGCGACGTCACCGATCGCGGCCAGCGTGTCGCGGACGCCTTGGCCCGTGATGCTGCGGTTGAACGGCAGCAGCGTCCTGACGAGGCCGAGCAGCTGGTCTCCTATGTCCGGAGGTATGCGTCCGGCAAGGGTGGCCGTCATCGGTGAGCGGCGACCTTGTGCGACAGAGAGCGGCCGGGTAGCCAGTAGAATTGCTCGTCGATCTGTTTTGTCCGCTGCAGATAGTGCAGCTGCTTCAACCGCGTGAACGCCCTGAACGAGAAGGTTTCAGGGCCGAGCTCGACCGTCTCGAACACTTCCCGTAGCTGGCGAGCGCCGTCCAAGGCGCTCCACTCGCAGCGGAAGCTGGGCAGACGGTCGTGAATCTTGTCGAACGATACGCGATAGCTACGATTGTCCCCGCCGCTCTCACCGAACGTGATCTCGCACCCGGGGAAGCAGCTCGCGACGATCTCCGCGATTTCCTTCACGCGGTAGTTCTCTTCGTTCCTGCCGACGTTGAAGATCTCACCGCGGACGTCGTCCTCCGGCGCCTCGAGCACGGCGATGATCGCCCGGCAGATGTCCGTCACGTGGACGAGCGGGCGCCAGGGCGTGCCGTCGCTGGTCATCGCGATGCGCTTCGTGGTCCACGCGAGCCCGGAGAGGTTGTTCAGCACGATGTCGAACCGCATCCGCGGCGAGGCGCCGTAGGCCGTCGCGTTGCGCAGAAAGGTCGGGCAGAAGCCCTCGTCGGCGAGCTTGCCGACGTCGCGCTCGACGAGCACCTTGCACTCCGCGTAGGCCGTCTGCGGGTTCACCTTCGACGTCTCGTCGAGAATGCCGCCGTCGCCGACGCCGTACACGCTGCAGGACGACGTGTAGACGAAGCGCCGGACACCGGCCTCCTTGGCGAGCGTCGCGAGCCGCACCGAGCCACGATGGTTGATGTCGAAAGTGATCTGCGGCTTGTTCTCTCCGAGCGGATCGTTCGAGAGCTCCGCCAGGTGCACCACGGCCTCGATGCCGTCGAGGTCGGCGGCGGTCACGTGCCGCAGGTCCTTTTGCAGGATCGGTGGAAACGGGACGGTCGACTCTCCGTCGCTGTACAACCAGCCGTCGCGGTAGTACCCGGTGTCGAGCCCGATCACGTCGTGCCCGCGGGCGGCGAGCATCGGTCCGAGGAGGCAGCCGATGTAGCCCTCGATCCCCGTCAACAAAATTCTCACGTTGAAACCTCGATTTTCAGTCGACGAAGCGGACTTCCGGGATCGGCACCACGAATCGGCCGCCCCATTCGCGAATCCCCGCCATCTTCTGCGTGATCTCCGCCGCCAGATTCCAGGGCAGGATCAGCACGTAATCCGGCTTGGTCTCGAAGATCACCGACGGATCGAGGATCGGGATTCGCGTTCCCGGCGTGTAGGTCCCTTGCTTGTGAGGATTGCGATCGACGGTGTAGTCGAGGAAGTCCGTGCGAATTCCGCAGTAATTGAGCAGCGTGTTGCCTTTGCCCGGAGCGCCGTAGCCGACGATCTTCTTCCCCTCGTTCTTGGCCGTGATCAGGAACTCGAGCAGCTTGCGCTTCGTCCGCTCGACTTTCTCCGCGAAGCCCCTGTAGGCCTCGAGACGCCGGTAGCCCGCCGCGATCTCGCGCTGCTCGAGCTCGTCGACGCGCGAGTGGTTCTCGTAACGGGCCGATTGGTCGTGGCAGGCATAGATGCGCAGCGAGCCGCCATGCGTCGGCAGCTCGCGCACGTCGAAGATCCTGAGGCCGTGCGCGGCGAAGACCTGGCGCACGGTCGTGAACGAAAAATACGAGAAGTGCTCGTGGTAGATGGTGTCGAACTGATTGAGCTCGATGAGCTTCATCAGATGCGGGAACTCGAACGTGACCACTCCATCGTCCGCGAGCAGCACCTTCACGCCCGCTACGAAGTCGTTCAGGTTCGGCACGTGGGCAAGCACGTTGTTGCCGAGAATGAGATCGGCTGCGCCTTCGCTCGCCCTGAGGTCTCGCGCCGTCTCTGTGCCGAAGAAGCGGCAGGTCGTCGGGATTCCCTTCTCCAACGCCGCATTCGCGACGCTCGCCGCGGGCTCCACGCCGAGGCAGCGAACGCCCCGATCGATGAAGTGCTGGAGAAGATAACCGTCGTTGCTCGCGATCTCGACGACGAAGGAGCCGGCTCCGATCCCGAAGTCGCTCTGCATGTGCTCCACGTAGCGCTTCGCGTGAGCGACCCAGCTGTCGGAGTACGACGAAAAGTAAGGGTAATCCGACCCGAACACGACGTCCGGGCTGACGTATTCCTCGAGCTGCACGAGGAAGCATTCGGTGCAAACCCAGACGAGCAACGGGTAGAAGCGCTCCATCTGGTTCAGCTGCTCGGGTGCGATCTGCGTTTGGCAGAGCGGCGACATGCCGAGATCCACGAATCGCTCGCTCAGCGGGGCGCTGCAAAAGCGACACTTCGGGGGCGTGCCCGGCAAGCGGCTAGAGATCCCAGGGTGCTCGGATGGCATGGCAGTCAGATCGCTTTCCTTTTATTCGGATAAGGCGTGGCCGGGCAGCGCCGTCAGGCGAAGCCGTTTAGCCCGGCATTCTGAAGTAGCGTCTGCACGTCACCAATGACCGCGTTCACAATTGAAGCGGCCTCGGAACGGCCGCCCATGCAACGCCATTCGATTGGGCATGTCCCGTGACCGGCAAGAGCCGGAGCTATTGTAGAATCACTCCCTTCGGTCTTCCAGGTGAAGAACAATCGTGGGCGATTCGGGGAGACGGTTGCATTTCGATCGAACGGCCGTCGAGGGCGTCTTCGTCGTGGAGACTTTGGCGCACTCCGACCCGCGCGGCTCTTTTCGGCGCCTTTGGTGTCGGCAAGAGGCCGAAGCCGCTCACGTTCGCGGCGACATCGTTCAGACGAGCCTGTCGGTGACGACTCGCCGCGGGACGCTTCGCGGCATGCACTTTCAGCTCCCGCCGTCGAGGGAAGACAAGGTCGTCACCTGCGTCAGGGGGCGTATCTTCGACGTCGCCCTCGATCTACGGCCGAAGTCCCCGACATACCTTCGCCACGTCGGCGTCGAGCTTGCCGAGGATCAGCCGCGAGCGCTGTACATACCTGCCGGCTGCGCCCACGGTTTCTTGACGTTGACAGACAACTGCGCGGTCCTATATATGATGACGGACTTCTACGACCCGTCATTGGCGCGCGGCGTGAGATGGGACGATCCAGCCTTCGGGATCGCCTGGCCTGAAAAGCCGACAGAGATACTCGAACGAGACGCGCACTATCCGGATTTCGATCCGAGAACTGTGGACGGATTCGCTGAATACTGACGACGCGATCCGACATAATCGCCGCGCTGACCTCGAAGGAAGAGGCCTCCGGGGACATAACAAGCAATGAAAGTAGTACTATTCTGCGGCGGGCTCGGCACGCGCCTCCGCGAGCATTCCGAGACGATACCGAAGCCACTGGTCAACATCGGATACAGACCGATCCTGTGGCACCTGATGCGGTATTACGCTCACTTCGGACACACCGATTTCATCCTCTGCCTCGGCTATCGCGGCGATGCAATCCGCGAGTACTTTTTGAACTACAACGAGGCGATGTCGAACGACTTCACGTTGAGCGAGGGCGGTCGAAAAGTCGAGCTGCACTCGAGCGACCTGGACGGCTGGCGCATTACCTTCGTCGACACGGGCCTGCACAGCAATATCGGCGAGCGACTCATGGCCGTGCGGCACTACCTCGAGTCGGAGCCCGTGTTCCTCGCGAACTACAGTGACGGTCTCGCCGATATCCCGCTCGACGAGATGTACGAGCAATTCGAGCGCAGCGACGCAATCGCAAGCTTCGCCGCCGTCCAGACCTGGCACAGCTTCCATCAGATCCGGATGGGGCCGGACGGCTACGTCACGCAGCTCGGGGCGATCAGAGACTCCGACTTCTTCATCAACGGCGGCTTCTTCATCCTGCGCCAGGAAATCTTCGACTACATGGAGCCGGGCGACGAGCTGGTCGAGGCCCCGTTCCACAGGCTGATCGCGAAACGGAAGCTCCTGGCCTATCGGCACGAGGGCTTCTGGCGCTCGATGGACACCTTGAAGGACAAGATCACTTTCGACCGGATGTACGCGGCCGGCAAAGCGCCGTGGGAGCTATGGAAAACCAACGGGAAGACGGCGTGCCGAGAGAAGAAAGAGATCGGTATCGGCGCAGTATCGAGCTGAGCGCGCGTGCGCATGCCGTCATCCCTGGCGGCTGCCACACCTACGCCAAGGGCGACGATCAGTACCCGCTGCTCGCTCCGGGCTTCATCGCCCGAGGCCGGGGCTGCCACGTCTGGGACGTGGACGGCAACGAGTTTATAGAGTACGGAATGGGCCTGCGCGCGGTGACGCTGGGTCACGCGTATCCGCGGGTCGTGAACGCCGTGGCCGAGGCCCTCGAGCTCGGGACGAACTTCACCCGCCCGGCGCCCATCGAGGTCGAGTGCGCCGAGATGCTCCTCGCGGAGGTGGAGAACGCCGAGCAGGTGAAGTTCGCGAAGGACGGCTCCACCGTGACGACCGCCGCCGTCAAGCTCGCGCGCGCGTACACGGGCCGCGACCTGATTGCGGTCTGCATCGATCATCCGTTCTTTTCGTACAACGACTGGTTCTTCTCCGTCACGCCGATGACCGCGGGCATCCCCGAGGCCGTCCGGCAACTGACCGTGACCTTCCGCTACAACGACCTGGAAAGCGCCGAGCGAGTGTTCACCGAGCATCCCGGCAGGATCGCGGGCGTCATCCTCGAGCCGGCCAGAACCGAGGAGCCTGCGCCGGGATTCCTTTCCGGGCTGAAGTCGCTCTGCGAGCGGAACGGATCGATCCTGATCTTCGACGAGATGATCACCGGATTTCGGTGGGCGAGAGGCGGCGCGCAAAAGCTCTACGGCGTCCGTCCGCACTTGTCGACGTTCGGCAAGGCGCTCGCGAACGGTTTCGCGCTGTCGGCGCTCTGCGGCGACCGAGAGATCATGCAGCTCGGCGGCCTGAACCACGATCGGGAGCGGGTCTTCCTGCTGTCGACGACCCACGGCGGGGAAGTGCACGCGATGGCGGCCGCGATCGCGACGATGCGCGAGTACGCAGAGCAGCCGGTGATAGAAACGCTCTACGACCGAGGCGACCGCTTGAGGGCGGCCGTCGACGAGATCGCCCGGCGGCACGGCGTGAGCGAGCACTTCAAGGTCGTCGGCCGCTCATGTAATCTGCAGTACGTCACTGCAGACCGCGACGGCAAGCCGTCCCAGGCATTTCGAGCGCTGTTCCTTCAGGAGCTGATCCGGCACGGCGTCATCGCGCCGTCGTTCGTCGTGAGCTTCTCGCACGCCCCCGAGGACATAGACCGGACTGCGGAGGCCGTCGACGCGGCGCTTGCAGTCTATGCCCGCGCGCTCGAAGACGGCGTCGAGAAACATCTGGTCGGCCCGCCGGTGAAGCCGGTGTATCGCAAGTACAATTAGCGAAGCGACGCCGTCCTCGAAAAGCCGCCGCGCAATCTGGACGAGCACGGCGTTCGCGCGCACCGCGGCACCGGGCCGGCGAGCGAGGCTCGATTCGAAGCTCTGCCGATACGACGCGAACGCCTGCCAAGCGTTGGTCGATCGGCGTTCTCGGTGATAAACTGCGTGCCGCTCCTTGTGTGGGGCCATAGCTCAGCTGGGAGAGCGCTACAATGGCATTGTAGAGGTCGCCGG
>CAZKNH010000004.1:0-74268 GCA_964553875.1 uncultured Gammaproteobacteria bacterium | reverse complement strand
ACCGCCACACGTGGGACGACCAAGCATGACGCGGAAGATTCGTGCGCTGGCCGGCGACACGTCGGCAGAGCCGCTCGCGGAGTAGTCGGAGTCGATCGAGCGCGCCGCGAACGGCTCGGAGTCGATCGAGCGCGGCGCGACCGACACGCGGCCATCGACGGGAATGCGTCGTGCTGCGCGCGTACGAGCCGAAGCGAAGCCGACGGACCGACGATCAGCGGGAGAACGGCGAGCCGGCCGGCAAAGCGGGCGTGCTAGTTCCCGCGCTCGATGTGATAAATCAAATCGCCGCCGCTCGCCGCCGTCGACGACTCGGTCACGAGCCGCCAGCGGCGTGAGATCGTGTAACGCAGGCGCAACGTGTTCACGGGCTCGAAGAGCCCGACGCCATAACTGACGTAGAGGCTCGGCGTCAGATATTTCCCGATCACGAACGACGCCGAGTTCGCCTGCGCGGGCTGCGACTGGATACCGAACTCGTCGAAGCCGAGCGCCTGGTTCAAACGCTCGGACACGAAGTTCCCGCCGCGGAGGCCGAGCGCCATCGCGGCCTGCGACAGCGCCGATGTCTCGGAGCCCGACGCCGTTTCGAGGGGCCGGCCGAGCAACAGATACGACAGCTGCTCCGAACGCTGCATCGGCGGCTCGGAGAACACGGAGAGCTCCGGCCGATCCAGAGTGCCGCGCACGCGCGCGCCGACGAGGATGTCCTCGGTCGGCCTGCGCACGGCCTCGATGTCGAGCCCCGGCCGCGAGACCGGTCCCCCGGCGAAAAGCAGCCGTCCAGTCCTCACCTCGAGCTCTTGCCCGTACGCCTCGTAGGTCCCGGACTCGACGCGCAGCTCGCCGCTGCCAGTCACCGGCTCCGAAGGCACCTCGACGATCTCGAGCCCGCCGGCGAGCTTTCCGGTGAGCCCGAAGCCGTCGAACGTGACGTCATCGCCGAGCGACAGCGCGACGCGCGCGTAGAACGGCCGCGACAGCCGCGCGGTCGGCCTTTCCTCCGCGTCGACGATGATCTGATCGCTCGACACCGTCACCGCGCCCTCGATCGAGTCGCGAGGCGTGAAGCGTGCGCGCGGGATCAGCACGCGACCGGTCAGATCGATGCGGTTCGGCGCCAGGTCGACGACGAGATCCGGTGACGCCCAGAGTCGCGCATCCGGTGTGTTGGCGACCTCGAAAGCCTCGCCGCGCAACGCGAGCCTTCCGATCACGACCGAGTCGGCGAAGCGCAGCTCGCCGTCGGCCTCGAGCGTGCCGTCGCCCGACGCGGCCGACACGTCGACCGTGAGCCGCCCGCTGCCGTCACCCACGACGGCGGCCTCGATCTGCTCGACGATGATGCCGGGATCGCGCAGCCTGGCGCCGCCGCCGGTCAACACCGCGCTGCCCGCGATGCGAGGTGCGGCGACGGTCCCGGACAGCTCGACGTCCACCGACAGCGCGCCCGTCGTGCCATCGACCCCGCGGACGAGCCCCGACAGGAACGCGAGATTCGCGAGATCGACCTCGAGCCCGCCGTCGACGCTGCCCGCGCCGATCGGCTCGCCCTCGCGCAACATCACGGCCGCGCGCCCGTAGAGACCGCCCTGCTCGCGCGCGAGCGGCAAGTCGATCGCCGCGTCGACGCGCGAGCCGTCGAGCTCGAGCGTCGCGCGGCCCGCTGCGAAAGCGAGGTCGGGGACGGCGCCGCCGGCTCGCATCGGCGAGATCCTTGCGGGCGTCGTGACGAGCGTCAGCGACGCGCGGGGCGCGCCGCCCGGTGCGAGCTCGACGCGGCCGTCGCCCGACACCGTGCCCGTCACGCGCGTGTCCTGCGGCAGGAACGCCGCGAAATGCGCGAACGGCAGCTCGGTGAGATCGACGCGCACGTCCGTTCGCGAGTCGAGCCGCGCGGCCTCGATGCAGAGCGCGGCAGAGCCGCTCGTCAAGCACGAGCGCTCGAGCTCCGCGCCGCCCGCCGTCAATGCTCCGGCCGCTGGGCCGTCGAGCGTCCACGGCGGCAGCGCCGAGTGCGCGATCCGGCCTTCGTCGAGCTCGAAGCGCCACACGTAGGTGCTCTCCCACGGCCGCTCGACGGTGCCGCGCAGCGCGAGCGTGGCCTCGATGCCGTCGACCAAGCCGTCGGCCGACAGCCGGTGCCGTGCCGCCGTGCCGTCGCCGCGCACGACGAGCCGCTCGATGCGCCGTCCGGCGACGTGCGCGTCGGTGACGTCGAGCGCAACATTCGAATCGGCCTCGCCGGCGACGTCGAGCCGTGCCGCGAGCGATAGCGTTCCGATCTCGATGCCGCTGACGGCGAGCGATTCGCCGCGCGCATCGGCCTCGATGAGCGGACGCGCGACGGGTCCGCTCGCGTGCCCGGACGTCGAAAGCTTGCCGGCGAGCCCGGGCCAGAAGTCCTCGAGGTTTCCGCTGTCGAGCTCCCATTCGACGTCGAGCCGCTCGTCGATGCGGCCGCTCGCGACGAGCGTCGATGTGCCGGAGCGGAGCGTGAGTGCCTCGAGGGCCGCACCGTCGAACGTGTCATACCGGCCGCGCGCGTCGAGATCGATCGGCCGGCCGCGCAGCGTGCCGGCCACGTCGAGCGTCGCGACGTCGGCCGAGAAGCCGTCGTCACCGAACGCGATGTGCCCTTCGATCACGCCGTCGACGCGACCGCCCCAGTCGGGAACGAGGAGCCCCGGGTCGAGCCTTGCGAAGCGGGTGTCGATCGCGGCTGCGAACGACGGTTCCCACTCGACGCGCGCGCTGCCATCGAGCTCGCCGTCGAGCACGGCGATGTCGACGCGCGCGAGATCGAGACTGCGCCGGTCGCCGCGACCCTCGGCGCGCACATGCCCGGCCGCGCCGGACGCCTGCAAGCCGCGGACGACGTCTTCGGTCGCGGCGAGCGCCGCGTCGACCGTGACGACGTAGTCGTCGAGCGTCCCCGAGACCTCGAGCGAGCCCCGGCGGCTTTCGAGCCGCGGCGCGCGCGGCGGCCAGCTCACGTCCCGCCATTCGAGCTCCGCGGCGATCCGTTCGCCGTCGCGGCGCAGAACACCCGTGATGCGGCCGTTCGTATCCCATCCGGCATCGATGCGGCCCTCGAGCCGCGCCGGCGTGCCATTGAGCTCGACGCTCCCGCGCGGGCTCGCGGCGACCGGCTCGCCGGCGAGCGGCCAACGGAGCCCCGACCATTCGCCGGCGAGCGCCGCGGAAAGCGCCGGCTCGACGTCGATGCGGCCCGCGAGCCGAAGGGCGCCTGGGCCGCCCCGCTCCGTGATCTCGAGCCGCTCCACCTCGACGGCTGCGCCGAGCCATCGGGCATCGACGTCGAGCTCGATGTCCGCGAACCCCGGCAGCGACGCGTCCGCGCGTGCCTGGATCCCGAGCGCGTCCATCGGCCCCGCGAGCGCGAGCTCGACGTTCGTCTCCGCGACCGGCACGTCGAGACCGACCTCGTCGGGCACGAGCCGCGCGCGCAGCGTGCCGTCGAACGTCGGGTTTTCGAGCAGCTCCGCGGCGACGACCTCGGCTTCGAGCAGGTACGGCGCCGCGATGCTCGCACGCACCGTCAGCGCGTCGAGCGTGCCCGCGCCGCGGATCGCTGCGTTCGCCGCAGGCCGCTCGGGCGGCCGGACGGTCGCGTCGAGCGCGATGTCCGCCGCGTAACCGCCGCCTGTCTCGACCTCGGCACGCCCGCTCGCGTCGAGCAGCGGCGCCTGCAGAGCGAACCCGTCGACGGCGAGCGTCCGATTGCGGAAACGAAACGCGAAGCGCACGTGGTCGACGACCAAAGCTTCCGCGTCCGGGCTTGCACGCACGCGCAGATCGTCGACGGTCAAGAGCTCGATCTCGATCGCGACCGGCGTGGACAGCTCGTCGGGAAGGCGAAACGGCGCGTCGTCGTCGGGCTCGGCCTGACCGGGGAAGCGCACGACGTCGATACCTGCCGCATGCAATCGAACGACGGACAGCGCGCGACGCAGGAGCGAACTCGGCCGCCAATCGAGCTCGATGCGCTCGACGTGCGCGCGCAGGTCCGGTCTCTCGAACGTAACGTCGACGAGCACGAGCCGCCCCGCGAGCCGACCGCCGATCGCACCGATCTCGATGTCGTCGGGGACGAACCTCGATACGACTTGCCACGCGGCATGAAGCCCGCTCTCGGTTCCGACGAGCCACGCACCCAGCGTGGTGATCGCGGCGAGCGCGACGAGCGCGCCGACCGCCGTCCGCTTTCCGGCGAGCTTCACAGGTCCGATCCCACGCTCAAATGAATCCGAAAGTCCGTGTCCGGATCGTCGAGCGGATGCGCGATGTCGAGCCCGACGACGCCGACAGGCGAACGCCAGCGTGCGCCGATGCCGACGCCCCGCGACAGATCCGGCCGCGCCGAATTGCCCGCATTGCCCGCATCGAAGAAAAGCGCGGCGCCGTAGTCGCCGACGATGCGGATCTCGAGCTCGGCGCTGCCGACGAGCAGATAACGCCCGCCGACCCGTGCACCGTTCTCATCCTGAGGTCCGAGCGCCTGATACGCGTAACCGCGGACACTCCCGTCGCCGCCGGCGTAGAAGCGCTGCGATGGCGGCAGCTGCTCGAACTTCGATGCGCTGATCGCGCCGTACTCGCCGCGGAGCAGCACCCGCACGCGCTCGCCGAGCGAGCGCACGACGTTCGCGCTCGCATGGAGCCGCCCGAACGACGTGCCGGATCCGAGCGCGTCGCTGCCGCCGCGCAGGTCCACGGACCACGAGTACCCTCGTCTCGGGACGAGCGGATCGTCGGCAACCTTGCGCGTCAGCTGCGCGCCGCCGAAGAGGATCGCCTCGACGGTCGACGGGGTGAGCGTGGTCCAGAACTCCTCGCGCTGGATGCCGAGGTAGAGCCGCCGTTGGAAGCTGCGCCACGCGTCGTGCCACGAGGCGCCGAGCGACTGCTGACGGGTCTCCCAGTCGCCGATCTCCTGATTGCCGAGCGAGCCGCGCAGCGCGAGGAAATCGGTCAACGGATTGCGCTCGCGCGGAATGCGATATTCGGCGGCGATCGCCTGCTCGATGCTCGACAGACGCAGATCGGACGTGAAACGGTGCCCGCGAGGGTTGATGCGGCGCAGCTCGACGCCGAGGCTCACGCGCGGCCCGGTGTCGGTGCCGTAGCCGAGGCCGACGGTGTACTCCTGCGTGCGCCGCGGCGTCGTGCGCACGACGACCGGGATGTGGTGACCCTCGGCGCGCTCGCGCTCGACGTCGATCACGACGTCGCTGAAATAGCCGCTGTCGTTCAGCGCGATCTGCAGCTGCAGGAGCCGGTCGGTATCGAAAGGCTCGCCGCGGCGAATCGGCACGAAGCGTTCGACGAAGCTCTCGTACAGGATGTCCTGCTCGATCGTGATGTCGCCGAAGTAATAGCGGGGGCCGGTATCGAGCTCGAGGTGGACGGACGCCTCGCGCCGCGCACGGTGCACGCGCAGCTCGGAGCGCCGGTACATGACGTCGATGAAGCCTGCGTTGTACGCCGCATCGAACAGCGCCTGCTTCGCGGCCTCGTAGCGCGCATGTCGGAGCACTTGACCGGGCGCGAGCGTGATCGCCTGCCGAGCGGCGCGCACCGCCGGGTCGTCGGCGCCTTCGCCAACGACGCGGATGTCGACCTCGGTGATCGTCGTCGGCGGGCCGGGATCGACGACGTAGCGCGCGACCCAATCGTCGCCGTCGCGCTCGAGCGTCGCCGTCACGGCCGGCTCGTAGTATCCGAAAGGCTGCAGCGCGGCCGCGATCTCGCCTTCCGCCGCGGCGTGCAGCCGGCGGATCCTCGCCTCCGTCGCGTCCTCGTCGTCCTCCGGGGACCCGTCATCCCGCTCGTCTTCGGAGGGAGCAGCTGCGTCCCGTCCGGCGTCCTCGAGCTCGGCGATCGACAGAAAGGCCCGCACGTTGCGTGCGAGCTCGTCGCCGAGACCCTCGACGCGCACCTCGACGGCCGCGTGCGCCGACGCCGCGAAGGCGACGGCGAGCACCCACGCGATCGTCGGTCGACGGCGGACGATGTGTTTCCTCGTGCTCATGCTTCGGCGCTAATGATGACATGCGCAGCGCGGCCCAAGGCTTCGACGCGCGCGCAGCCGCTGGTCCGGCGGTCGATTTTTGCATGGCACGGGCCTTGCATCGGAGCGGTTCTCGCAAGAAGGGATTCGTGAACATGGCCGAGGAAGACGCCAGAGCCGTGGAAGGCATTCTGCTCGGGGCGGGACTAGGAGCGGTTTTCTGGACGATCATCGCAGCTGTGGCCGCTTCGACCTAACCGCGCACCGCGCGGCGGAAGGCGGCAGCGATCGGCCGGCGCATCGCAAAGAGTATGGGTAGATCGGCCCGCAACTTCGAAGCGCTCGATGCAACCGAGCCGTACGATGTCTGCATTGCCGGGGCCGGCATCGCGGGGACCGTGCTCGGCTTGAAGCTCGTACGAGCAGGGCTGCGCGTGCTGCTCGTCGATTCGCGCACCCACCGCGATTCGAAGCACGAGACGGCCGGCGAAGCGCCGCATCGGCTGCCGCCAGAGTCCCCCCGGAAGAGCGGCGGAGCGCACGTCTGGCACGACGTCTGCGAGCGCCTCGATCCGGGCGATTTCCGCGTGCACCCGTACAACCGCCGGTCGAACCCGTGGCCGATCGGCTACGCGGATCTCGAGCCGCACTACCGTGCGGCCGAACGAATGCTCCGCGTACGCCAGACGCCGCCCGCGCCGGGCCGCGAGCTGCCGCAGTACGAACCGGATCGTTTCGATGCGGCGCTCGCCGCGCTGCTCCGACGGCACGGTATCGACGTGAAAGGCGCGGCACGCGCGACACCCGGCCGCGGCCGCACGACATTCGACGTCTCGATCGAGCTCTTGCCCGAGTTCGTCCAGTCACGGACCGGCACGTTCGTATCGGGCGTGACCGTCACGCGGTTCGTCACGGACGGAAACGGTCGTGTGATCGGCGCCGATTGCCGCGCGCCGGACGGCACGAGCAAAACCGCACGTGCCGCGACGTTCGTCGCCGCGGCGGGTGCCGTCGAGACGCCGCGGCTCCTGCTCTTGTCGCGATCTCCTCGCTTCCCGCATGGTTTGGGCAATGACCTCGCTCGCGTCGGGCGCGGTCTCACGGACCAGGCGATCGTGCGCGCGCACGGCCGAATAGAGCGGCTCGGCCGCCGGCCGCGGCTGCCGGCACCGCTGCACACGGAGCAGTTCCACCAGATGTTCCGTCGAGACGGTCTCGGCGCCGTGCATCCTTTCTTCGAGCGTTCCGCCGTCGGATTCGTCGGCGCGTGGCGCACGGGATCCATAGGCTGGCGCACACGGCTCGCCGACGCGGCGCTTCGACGAGAGGCCGTCACGCTCGCATGTCGCATCGAGACGGTCCCGACGGACGTCAACCGTGTGACGTTGTCGCCGGCGTCGCTCGACGCCTTCGGGGATCCTTGCGCACGGCTCGTCTTCGAGTACTCGGTCGAGGATCTCGCGCTGATCGCACGCACGCGCGCGTGGCTCGACCGCTGGCTCGAGCGGCTCGGCGCCGGCGCACGCTCGCAGCACGATATCGAATGGGCCGGCTCTCTTGCCGGAACTTGCCGCATCGGCGCCGACCCGCGCACGAGCGTCTGTGACGCCACGCTGCGCGTTCACTCGAGCCCGAACCTCTACGTGTGCGGCGCGGCGACATTTCCGCGCGGCGGCGCGGTCCCGCCAGCCCTGACCGTCGCGGCGCTCGCGCATCGCCTCGCGGAGCACATCAGCGCGCGTGCGCGGTGGTGTGCACGGGCGACGTCGAAACCGCCGCGCACGCCGGCCGTCGCGACCTTGGCCACGCCGATTCCGCTCGTGCGGCGCCGTCCTCAGCCGTAGCTACACGGCTGCGAGCAGCCGCTCGACCTGTTCCCGTCGAACGGGCTTCTGCAGGAACTCGTCGAATGCGTCCGCGTTGTCCGACGCCGCACGGCCCGTCAATGCGACGATCCGCGGCGCCTGCGAGCCGAGCTGTCGACGGATCCGCTCGGCGACCTCCTCGCCGCGGATGTCCGGCAGACCGATATCGACGATGACGAGATCGAAGGCGTGCTCGTCGATCTCGTGCAGTGCGCTCTCGCCGTCGTACGCGACGGAGACGTCGTGGCCGAGCGACCGGAGGAGCAGCGCGAGCGCATCGGCACTGTCGGCATCGTCCTCGATGACGAGCAGATGCAATGCGCGCACGAGCGCGTCGGACCGCTCGCCCGCCGCTGTCGGCAGCTCCGCAAGCGGCAAGCGCACCTCGAACTCCGCGCCGTGCCCGATCCCTGCGCTGCGCGCGCTGATCTGCCCGCCGTGCAGCCGGGTCAGATTCTCGGCCATCGTGAGCCCGAGCCCGAGCCCGCGGGATCCCGCGGCGTGCGGCGTCTCGTCCTGGAAGAACGGCTCGAACACGTAAGGCACGATCGACGGCTTGATCCCGCGACCGTCGTCGGTCACGGTCAACCGCGCCTCGACGCCCGACGACAGGGAGAGCCGGATCCTTCCGCCCTCCTCCGTGTACTTGAACGCATTGTCGAGCAGACTCTCGACGATCTGCGTGAGGCGCAGCGGATCTCCCCGCACGAGCACGGGCTCCCTCGGCATCACGAGCGCGAAGTCGCGCCGCTTCGCGGCGGGGTCGAACGTCTCGGCGCTGCGGCGTGCGATCGCGCGCAGATCGACCGCGACCGCTTCGAGCCGAATCTTGCCGCGCTGCACGCGAGCGACGTCGAGAAGCTGATCGAGCAGCCGCGACAGGTGCTTGAGCTGCCTGCCGATCACCTCGGCGCCCCATCGCGTCTGCTCGGGCGCGAGCGCATCGCCTGCCATCGAGAAAATCTCGGCCACGTAGCCGATCGAGTTCAGCGGGTTGCGGAGCTCGTGGCCGAGCATCGCGAGGTACTGATCCCGCAGCCGGACGTCCTTGTTCAGCCGCGCGAGCAAGTCACGTACCTCGTACTGCCGGCGGCGCGACTTCAATGCGGAGCGCAACGCGCTCGCGAGCGAGACCACCGGAACGGGCCGATGCAGCAACGCGAGCTTCACGCGCGCGTGCAGCTCGAACTCTTCGAGCGCATCGAGCGTCGTCGGCGACGCCTCCTCGGTGAAAAGCACGATGATTGGGAGCTCCGACCACTTGCGCTGGCGGTCGAGCACACGGCGCAGCTCCGCGAGTCCCGCGCCGAGCGCGGTGTCGGATAGAAGCGCCGCGCCTGCTCCGGCCGCGATCGATCTCGCGAGCTCCGGCATATCGCGCGCGAAGCAGAGCTCGACGCTTGCCTTGTCCCCCGCGGAGCGCACGAGCACCTCTTCGTCATCGTGCCCGACGAGCACGAGAACGCGGTGATCCGCTTCGCTCCGCCTCCGGCTTGCCCGCGCGCGTCGCGCCGTCGTCTGGGTAGAGGCGGCGAACGGATCGTCGTTCACGAAATGATCGCTCCGTCGTTGGATGCGAAGACGGCGGCGCGGCCATCGCGCTGCCTGCGTCGAAAAGATCGGCATTACGCCAAACCGGAGCCATCGTCCGCAAGAGTGACTGCGGCGCTGCGCTGGCGGACACGCTCTTTCGAGGCAACCGCGTCGGGTGTTGCGCGGGGGCCGCGTCGCGTTGCGGCGACCTTGCGCTTGCGCTCGGCGGACATGCCCCGAGCCCGGCGCGGCTCGCTCGTCGTCCTGCGGTGTCGGCGGGATCAGCGTTCCGCGCTCTCGGCCGGCACCGTGTAGCGACGGCGGACCGCCTCCGCGATCTCCCTTCGGCTCGCGCGCGCATCAAGCGCTTCGTCCGCTTCGATCTCGGCGACCTCGGACGCGAGCGCCTCGTCCTTGATCGCGTCGCGAAACCACGCGGAGTAATCCCTCGCCCGACGGTGATGCTCCCACGTCTCGTCATCGACCCCGTCGGCAAGCTCGACGAAAAGCATCAAATTGTGTGCACGCAGGTTCAGCCGTCCGTCCGGACCGCGGAAGTAGAAGCTCCGATCCTCGCCGAGCCGCCCTTCCGCGTACTTCAGCGTGTGACGGCGATGCGCTTGCCGCGGGGCCGCAGCCTGCACGAGGCGCGGCGCGGCACCGTGGCGCACGTCGAGCACGACGGCCTCGTCGGGCCCGGGCACCGGCACATTCGCGGGCGCCGCGCGCCCGACGGCCTCGCAGAACGCGCGGAGCACGTCGGCCGCATGCTCCCCTATGGCGATCACCGTCCCGACCTTCTCGAGCACGGCGGCCGACAGCGCCTCCGGATGCACGGTGATCAGCACCACGGCCGGCAGCGAGTCCGGCAGCACGACCGGCAAGTCGGCCCGGCTCGCCGGCAACAGATGATGCGCCTCGTCGATCAGGAGCCAGTGAGGACGGCCCGTTCGAGCACGCAGAGCCGCAATCTGCGGAAGCAGCGCGGCGAAGTACATCGGCCGCTCCGCCATCGTGAAGCATTGCGTGTTGATCACGACGTTCGTCCCGTGCTGCTCGAGCAGCTTCAGGGCTTCGTCGCTCTGCGGCGCCGTTTGCGCGTCGCCGATCGTGACGGCATGGTCGAGCTCGCCGTAATCCCCTTCGGGATCGAACACGCAGAACTCGAAGCCGCGCTCGGCCATCTGCTCCGTCAGCGCGGTCGCGAGGGTCGACTTGCCGACCCCCGACGTTCCGGCGATCAGCACGCTGCCGCCGTGCGGCAAGATCGCGACGTCCGCTCCACCCGCGGCGGTCCCGACGATGATCGCGTGCCGTTCGGGCACGAGCGTCGAGTCGTCCGCGATCATGCGCTCCACGAGCTCGATGACGCCGTCGCCGTGCGCCGCGTCGAGCACATGGTCGGCTTCGGCCTTCACCATCGGCAGAGCATTCGCGACCGCCGCGGACGCGCCGCATGCGCGCATGAACGCGTGATCGTTCTCGGCGTCGCCGACGCCGACGACGTTGTGCGCGGAGATGCCGAGCTCTTCGAGCGCAGCGGCGAGCCCGGTCGCCTTGTTCACGCCCGCTGGCAGAACCATGACCGCGCCCTTGTTGAAGATGATCTGGAGCTCGAGCCCGAGCTCCCGAATCACGTCGAGAACCGTTTTCTCCGCAGGCTCCGATGTCGCGACGATGACCCGCCCCACGGACAAAGGCTCGACCCGCCGCGCGCGTAAGCGCTCGATGAAGATTTCGGGCGGCGGCTCGCCGAGCACCCGCTGGGCGCCGGTCGCGGGATCGAGCAGCACCGCGCCGTTCTCGGCGACGACCCGGTCGAATATGTGGACGTCGCGGCAGACGCGTTCGAGATCGTCGAGCTCGCGCCCGGTGACGAGGATCAGGCGCCTGCCCGTCTCCTTCAGTCGGCCGAGCGCCGCGAGGGCCTCGGCCGATACGACGCCGCCATGCGCGAGGGTGCCGTCGTAGTCGGTGGCGAGCGCGACGAAGTACACGCGAGCGCGCCCTCTTCGGTCAGAACTCTTTCTCGAGCTCCTGCTTGCGCTCCGCCATCCGCTCGCCAAGCTCCTCGAGCTCTTCCTTGCTGAGCGCTTTCTTGGCTTTCGGAAAGAGCTCGTTCTCCTCTTCCTCGGCGTGGTGCTCGATCATGTCCTTCAGGACCTTGACGCGCCCCGCGAACTCGTCGCTCGCGGGCTCCGTGCTCTCGACGTCGGGCAGCACGAGCTCTTCGACCGCGCGATGCTCTTCCTTCGCTTCGTGATAGAGCTTCTTGCTCTCCTCGGCCTTCGAGTCGCGGAACGCAGGGTAGAAGATTTCCTCCTCGATCTGCGTGTGGATCATCAATTCCTTCTTGATCTTCTGCAGCAGATCGCTGCGCTTCTTCGCCGCGCGATTGGTCGTGCTCGCCAATTGGGACAGAAGGTCGCGCACCTTGTCGTGATCCTCGCGCAGCAGATCGATCGCGTTCGTCGCGTTTACCGCAGCCATCTCGACTCCTCAGGTTAGACGTTTCGGCGCCGGACGCTCCGAAGCAAGAGCCGTGCCACGGAGAGCGACGCAAGACGAGGGGCGCGCGGCCGTCAGCGCTCGATCTGGCGGCGGAGCGTCGCGAAGCTGACGGGCTTCGTCAGATGCAGATTGAAGCCGGCATCGTGCGCGGCGGCACGGTCCTTGTCGCGGCCGTAGCCGGTCAGAGCGATGAGCCTGACGCTTTGGAGCTCCGGCACCCGCCGTGCCCGGCGGGCGATCTCGTAGCCGTTCATGCCTGGCAGATCGATGTCGACGATGGCGGTATCCGGCCTTTCGGCGACGAGCTTCGCGAGTCCGTCGGGCCCGGTCGCCGCGGTGTCGACTCGATGCCCCGACGCCTCGAGCAGCATCCGCAAACCCTCACGCGAATCGTCGTCGTCCTCTACGACCAGTATCCTCATCGGAAGCCGTGCATCGAGCGGTTGAAGGAGCGGGAGCGAGACCGGTTGCAGGAAGCGGCACGCGCGATTCTTACGCATGCCCTTCGCGCCGTGCAAGGCAGACCGCGACCTCGGGAGCGAAACGGTCAACGTGCGCGGATCGCTTTCGCGACGACGTTGCGGCCCGCACGTCCGCCGGTCCGACTCCGCGCGTCCGGCGGCAGTCACTGAATATCATTCCCGTGCCGCGCGATCGACCTTCGCCGCGAACACGAAGTCGCTTTCAGTCAGCCCGTCGATCTTGTGCGTCCACACTTCGACGGTGCAGCGTCCCCACGCGACGTGCAAGTCCGGATGGTGCTGCTCCGTCTCGGCGATCTCGCCGACTCGATTCGCGAAGTCAAGAGCTTGCTTGAAGTTCTTGAACTCGAACGTGCGCTCGAGATGACCGGCTTCGTTCAGCCGCCACGCATCGTCGAGCTGCTCGAGCAGTGCCTCGGCCCGGCTTCGCTCGAGCGGCGGCACACCGCCGCGGCACGGCACGCATTTCTGATCGGCCAGGCTCATGATCGACCTCCTGTCGACATGCGACGGCGCGTGCTGCAGGAGCGCCGTTCCGCCTATCGTACCCGAGTCGGAGCGGGCATCACACGGCCGCAAGTTCTGAGCCGGCGCTTGCAGAATCTGGGGCTTTCCCGACACGGAGCGGATAAAACCGCTGAAGAGCGGTGCCCGGATCGGTGGCATGCATCTTGCTCCGCTTCGTCACTCCCCACACCGACATCCAAGGGCGTTCCGACATGAAACCGATCGGCTGGGCCGCAGGGACGGGGATTATCGCCCTGGCCGTCGCGGCCTCATTCACGGTAGCGGGCGCATGGCCGTTCACGGACGAGGACGACAATCCGACATTTGCGCCGCTGCTCGAGCGCGTCACGCCGGCGGTGGTCAACGTCGCCGTCGCGTCGGCAGCGCCGCAAGTCCCGCAGAACCCGCTGCTCGAGGATCCGTTCTTCCGGCGGTTCTTCGACCTGCCGGAAGAATTCCAGCAACCGCCGATCCCGCAGCAGGGCGTCGGCTCGGGCGTGATCATCGACGCGGAGCGCGGACTGATCGTTTCGAACAGCCACGTCGTGCAGAACGCGGAATCGATCGTCGTCACGCTGACGGACCGGCGCCAGTTCGAGGCCGAGGTGATCGGCAGCGACCCGCCGACCGACGTCGCGCTGCTCAAGATCGAGGCCGAAGGGTTGAGCGAGCTCGAGCTCGGCGACTCCGACGATCTCGACGTCGGCGACTTCGTCATCGCCATCGGCAATCCGTTCGGTCTCGGTCAAACCGCGACGGCCGGCATCGTCAGCGCCCTCGGCCGCAGCGGCATCAACGTCGAGGGCTACGAGGACTTCATTCAGACCGACGCATCGATCAATCCCGGTAACTCCGGCGGCGCGCTGGTCGGACTCGACGGCACGCTGAAGGGCATCAACAGCGCGATCTTGTCTCCCGCGGGGGGCAATATCGGTATCGGCTTCGCGATACCGAGCAACATGGTCCGCGAGGTCGTCGACCAGCTCCTCGAGTACGGCGAGGTGCAGCGCGGCCGCGTCGGCATCGGTATTCAGGACGTGCTGCCAGGACTGTCCGAGGCGCTCGGCCTCGGCGTCGATCGCGGGGCCCTCGTCAGCGAAGTGGAGCCCGGTTCGCCGGCCGAGGAGGCCGGCATCGAGGTCGGCGATGTCATCATCGCCGTGAACGGCCAGGAGATCGCGAACGCTTCGCAGCTGCGTAACGCCATCGGCCTCGTCAGGCTCGGTGAAACCGTGACGCTCACGTACGTGCGGGACGGCCGGACGATGGACATCGAGGTTCGCGTCGGCCCGGCCGACGAGACCGCGGCCGCGCCGCGCCCGGGCGCCGACGAGCAGCCTCGGGGCCTGCGCGGGCTCGACGGCGCGGAGCTCGTGACACTCGATCCGAGCGACCCGCGTTTCGACGGCCGAAGCGGCGTGCTGATCGCGAGCGTCCGTCCGAACAGCGCCGCCGCGCGCAACGGCTTGCGCCCGAACGACGTCATCACGGCGGTCAACCGCATGGACGTGACCACGGTCGCGGAGCTGACCGCGGCGCTCGAGCAGGCCACCGGGCCGGTCGCACTGCGGATAGAACGAATGGGACGACAGCTATTCGTGCTGATTCAATGACGACTCGACGCTGCGAGCGTAAGGAGTGAGTGGCATGCATTGGTCCCCCGACGTGCTGACGGCGATGACGCTGCGAGGCAGGCGCCGGTACGATCTCGAGGAGAAGAAGAACGAAGAGCAGCGGCCGCCGCAGCACGCGAAGGAAGCACAAACCGTCCGCTGGACGAACGAGCCCGGCCAGCCGGATTACGGCTGCGTCGACTGGTTCGTGTACGACGAGAACGGCGAACATCCTGCCGCGCAGGAGGACAGCGTCGTATGACGTCGACGCCTCGAGCCGGCGCCGCAATCCAGCAATAGCGCTCAGCGTCGGCCGTGGTGTCGTCGAGCGTCTCGCGGGGACGTTGGCGGGAGCTCCTCCGCGCGGCCTTCGCGCGCGAGCAGGGCATGCTTCTCGCGCTCGTCCTCGTGCTCGGCGGCGGCTTTCTCTTCGCCGCGATCGCCGACGAAGTGCTCGAAGGCGAGACGCGAGCGATCGACGAGTACGTCCTGCTCCTCTTTCGAGCCGAGCACGACCCGACGGATCCGCTCGGTCCGCACTGGCTCGAGGAAACCGCGCGCGACGTCACGGGGCTCGGCGGCATCGGTATCCTGACGTTCGTCACGCTCGCGTCGGCCGGCTTCCTCCTGCTTCAGGGCAAAGCGAACCTCGCCCGCTACGTGGTCGCAGCGGTCGGCAGCGGAATGCTGCTCAGCATGCTGCTCAAGCTCGGCTTCGATCGGCCGCGCCCGGACCTCGTCCCGCACGGGCAAATCGTCTACACGAGCAGCTTCCCGAGCGGCCACTCGATGATGTCGGCGATCACGTACCTCACGCTCGGCGCGCTCCTCGCAAGCGCGCAGACGAGCGCGCTGCTGCGCGCGTATCTGCTCGGGGTCGCCGTGCTCATCACCGTCGCGGTGGGCATTTCGAGGATCTACCTCGGCGTGCACTGGCCGACCGACGTGCTCGGCGGCTGGACCGCAGGGAGTGCGTGGGCGCTCGCGTGCTATTGCGTTGCCCGCTATCTTCGTCGCCGAGGCAAAGTCGAATGAGGACCGGGCGATGCGCGGGCACGTCGTTCACCCGGCCGGCGGCCGCAGCCGCCGGCCCGCGCCACCGTCGACGTCAGCGGGTAGGTTTCGTGTAGTCGCGATCGACGGCCGGATCGTCTTCCTTCGCGCGGCGGAGGCCCTCCTTCTCGGCGCGCTCGAGCTCGGCGCGCTCCGCGTCCGACAGCGGTTCCGGATGTTCGCTTACGCCGCGCTCGGCGGTCTTGCGGGCGCCCTCGTTGTAGCGGCGTGCCGCCGTGCGGCTTCCTTCGCCTTCATTGCGGTTCGGCATTGCGGTTCCCTCCTCGTGGGACCTTCGGTCGAAGCCGCAGTCTCAGCAAGATCCATACCACGGCCGCTCGCGTGACGCCGCTCCACGCTCTCCTGACCGCCGTCGCGACCGCGCTCGGGCTCGTCGCCGCGCTGCACGCGCTGCTCAACAAGCGCCGGCCGCAGTCCGCGCTCGCGTGGATCGCCGTGAGCCTCGCGCTGCCGTTCGTTGGGCCGATCCTCTATTACCTTTTCGGCATCAACCGCGTCGAGAGCCGGGCGCGCGTCCTGCGCGGAACGAACGTGTCATCGGCACCGCTCGCGCTCGCCGACGAATTTCCGCTCGTCGGCGGCAATCGCGTCGACGCGCTCCGGAACGGCGAGGACGCGTATCCCGCGATGCTCGCGGCGATCCGCGGCGCGGAGCGCTCGATCCGGCTCTCGACCTACATCTTCGGCACGCGCGGCGTTGCGGCAGAGTTCATCGAAGCGCTCACGGACGCGCGCAGGCGCGGCGTCGACGTGCGCGTGCTGCTGGACGGCGTCGGCGAGCTCTATACGTGGCCGCGTGCCGGCGTCGAGCTCCGCAGGCGGGGCGTCCGTGTCGCACGCTTTCTGCCGCCGCGGCTGATCCCGCCGACGTTGCACGTCAACCTGCGCAACCACCGCAAGATCCTCGTCGTCGACGGCACGATCGCGTTCACGGGCGGGATGAACATCGACGCGCGGCATCTCGTTGCCGATCCTGCGACGAAGCGCCCCGTCGTCGACCTGCATTTCAGGCTCGAAGGCCCCGTCGTCGCGCTCCTCGATGCGGTGTTCGTGACGGACTGGCGCTTCGCGACCGGCGAATCACTGCCGCCCGCGACGCCCAGCGAGCGCTCAGGCGACGCGCTCTGCAGGGTCGTCGCCGACGGCCCCGACGAGAACCGCGATCCGCTCGTTGGGCTGCTCCTCGAAGCGATCGCGGGCGCGCGCCGGCGCGTGGCGATCATGACGCCGTATTTCTTGCCGCCTCCGGAGCTCGTCGGCGTTCTCCAGGCGACGGCGCTCCGCGGAATCGACGTCGCCGTCGTGCTGCCTGCGACGAACAACCTGCCGTACGTGCATTGGGCGACGAGGCACATGCTCTGGGAGCTTCTGTTGTTCGGCGTGCACATCCACTATCAGCCCGGACCGTTCGTGCACACGAAACTGCTCGTCGTCGACGACGATCGCGCCGTCATCGGCTCGTGGAACCTCGATCCCCGAAGCCTGCGCCTCAACTTCGAGCTCGCCGTCGAAATCCGCGACCCGCGTCTCGTCGGCGAGCTCGCCGCTCGTTTCGACGAGTGCCGCGCACGCTCGACCTCGGTCACGCTGCAGGACGTCGACGGCAGGCCGCTCCCCGAGCGGATCCGCGACGGCGCCGCATGGCTCTTCACTCCGTACCTCTGACGCCCGCTCGACACGTCCGGACGCTGCCCTGTGGTAGCCTGTGTCCGTTGTTCCGAGCGGCGAGCGAGGCATGAAAGGTAACGACGACGTAATCGCGATGTTGAACAAGGTGCTCTACAACGAGCTCACCGCGATCAACCAGTACTTCCTCCACTATCGGATGCTGCGCAATTGGGGCGTCACGAAGCTCGCAAAGTTCGAGTACGAAGAGTCCCTGGACGAGATGCGCCATGCCGACCGGCTGGTCGAGCGGATCCTGTTCCTCGAGGGCCTGCCCAACCTCCAGGACATCGGCAAGCTGTTCATCGGCGAGGACGTCGAGGAAATCCTGAAGTGCGATCTGCGCCAGGAGCAGCTCGCGATTCCACTGCTCAGGGAAGGGATCGCGCTATGCGAGCGCGCGAGCGACTACGTGTCCCGCCGGCTGCTCGAGGAGATCCTCGCTAGCGAAGAGGAGCACGTGGATAAGCTCGAGGCCCAGTTCGAGCTGATAAAGCGTTTGGGTCTTCCGAACTACGTTCAGCTGCAGAGCGACTCGGCGGAATAGGGTCGGGGCTTCTCACCGGCAGGAGCCCGGCGTGCTCGAGCACCGCGACTACGGTGCGGGGGCGAAGTCCGCGCCAGCTATGCAACGTCGGAAACCTCGGCCACGGCGGCGGGAAGCGTCGCGTGGGCTTCCTCGATCACCTGCGCCGCCACCTCGAGGCAGCGCCCGCACCGGACCGGCTTGCCGAGGCGGCGGTAGATCTCCCGGGCGGATCGAAGGCCCTCACGTCGGGCGGCGTCGCGGATATCGCTGTCGCGATGGCCGTTGCAGATGCAGATGTACATGGCGCCTAGGATGGGCGCGTTGCGAACGATTGTCAATTGCGTTTTGACCGGCCGCCCAGGTCCCGGGCGGCCGGGTCAGGCGCTGACCGCCTCGGCGAGATAATCGAGCGCTCGTCCGACGCCGCCGGGCCGATGAGGGACACCGGCGAGCTTCAGCCCCATCTCGACGCCCGCAAGCGTCCCGGCGAGCATCAGGTCATTGAAGCTGCCAAGATGCCCGATGCGGAAGACCTTGCCGGCGACTTTCCCCAAGCCCGCACCGAGCGACAGGTCGAAAGCCGCGAGCGTCTTCCGTCTGAACTCGTCCGCATCGTGACCGTCGGGCATCAGTACGGCCGTCAACGAGTTGCTGCGGTCCTCGGGGACGGCGCACCACATCTCGAGCCCCCACGCGTCGACCGCACGGCGCGTCGCCTCCGCATGGCGAGCGTGCCGCGCGAACACGGCATCGAGTCCCTCCTCGAGCAGCATCGCGATCGCCTCGCGCAGGCCGAACAGCAGGTTCGTCGACGGCGTGTACGGGAAGAAGCCGCTCGCGTTCGCGGCGAGCATCTCGTGCCAGTCCCAGTACGTGCTCCGGCAGCGCTGGGCCTTCGCCGCCGCGAGCGCCTTGTCCGACACGGCGTTGAACGCGAGCCCCGGCGGCAGCATCAGTCCTTTCTGCGAGCCCGCGACGGTCACGTCGACGCCCCACTCGTCCATGCGGTAATCGATCGAGCCGAGCGACGAGATCGTGTCGACGAGGAGGAGCGCGGGATGGTTCGCCATATCGAGCGCATGCCGCACCCGGTCGATCCGCGACACCGCACCGGTCGAAGTCTCGTTATGCACGATGCAGACCGCCTTGATGCGGTAGTCACGGTCCTCCGCGAGGCGCGCCTCGATCGCCGCTGCGTCGGCGCCCCGCCGCCAGTCGGTTTCGATCGAGACGACGTCGAGCCCGAGACGGGCGGCGAGCTTCGCCCACGCGGCCGCGAAATGGCCCGTCTCGCACATCAGCACGGTGTCGCCCGGGGCGAGCATGTTGACGAGCGCCGCCTCCCACGCGCCGGTGCCTGATGCGGAATAGATCACGACGGGGTGACGGGTCTTGAAGATCGTCCGGATCTCGGCGAGCACCTCGCGCGCGAGCGCGGCGAACTCGGGCCCGCGGTGGTCGATGGTCGGACGATCGATCGCGCGCAGGATCCGGTCCGGCACGTTCGTCGGACCGGGAATCTGCAGGAAGTGCCTTCCGCTCCGCACGTTCGCTACTCGGGCAGCGCGAACACGTTGATCGAGTTGCCGCGGAACTCGGGCAGCGTGAACTCGGCCGGCCGCGCGAGGAGGCCCGCGCCGGTCAGCTGCTCGCCGTTCACGACCGCGACGTACTGCCTGCCGTCGACCGCGTACGTGATCGTGCTGTTCTGCACGCTCGCGCCGAGCGGTTCGGACTCCCACAGGATCTCGCCCGTCTCGACGTCGAACGCGCGCAGCACCTGCCCGATGTCGCCCCAGAACACGAGACCGCCGGCCGTCGCGAGCACGGCGCCGACGCCGGCTGCCCTGCCCTCGTAAAGCCGATGGATCTCTCCGGTCGTCATGTCGATCCGCGCGAGGCCGGCGAACCGGGCAGGATCCGTGCCTGGCCGCAGCGCTCCGGTACGCCGCTCGCCGGCGCCGCCCGGCACCGCGCGCGTCATGTCGAGGCAATGGTTGACGTACGGCACGTACAACGAGTTCGTGCCCGGGTGATACGCCGTCGGCCAGTAGCTGCGGGTATTCCAGTAGCAGATCAGGCTGTTCGCGCCCGGCTCCTTGAGCACGAGATCCCAGTTGATATAGGTCGCCCCCGTCTCCTCGTCGATGTGCGACAGGATGAAGTTCGGCGTGTCGTACGGGAACGGCGACGCCCACAGGAACTCGCCGGTGTGTCGATCGTTAACCCATATGCCGCCGCCCTCGCCGACCGTGACGACGATGTCGCGTTCGGCGCCGCGCTCGAGCTTCGAGCTGATCCACTTCACGTGCTCGGGATCGGGATCGACGACGGTGCGGATCAGCACCTTCTCCTGGTTGATGTCCATGTCCCAGTCATCGCCCGGCAAATGCTGGTAGTACCAGACGAGCTCGCCCGTATCGACGTCGAGCGCGACCGTGGAGTTGCTGTAGAGGTCCGCGGGCGCGTGCCGCGGTATCGCCTCGTGATCGCCGCCGTGCCGGTCCGCGCGCGTATTGGGCATCGGATTCGAGATGCCCCAGTACACGATCCCGCGCTCGGGATCGTAGGTGCCCGGCAATCCCCACGTCGACGCGCGCCGTTCGCTCGGCGGCGTGCCGCCCCACGACTCGTCGCCGGGCTCGCCGGCGCCGGGCGCGGTATAGAAGCGCCAGACCTCCTCGCCCGTCCTCGCGTCGTGCGCGACGATGTAGCACTCTTCACGCGAGCTGTTGCACGTGCGGCCCGAGATCACCTTGCCGTCCGCCACGATCGCGCCTGACGTATGCGTCTCGACCGTGACCTCGGTCTCCCATCGGACGGCCCCCGTTACGGCATCGAGCGCGACGACCGAGTTCGGCTCATTGCGCGGCGCGGGCGCGGTGAAGTAGATCATGTCCTCATAGATCGCGAGCGCCTTGATACGCGACGCGGCCTGGCCCTCGGGCGTATACCGCCACAGCTCGTCGCCGGTCGCCGCATCGAGCGCGAGCACCTCGCTCGGCCCTTCGCGCCCGCCCGGCGTGACGAGGTACATCACGCCCTTGTAGACGAGCGGAATGATCTCGATCGTCCCCGGCGGCAGCGGCTTCGTCCACACCCTCTCGAGGTTGGCGACGTTATCGCGATTGATCTGATCGAGCGGGCTGAAGCGCTGCGCATCGTACGTGCGGCTGTACATCAGCCAGTCCGCCGGATCCGGCCGCGCGAGCACGTCGTCCGTCACGGGCGCCGCGGCGACGGCCGCGAGCCGACCGTCCGGTGCCGACGTCTGCGCCGCCGCAAATGCCGACGCAAGCGCCGAAAGGCATCCGATGGAGATCAAACCGAGGCGCTTCGTGCTCATGCCGACTCCCGTTTCGTTTCCTTCTTGTCGTTCGACGGACGTGGGTCCGACGCGCAGGGTCCACGGAAGATTACACGAAGACTATTGGCGCCGCCGATCAGCGCTTGCCGACCGGCGAACGCCGCCGTTCGCTATCGGTCGGGGGAGCAGCGACTCGTCAGCGCTCGCTCCACCCGCCGCCGAGCGCGAGAAACAGCGCCACCTCGAGCCGTGCGGTCTGCGCAGCGGAACGCGCGAGCGCGATCTCGGCCTCCGCGAGCGCGAGGTCGGCCTGCAGCACGTCGAGGAAGCTGACTTGTCCCGCGTCGAAACGCGCGCGCGCGAGCCGCACCGCATCCTCCGCGTGCCCGCGCGCGGCCGAGAGCGCGTCGCGCCGCTCGAGCTCCTTCGCGTAATCCACGAGCGCGCTCTCAACCTCGCGGAGCGCGTTGAGCCACGCGCCGTCGAACGCCGCGAGCGCGGCTTGCGCGTCGGCCTCGGCCTGCGCGAGTCGAGCGCGGGCGATCGTTCGATTCGGGAAGCTGAAGCGAAGCAGCGGACCGAAGCTCCAGCGCGACGCGTCCCCGCTGTCGAGGTCGCCGGCCGAGAGCGCGACGGCGCCGGTCGACCCGGCGAAGCTGACGCTCGGATAGAGGTCCGCGGTCGCGACGCCGATCCGGGCCGTCGCAGCGGCGAGCCGGCGCTCGGCCTCGCGGATGTCCGGCCGCCGGGCGAGGAGCGCCGCCCCGTCGCCGACCGCGATCGGTGCATCGAGCACCGGCGGCGTCTGACATTCGGCGGCCGCAGGCGGATACTCCATCGGTGCGCGTCCCATCAGCACCGCGAGCCGATAGAGCGCGTTCCGATGCTGCGCCTCGAGCGTCGGGATCGACGCGCGCGTCTGCTCCGCCGCGGCGGACGCGCGGGCGACGTCGAGCGCCGTCCCGCGCCCGGCGTCGTAGAGGCGCTGCGTCAGTGCCTCCGTCTCGCGCTGAAGCGCAAGGCTTCTCTCGGCCGCCGCGAGCTCGAGCCGCGCCGCGCACGCCGCGACGTACGCGCGCGCCGTCTCCGCCGCGACGGTGATCTGGACCGAGTGATAGAGAGCCTCGACCGCCTCGGCCTCGGCCGTCGACGCCTCGACCGTGCGCCGCACGCGGCCGAAGAGATCGACCTGATACGACACGTCGAGCCCGATGTCGTAGATCGTGTCCTCGAACGCGAAGCCCTGCTGAGGGAAATTCTGTCGGCCGCTCGTCGCGCCCGCGCCGAACGTCGTCGTCGGCAGCCAGCCGCCGCGCGCCTCGCGGGTGAGGGCGCTCGCGCGAGCGAGATTCGCGGCCGCGCGGCGCAGGTCGGTGTTCGCGTCGAGCGCCTCGCCGATCGCGGCGTCGAGGACCGGGTCGTCGTAGAGCCGCCACCAGTCGTGCTGCGGCGCGTCCTGGCGGAACAGGTCCACGTCGGCGCCGGCGAACGGCGCGACGGCGGCGGGCGGAGGCTCGGGTGCACGATAGTCCGGACCGACGGCGCAACCGGCGCATGCGAGCGCGACGGCGAGCGCAGCAGAGCGCATGCTCTTCATGCCGCCCTCCCCTTGAGCGTCGCGAGCTTGCGGCAGACGACGTAGAAGACCGGCGTGAAGATCAGGCCGAACACGGTCACGCCGATCATGCCGAAGAACACGGCCGTCCCGAGCGCCTGGCGCATCTCCTTGCCCGGCCCTTCCGCGATCGCAAGGGGCAGCACGCCGAGGATGAACGCGAACGAGGTCATCAGGATCGGGCGAAGCCGCGTGCGCGCCGCGGCGATGGCCGCATCGAAGCGCGACATGCCGTCCCGCTCCTCGTACTGGCGCGCGAACTCGACGATCAGAATCGCGTTCTTCGCCGCGAGCGCGATCAGCACGACGAGGCCGATCTGCGTCAGGATGTTCACGTCCATGCCGCGCAGGTTCACGCCGAGGATCGCCGCGAGGAGACACATCGGCACGATCAGGATCACGGACAAGGGCAGCATGAACGCCTCGTACTGCGCCGCGAGCACGAGGAACGCGAACACCACGGCGAGCCCGAACACGAGGATGCCCGTGTTGCCGGCGAGCCGCTCCTGGAACGCGATGTCGGTCCATTCGAAGCTCATGCCCGCCGGCAGCCGCTCGGCCGCGAGCTCCTCCATGGCGTCGAGCGCCTGCGCGGACGAGTAGCCCGGCGCGGCCTGCCCGCGGATGTCCGCGGTCGGGAACAGGTTGTGGCGGATCACGCGCGTCGCGCCCGAGTCTTCCTTAAGCTCGACGACCGACGCGAGCGGCACCATCTCGCCGAACGCCGAGCGCACGCGGAGATTCATGATGTCGTTGCGGTCGTTGCGGTGCGTCGGCTCGGCCTGCGCGATGACCTGATACGTGCGGCCGAACAGGTTCAGGTCGTTCACGTACATCGACCCGAGGTACACGTTCATCGTGCTGTAGACGTCGGCGGGATGAACCCCCAAGAGCTGTGCCTTGTCGCGGTCGAGCTCGGCGAAGAGACGCGGCGCGCCGGTGCTGAACTGGCTGAACGCGCCGACGATCTCGGGCCGCTCCGCGGCCGCGGCGACGAGATCGTTCGCGGCCGCCTCGAGGGCGTCGTAGTTCGCGCCGGTGCGGTCCTGGATCATCATGCGCCAGCCGCCGCCGTTGCCCATGCCCTGCACCGTCGGCGGCGGGATCACGACGATCGACGCGCCCTGAATCTCGGCGAGCCGCTGCGTCAGCACCTGGCTCAGGCCCACCGCGGTCACGCCGTTACGCTCGCGCTCCTCGAACGGAGCGAGCCGCGCGAACAGCGCGCCCGAGTTCGACTCGAGCGACGAGCTCGCCGCGTTAAAGCCGGAGAACGCGACGACCTCGTCGATGCCGGGCAGGTCTTCGACGATCGCCATCGCCTGCTGCATGATCTCGTTCGTGCGTGCGGATGCCGCGCCCGGCGGCAGCGTGATCACGCCGATCAGCGCACCCTGGTCCTGCTCCGGGATGAAGCCGCTCGGCGTCGCGGCGAAGCGCCAGCCGGTGATCGCGAGAAGCCCCGCATAGATCACGAGCATCATCGCGGCGTGGCGGACCGTTCTCGCGGTCAGCCACCCGTACCGCTCACCCAGCCGGTCGAAGTAATGGTTGAACGCGGCGCCCGCGCGACGGAGCGGCACGAGCCAGCGCGGGCCGTGCGCCTCGTGCGCGTCGCCCGCCGCGTGCGGACGGAGCAGCACGGCCGCCATCGCCGGCGTCAGCGTCAGCGACAGGAACAGCGAGATCACCGCCGCAGCCGAGATCGTCACCGCGAACTGCCGGTAGAAGAGCCCCGGGATGCCGGAGACGAACGCCGTCGGGATGAACACCGACAGCAGCACGAGACCGATCGCGATCAGCGCACCGGACACCTCGTCCATCGTCCGGTGCGCGGCCTCGCGCGGCGTGAGCCCCGCACGGATGTTCCGCTCGACGTTCTCGACGACGACGATCGCGTCGTCGACGACGATGCCGACCGCGAGCACGAGCGCGAAGAGCGCGAGGGAGTTCAGCGAGTAGCCGAGCACGAGCAGCGCGGCCATCGCACCGATCAGGGCGACCGGGATCACGACGATCGGAATGATCGCGGCACGCCACGTCTGCAGGAACACGACGATCACGACGACGACGAGCAGCACCGCCTCGAAGAGCGTCTGCTGCACGGCGCCGATCGACGCCTCGACGAACTCGGTCGGGTTGTACGGGACGCTGTAGGTCACGCCCGGAGGGAACTCGGGCAGCATCGACTCGAGCTCGGCGAGCACCGCGTTCGCCGCCGCGAGCTCGTTCGACTCGGGCTGCGCGATGATCGCCATGCCGATCGTCGGAAGCCCTCCGCTCGAGTACGCGCTGACGGAGAAGTCCTGACGGGTCAGCTCCGCGCGGCCGACGTCCTTGAGCCGCGTGACGGCGCCGTTCGCGTCGACCTTGATGATCACGTCCTCGAATTCGGCCGGGTCCTCGAGCCGCCCCTGCATCTGGATCGGCAGCAGGAACGCGGCCGCGTGCTTGTCCATCGGCGCCTGGCCGATCGAGCCGGCCGCGACCTGCACGTTCTGCGTCCGGACCGCCTGCACGATCTCCATCGCCGTGAGATTGCGCGCGGCCGCGCGGTCGGGGTCGATCCAGATCCGCATCGCGTAGTCGCCGCCGCCGAACACGCGCACGTCGCCGACGCCGTCGATGCGCAACAGGCGGTCGCGCACGACCGTGTTCGCCCAGTTGCCCATGTAATCGAGGCCGACGTCGGGATCGGACGACTTCATCGTGACGAGCATCAGAAAGCCCGGCGCCTGCTTCGAGACGACCACGCCGAGCGCGCGCACCTGCTCCGGGAGACGCGGCTCCGCGACTGCGACACGGTTCTGCACCTGGACCTGCGCCGTATCGAGGTCGGTCCCCTGCTCGAACGCGATGAGGATCTGCGACTGGCCGTTCGCAACCGCGGTCGACGTCATGTACAGCATGTTCTCGACGCCGTTGATCTGCTGCTCGAGCGGCGCGAGGACGGTCTCGGACACGATTTCCGCGGATGCGCCGGGATAGGTCACGGCGACGCTGATCGTCGGCGGCGCGATCTGCGGAAACTGCGCGACGGGCAGGAGCGGATACGAGAACGCGCCGACGAGCGTGATCACGATCGCGATCACCGTCGCGAAGATCGGGCGGTCGACGAAGAAATGCGCTAGACGCATGGGCGAGAAAGCCTCGCTGAGGGATCGGAGATCGCAGAGAAGGCGCCGACGCTCAGCGCGCGTCGGCGGCGGTGACCTCGGGCTCGACGCCGACGGGCACGATCGCTACGGGCGCGCCGTCGGGACCGGGCGCCTCGAGCCGCGCGAGCACGACCGCGACGCTCTGTCCGGGCCGCACGCGCTGCTGTCCGTCGACGACGACGCGATCGCGCGCCGCGAGCCCCGAGCGGATCACGCGCAGCCCGTCGTGGAGGCCGCCGAGCTCGATTTTCCGCGCGGATACGAGGCCATCGTCGTCGACGACGTAGACGATCCGGTCCGCGCCGCGCGTCGCGATCGCGCTGTCCGGCAGCAGCACGCCCGAGTACTCGCGCGACGCCTGCAGCAGCATGTGTCCGAACATGCCGGGCGTCAGGAAGCCGTCGGGATTCGGCACGACCGCGCGGCCGCGGATCGTCCCCGAGCCCGTGTCGAGCGAGTTATCGAGGAAGTCGAGCTCGCCGACCCAGCGATAGTCGCGCTCGTCCTGCAGCCTGATCCTCGCGACGCGCCGCCCTTCGATCTCCGCGCGCTTGTACTTGAGATACAGCGCCTCGGATCCCTGAAAAACGAAATGAATCGGGTCGATCGAGACGACGGTCGTCAGCACCGTCTCGTCCGCGCGCACGGCGTTGCCGGGATCGACGCGCCGATACGAGACCCTGCCCGAGATCGGTGCGACGACCTTCGTGAACTCGACGTCGAGCTCCGCGGCGCGCACGGCGGCGCGCGCCGCCGTGAGCTCGGCCTCCGCGGTGCGGACGGCCGCCTCGAGCGCCTCGATCTCCTCCTTGCTGACCGCCCCGATGTCGACGAGACCGCGGGCCCGCTCGAGCTCGGTGCGCGCGTTCTCGACGCGCGCGCTCGCCGCCGCGGCGCGTCCCCGTGCCTCGTCTCTCCGCGCCTCGAACGGCCGCGGATCGATCGTGAAGAGCAGCTGGCCCCGCTCGACCCGCTGTCCCTCTTCGAAATGCGCTTCGACCAGATAACCCGACACGCGCGGGCGCACCTCGACGTGCTCCACCGGCTCGAAGCGGCCGACGAACTCGTCCCAATCGACGATCGTGCGGACGAGCGGCTCGGCTGCGGTAACCTGCGGCACCATGACGGCTTGCGCCGGCGGAGCCTCGTCGCAGCCGCACAGCACGCCGGCCGCGGCGAGCGCCGGAAGGAAACGGAGAAAGCGCATGGATGGTCGTCCTTGCTTCCAGAGCGAGAAACGCGACCGGCGGCGTCGCCGCGGGTCGCGTGTCAACAGATGGTGACTTATTAGATCCGCACTGTTAGCCTCTGTCAACGCAGCCCACGTGCCGATTTCCGTACCGTCCGGTATCGTGTCGGCGGAGAACGCTTATGTCGCTTCCGGTCAAACAGCGCAACGCGGCGAACACGCGCGAAGCGATCCTTGCCGCCGCACGGCAACGCTTCATGCTCGACGGCTACGATCACGCGGGCCTGCGCGCGATCGCGGCCGATGCCGGCGTCGACCCGGCGCTCATCTGCCGCTACTTCGGCGGTAAGGAACGTCTGTTCGCCGAGGTCCTCGCCACCACGGGGCGCGATCCTATGGAAATCATCGCGGGCGAGCGCGCGAGCTTCGGCAAGCGCGTCGCCGAGGCGCTGCTCCGTCCGACCGACTGCCGGCCGGATCGTCTGGCGTTCGTGCAGCTCGCGATTCGCTCGAGCACGTCGCCGGTGGCGAGCAAGCTCGTCCGCGAGCGCATCGAGAGCCAGTTCATCGTGCCGTTCACGGCGTGGGTCGGCGGCGAGTCGGCGGCAGAAAAAGCGTGGCTCGCTGGATCTATATTGATGGGCGCTGCAACAATGTTGGCGATCGGCTGCACGCCGTCGAATGGAGCGCCCGATGACGGAATGGTCGACCACCTCGCGCGCACGCTGCAGCGGATCGTCGACGACGATTGACCTCTGCGCCCCGTGCACGTCGTGCGGGGCGCACCGAAGCGGCGGCTACCGTAGCGTCCCGGGTTCACAAGAGTGCGCTCGGTTCGGATTCAATACCGATGTGGAAACCCGGAGCTAGCGGCCCGCCTTCATGTTCTCGCTCATCAACCGCTCGGTCCGATTCAAGCTGGTGGCCGTCATCCTGGCGACGACACTCGCCGCGTTGCTCGTCGCGAGCGCCGCGCTCCTGAGCTACGACATCCGCCGTTATCGGCAGAGCGTTATCGCGGACATCCGCACACAGGCGGCGTTCCTCGCCGACGCGAACACCGTCGCGTTGCTATACGACGACCGCGAGCTCGCCGAGCAAAGCCTGTCGCCGTTGACGATCCGTCCGGACATCCTGGCCGGCGCGATCTACTCCGCGGACGGGGAGCTCTTCGCGGCGTACGAAAGGGCCGACCGCGGCGACATCGGCAAGCCGCCGAGTGAGCCGCCCCGGGAGCTCCGCAGCCGCTCCGGAAGCGTCGTGCGCTTCGAGGGCGGCGTGACCGAGCTGCTCGTGCCGGTCATCTTCGAGAACGAGCGGATCGGAATGGTATTCCTGCGCGCCCGCTACGACCTCGGCGGCCGCATCCAGGATTATCTGCTGATTCTCGGCGCCGTGATGCTGTTGAGCCTCATCGTCGCGGGCTTCATCTCGCTGCAGCTCCAGCGCAGCATCACCGCGCCGGTGCTCGCCGTGAGCGCGGTCGCGCGCAAGGTCATCGAGCAACGTGACTTCGCGCATCGGGCGGAAAAATCGACGAACGACGAGATCGGCGTCCTCGTCGACTCGTTCAACGCGATGCTCGGCGAGGTCGGCAGGATGACCGAGGCGCTCGAGGCGACGAACCGCCGCCTGCGCGAGGAGACCGAGGAACGCCGCAGCGCAGAGGCGGCGCTCAGGATCGCCGACCGGCGCAAGGACGAGTTCCTCGCGACGCTCGCTCACGAGCTGCGCAATCCCCTCGCGCCGATGGTCAACGCGCTCGACATGATCGACGTGTCGAGGCTCGGCCCCGAGGCACAGCACGCGCGCGACATCATCGAGCGGCAGCTCGACCACATGGTGCGCCTCGTGGATGACCTGCTCGACGTATCGAGGATCACGCGCGGCAAGCTGACGATCCACATGAGCGAGGTCGAGCTCGCCGGCATCATCGAGAGCGCGCTCGACACCGTGCGGCCGGTCGTCGACGCACGCGGACATCGGCTCGATGTCACGCTGCCGCGCGAGCCCGTATACCTCGACGGCGACGCGATGCGTCTGTCACAGGTGTTTTCCAATCTGCTCAACAATTCCGCGAAGTACACGCCCCGGGGAGGACGGATCGGGCTGTCGGCCGTCCTCGCCGGCGACGAGGTCACGGTCACGATCACCGACAACGGCATCGGCATGTCGCAGGACACGCTCGGCACGATTTTCGAGATGTTCACGCAGGCGCCCGGCGACAAGACGAGCCGCGCGCAATCCGGCCTCGGCGTCGGCCTCGCGCTCGCGCGCCGCCTCGTCGAGCTGCACGGCGGCACGATCACGGCGTCGAGCCCGGGACCAGGCCGCGGCAGCACGTTCGAGGTCCGGCTGCCGGCCCGCGCGAGCTCGAAGCATGCGGCGGAGCCGCCCGCGCCCGCGGAGCGGGCGGAAGCCGATGCCGCGGCACGGCCGCACCGCATCCTGCTCGTCGACGACAATATCGATTTCGCGACGAGCCTCGCGATCCTGCTCGAGTCGCTCGGCCACGACGTTCGGGTCGCGCACGAGGCTCGGGGCGCGGTCGAGGCCGCCGCGGCGCTCGAGCCGGACGTCGCGTTCCTCGACATCGGGCTGCCCGACGTGAGCGGCTACGAGCTCGCGGTGCGGCTGCGAGGCATGCCCGCGTGCGCGAACACGACGATGATCGCGCTGAGCGGCTGGGGACAGATCGAGGATCGCAGGCGCTCGTTCGAGGCGGGTTTCGCGCACCATCTCGTGAAGCCTGTCGATCTGAAGACGATCGAGAACGTGCTCGCCGGCCTCGGGAGCGTCGGGTGAGCATCACCTGAATCCACACAGCGTCACGGACGAGCATCAGGGCTCCGCTTGCTGCCGAGCTTCCTCGTCCGGCTCTGCATGCTCCGACGGGTCGATGTGCTGGCCCCTGTAGTGAGCGACGGTGCGCGTGATCTCCGCGCCGAAGAAGAAGATCAGAGCCGCATAGTAGACCCAGACCAGAAAGACCACCGCGGAGCCCGCGGCGCCGAACACCGAGCCAATGCTCGCCTGCCCGAGATAAAGCCCGATCAAGTAGCGGCCCGCGAGCAGGAGCAGCGACGTGATGAGCGCGCCGAGCCAGACGTTCGGCCAGCCGATCAGCGCATCCGGCAGATACTTGAAGATCATCGCGATCAAGAGCGTCACGAACGCGAACGACACCGCCGCGTTGACGAAGCGCCACCAGCCGATCGTCGCGAAGCCGAGCGTATCGAGATATCCCTGCAAGGCCGCGAGTATCGCGCTCGCGATCAACGACACGATGAGCAGAAAACCGAGGCTCAGAATCAGCGCGAACGACAACAGTCGATGGCGCAGGAAGCCGAGCACGGCATTCCCCGGCGCGGCCTTCACCTGCCAGACCTGATTGAGCGCGCCCTGGAGCTGCGCGAAGACCGTCGTCGCGCCGAACAGCATCAGTCCGCCGCCCAGCAGGATCGAGAAGACGTCCTGCTCGAGCCGCTCGGCGTTGTCGATCACGGTGCGGACGAGCGCCGCGCCCTCCTGCCCCGTCAATGCGCGGACCTGCTCGATGAGCTCCTCGCGCACGACGCCTTCGCCGAAGACGAAGCCCGCCGTGCCGACCACGATCAGGAGCAGCGGCGCCATCGACAGCAGCGAGTAGTACGACAACGCCGCGGCGAGCCTGAACGGCTCGTGCGCAATGAACGACGCGAACGCGTCCGCGAAAATGGCGAACACCGTTCTCAGCGGGCCCAAGGGCCGCTCGTTCGACGTCATGCGCGCTCCTCCGCGGAAACGGCAGATTTCCGCGTGCCGCCGTCAGCATAGCCCGGGCGGCCGAGCCGGCACGACCCTGGGCGCTTCCGCGGGTGAGGCAACGAAGCCCGGATTTGCCTACACTTCCGCTCTGGCAAAAGGAGTTTCCCATGAAGCAGAACGACGACCCGATTACGGATCTCTTGAGCCGCATCGGCCAGCGTCCGAAGCGCAGAGGCACGGCCGGGCCGCGTCCGCCGAAGCCGACGTATCTGCTCTTAGGCCTTGCGGCCGCCGTCGTCGCAATTGGTGTTCTGACGTCGTTCTTCACGGTGCAGCCGGAGGAGCAGGCGATCCTGAAGCGCTTCGGCCGCGTCTACGGCATCGCCCAGCCGGGGCTGCACTTCAAGCTGCCGTTCGGGATCGACACGGTGCAGAAGGTCGCGACCGAGCGGGTGCTGAAGCAGGAGTTCGGCTTCCGCACGGCCGACAGCGCGGCGCTCGATCGCAGCCAGTTCACCGGCCCGATCCCGGACGAGTCGCTGATGCTCACGGGCGACCTCAACATCATCCAGGTCGAATGGGTCGTCCAGTACCGCATCGCGGACCCGATCAAGTTCCTGTACTCGATGCGGGACCCTACCCGGGCGCTGCGCGACCTGTCGGAGTCGGTGATGCGCCGCGTCGTCGGTAATCGCGTCGGCAGCGAGGTGCTGACGACGGCCCGCGTCGACATCGCGAACACCGCCCGAGACGAGATCCAGCAGGCGATGGACCGGTACGACAACGGAATCAGGGTGATCACCGTCGAGCTGCAGGACGTCGTGCCGCCCGAGCGCGTGCAGCCCGCCTTCAACGAGGTCAACGAGGCACGCCAGCAGCGCGAACGAATGATCAACGAGGCGAACCGGCAGGTGAATCAGCAGATCCCGCTCGCGCAGGGCACCGCGCAGCGCACGATCGCGGAGGCCGAGGGCTATGCGACGGAGCGCGTGAACCGCGCGCTCGGCGAAGCGGCCCGTTTCAGCGCGGTCCTCGCGGAGTACCGCAACGCGCCCGACGTGACGCGCTCGCGCCTCTATCTCGAGGCATTGAACGAGATCCTGCCGCAGATCGGCTCCGTGGTCGTCGTGCGCGGCGACGGACAGATTCCGCCGCTGCCGCTGCTCAACCTGCGCGACGCGAGCCCGCAGCCGAGGCCCCGGCCGCAACAGGAGGTGCGCAGCGCGCCGGCGGAGCCGACGCCGCCGCCCGAGCCCGAGCGCTCTCGCAACACGGGGAGGTCCCGATGAGAAACCTGACGATTCCGGCGCTCGCCGCGATCGCCGTCGCGTTCATCGTGATGAACTCCGCGTTCGTCATCGATCAGGCCGAGCAAGGCATCATCGTGCAGTTCGGCGAGCCGATCGGCGGCGTGATCGACGAGCCGGGCCTGCACTTCCGCGTGCCGTTCATCCAGGAAGTGCGCCGCTTCGACAAGCGGCTCCTCGACTGGGACGGGGACGTCAGCCAGATTCCGACGCTCGGCCGCGAGTTCATCATCGTCGACACGACGGCCCGTTGGCGCATCGCCGATCCGCTGCAGTTCCTCCGATCGGTGCGCGACGAGCAAGGCGCGCGGACGCGGCTCGACGACATTCTCGACTCGGTCGTCCGAGACATCGTCTCCGGCACCGAGCTCGAGGAAATCGTGCGCTCCGCCGACTGGCAAGTGGACGTGTCGACGCTCGCCGAGGAAGAGATCGACGCCCTCGCCGAGACGGACCTCGAACGCCCGACGAAAGGCCGCGCGCAGCTCGAGCAGGAGATGCTCCAGTCGGCATCGCGCCAGATGCCCGGTCTCGGCATCGAGCTCGTCGACGTCCGCATCAAGCGCATCAACTACATCGACTCGGTACGCCAGCAGGTCGAGGCGCGGATGATCTCCGAGCGCCAGAGCATTGCGGCGCGCTTTCGCTCCGAGGGTGAAGGCCGCAGCCAGGAGATCCTCGGCGAGATGGAGCGGGAGCTCAGAAGGATCCGTTCCGAGGCGGAGCGGCGCGCGCAGGAGATTATCGGCCAGGCGGACGCCGAGGCGACGCGGATCTACGGCGAAGCTTTCGGCGAAGATCCCGAGTTTTACAACTTTTTCAAGACGCTGGAGAGTTACCGGGCACTCGGCGAGAACACGACGCTGATGATCGACGCCGAGTCCGACTTCTTCCGCTATCTGCAATCGATCGCCAACCGGCAGTAGCGCCAGTGGCTCGAGCCTTCCGAGCGCCGTACCGAGGCGTGCGCCGAGCGCACGCCTCGGTCGCCGATGCCGCGAGAGCCCTGCCCGCTCGCTGACCAGCCTTCGCGAACACCACCGTGCCGTCGCCGCCGAGCCTCCATGCCGCCTTCGCGATCGCGTTCACCGTGTTCGCGATCTTTCTCTACACCCGCGAACGCTACCTGCTCGAAGCGTCGAGCCTCTTCATCGTCTGCGTCGTCATGCTCTGGTTCGAGCTCTTCCCGATCGACCCGCATCGGGACCTCGGCGCAGAGACCGTGCTCGCCGGGTTCGGCAACGAGGCGCTGATCAGCATCTGCGGGCTGATGATCCTTGCGAAGGCACTCGAGACGACCGGTGCACTGCTGCCCATCTCGCAGTCGCTCGCGACGATGTGGGCGCACCGTCCGCAGCTCGCGTTCCTTGCGACCATGCTCCTCAGCGCCTTCATCAGCATGTTTCTCAACAATACGCCGGTCGTCGCCGCCGTGCTGCCCTTGCTGATCGCCGTGTCGCTCCGCGCGAAGGTCTCCCCCGCCGGCATCCTGATGCCGGTCGGTTTCGCGACCGTGATCGGCGGCACGGCGACGACGATCGGCACGTCGACGAATCTGCTCGTCGTCGCGATCGCCGCCGATCTCGGCATGCGCGAGCTCGAGATGTTCGATTTCGCGCTGCCGGTCTTCATCGTCGGCTCCGTCGCGATCCTGTATCTGTGGCTGATCGCTCCGCGCCTCATCCCGGAGCGGAAGCCGCCGTTGACGGACGTCTCTCCGCGCGTATTCGATGCGAAACTCCGCGTGAACGAGGACAGCGCCGCAAACGGACGCACGCTCGCCGAGGTCCTCGCGCTCACGCGGGGACGGATGAAGGTTTCCCGGATCGCGCGCGGCAACCTGTCGCTCGTGAAGCTGCCGTCGGTCGTGATCACGGCCGGCGACCGGCTGCACGTGCGCGACACGGCCGAGAACCTCAAGGAGTTCGAGCGTCTGCTCGGCGCGACGCTCCTCGCGGGCGACGCCGACGAGAGCGTGAGCCCCGAGCACCCGTTGACGAGCGAACAGCATCTCGCCGAGGTCGTCGTCACCCCGGGCTCCGCGCTCGACGGCGCGTCGCTCGATTCGAGCCGAGTGCTCTCCGCTTACGAGCTCGTGCCGCTCGCGCTGCATCGGAGCGCCGCGCCGGGCGAGAGCGTCGAGCCGGCGATGCGCGAGACGCTGCACGTCGGCGATATCGTGCTCGTGCAGGGCACCACGGCGGCGCTCGAGCGGCTGAAGCGCTCGGGCCAGGTGCTCGTGCTCGACGGACGCATCACGGTCCCGCGCACGGAGCGGGCGACGGCAGCGCTAGCGATCATGGCGGGCGTCGTCGCCTTCGCGGCGGTCGGCGTGCTGCGGATCTCCGTCGCGGCGATTCTCGGCGTCGCGCTGCTGCTCGCGACGCGCTGCCTCACGTGGCGCGACGTTCTCGCAGCGCTCGACCGCCGGATCATCTTCGTGATCGTCGCGAGCCTCGCGCTCGGCCTCGCGCTGACCGAGACCGGCGCCGCGGCGTACGTCGCGTCGCTCTACGTCGCGATGATCGGCGACGCGCCGGTGCCGATCGCCCTCGCCGGCTTCCTGACGATCATGTGGCTTCTGACCGAGGTGGTGACGAACAACGCGGTCGCGGTGATCGGCACGCCGATCGCGTTCAGCGTCGCCGAGCAGCTCGGCGCACCGGTCGAGCCGTTCGTGCTCGCGGTGCTGTTCGGCGCGAACATGAGCTACATGATCCCGGTCGGGTATCAGACGAACCTGCTCGTGATGAGCGCCGGCGGCTACCACTTCAACGACTTCATTCGTGTCGGCACGCCGTTGTCGCTGATCATGCTGATCGGCCTGTCGATCGTGATGCCGCTCTTGTACGACCTCTGATCCGCGCGTGACGGCCGTGCGGACAATCAGAGGCCGTTCCTTTAGTATCTGGTGGCCGGCCATCCGGCCCGAGAAAACTCAAGAAGAGCAAAGCCAATGAAGCGCAGACGACCCTCTCATCGCCCTGCCTTGACGTCCGCGAGCCGCATCGCGTCCGTCACGGCGGGCAGCCTCGCCATCGCGGTGCTGGCCGCGGCGATCGCCGAGGCGCAAACGGTGCAGCGTTCCGGCGAGCGCGACTACCGCGTTTGGAACCAGTATCTCGGCGGCGTCGACTCGTCGCAGTACTCCGCGCTCGATCAGATCAACCGGAGCAACGTCACGCAGCTCGAGCCGGTCTGGAGCTACGAGACCGGCGACAACCCGCTGTTCAACCCGATCGTCGTCGACGGCGTCATGTACGTGCGCGCGCAGGGCGGCCTCGTCGCGCTCGACGCGGCCACCGGCCGCGAGATCTGGAAGAACGACATCGCCCCCGGCACGCGCGGCGTCAGCTACTGGGAGAGCGAAGACCGCTCCGATCGACGGCTCCTCTACCTGAACCGGGGCTTGCTGACCGCGGTCGACGCGCGCACGGGCAAGGTCATCGAGTCGTTCGGCGAAGGCGGCCGTGTCGACCTCCGAGTCGGTCTCGTCGACGACGTCGAAAGCGTCAGGCCGCTGCAGACGAACAACCCCGGCCGAGTCTTCGAGAACCTGATCATCATCTCGCTGCCCGCAGGCGGCGCGAGCTACAGCTCGACGCCGGCCGACATCCACGCGTACGACGTTCGAACGGGCGAGCTCGTCTGGGTCTTCCACACGGTGCCCCGCCCCGGCGAGTTCGGCGCGGACACGTGGCCGGACGACGCCGCGCACGCTTTCGGCGGCGTGCACAACTGGAGCGAGTCGACGGTCGACGTCGAGCGCGGCATCGTCTTCATCCCGACCGGTACCGCGCGTTACGACTTCTACGGCGGCAACCGTCACGGCGACAACCTGTTCGGCAACAGCATCGTCGCGCTCGATGCCAGGACCGGAAAACGGCTGTGGCATTTCCAGACGATTCACCACGATCTCTGGGACTACGACCTTCCGCAGGCGCCGAAGCTCTTGACCGTGCGCCGCGACGGCGAGGAGGTCGATGTCGTCGTGCAGGCGAGCAAGCAGGGCTTCCTGTTCGTGTTCGAGCGTGAGACCGGCGAGCCGATCTGGCCGATCGAGGAGCGGCCCGTGCCGCAGTCGGATGCACCGGGAGAGGCGTCGTCGCCGACGCAGCCGTTCCCGACGGCGCCGCCTCCGTTCGCGCGGCAGTCGTTCACGGAGGCCGACATCAACCCGTACATTCCCGAGGAAGACCAGGAGAAGCTTCGGGAAATTCTCAGGACGTACCGCAACGAAGGCCTGTACACGCCGCCGAGCGAGCGCGGCACGATCATGATGCCGGGCCACAACGGCGGCGCGAACTGGGGCAGCGCGGCCGTCGATCCGGTCAACGGCAAGCTCTACATCGTCTCGAAGGAGCTTCCGACGACGGCGAACCTGCAGCTCCGTCAAGGCGGCGGCGGTCCGGGCGGTCCGCTCGGGGGCGGCGGTCCGATCCCGAACGAGGGCGAGGATTTCGTGCCGTACTCGGTGCCGGTCGATTTCATGCTGCAGAGCAACGGCCTCTCGGCGATCGGCCCGCCGTGGTCTCGCATCACCGCGTACGACCTGAACGAAGGCGTGATCGAATGGCAGATCCCGAACGGTGAGGTCGCGTTCCTCGCCGAGCGAGGCATCACCGGCACCGGCAGCCATGCACCGCGCGGCGGCCCCGTCGTCACGGCCGGCGGGCTCCTCTTCGTCGGCACGTCGTCGGACCGCGCATTCCGCGCGTACGACGTCGATACCGGCGAGGTGCTGTGGACTTATCGGCTCGACGCGGCGTCGGAAGGCGTGCCCGCCGTCTACGAGGTGAACGGCCGCCAGTACATCACGATCGCGAGCGGCGGCTGGGGCCTCTTCGGCATCCGCGAGGGGCTGCCGGAGCCGGGGCCGGGCAAGTACATCACGTTCGCGCTGCCGGAGGACTGACGGCCAAAGAACCAGCAGTACCTTAAACGCGAAGCGGGCCGGCGATCGCTCGCCGGCCCGCTCCGAATCGAGCGCGTAAACCGCGCGCTTCAGTTCCGATTCGCCGCCTGCTGCTGACGCTCGTAGCGCGACGTCTCGATGTACGTGCGAACCTGAATGTTGCCCTCGTGGCACGCGTACTCGAAGATCTTGTAGTCGTTGTTCAGCACCCACGTGTACGCCGCCGTCCACGGCCGCGTCTGCATCACCGGGTCCGCGACGGTGATCTCGTACTCGAGGCGGTCGTCGCTGACACGCGTGAAGCGTTCGGTGATGTGAAGCTGCTCGCTCGTCGGCGTGTTGTAATTCGGCGATCCCGTCGTGCCGATGTTCGTCATATGCGGGATCCCGTTGAAGTTCGTCGTCTCGACGACGAGCGTGTTGCCCTCCCAGCGACCGCGCGACTCGCCCATCCACTGCTTGATCGCCGGATCGAGCGGCGCGCGGCCGTCGATCGGAATGATCCTCGCCTCGTGGATCATCTCGAGCCGCAATACGACATAACCCGGAGCCTGGATGATCTCGATCCCGTTGTTGTATTGCATCGGGAACATCGATGCGGGAAGACCGCGGGTGATGCAGCGATCCCACACGTCGAAGTCCTCCGGCCGATCCCATGTGTCGCGGAACCAGCTCGTGCCCATCGTCGGCGAAATCTCTTTGCCGAGCGCGGTCAGCTCCGGGAATTGCCCGTCCGGCGGATCGACGATCAGTGACGCGACGCGCGTCGGGATCTGTCCGGCCTCCGCCCAATGGCCCATACCCATCCGGCCCGACTCGATTTCGCGGTCGTACGCCGCGTTGCGAGCGGAAAGCTGCTGCTCGCGCCGCGCGTACTCCTCGTCCGTCAGCACGTTCCGCGTCCCGAACTCCCGTGGACGAACGAGCGGAACGCCGGTCATGTGATTCACCGGCCACATGCCTTGCAGGTCGGGGTCGCCCCAAGGTGTCCTCGGGTGCTCCCAGCTCGACTCCTGTGCAACGCTCGACGTTGACGCCCCGAGCAGGGCCGCGGCGACACCCGCCGCCATCACTCCGAGCCGCAAGATCCGCTCCTTCATCGAAGACCTCCGTTGATTCGAAAGATCCGCTCGAGCCCGAAGTGAGCTTCCGTCCGGACTCGCGAGTTCGTCGAGTATATGCGCTCGTCCGCGGGAGCGTCGAACGGAGCGCCCTTGGGCTCGGGCGCGATCAGCGTGTATCTTTAGCGCGATTCTGCCCTTCCAGCGGCAGTGCGGAGATCAAGAATAATGAAGGGAATTCCGGCTCTCGTCGCCGCTGGAGCGGCGGCCCTCATCGGCGCAACGGATGCGCGCGCGCAGGACGCCGCGCCGCGTTGGAGCAACAGCCACATGCCCGCCGGCGACTGGCGCACGATCAACCGCGATCTTGCCGCGACGCGTTACTCGCCGCTCGACCAGATCAACGTGCACAACGTCGCGAGCCTCGAGCGCGTCTGGACGTACCGCCTGAACGGCAACTCGACCGCGGTGCCGCTCGTGATCGAAGGGGTGATGTACGTGCCGAGCGGCGATCGCGTCGTTGCGCTCGACGCCGGCACCGGCGAAGAGATCTGGGCTTATGTCGTCCCCCGGCCGCAGGGCCAGGGCGGACCGGGCGGCGTCTCGACGCGCGGCGTCGGATATTGGGAAGGCGACGCGACCACGCCGCCCCGCGTCCTCTTCATGGCCGGCTCGCGGCTCTATGCGGTCGACGCCAAGACCGGCACACCGGCGGCCGGGTTCGGCGAGAACGGCAGCGTCGACGTCGGCGTGCCGTACCGCGGCACGCCGACGATCTACGGCACGGTCGCCGTGATCGGCGCGAACGTGAACGAGGTGCCCCAGGGTCCGCCCGGCAACCCGCGCGCGTTCGACGTGCGCACGGGCGAGAAGCTCTGGGAGTTCCAAACCGTGCCGCGTCCAGGCGAGCCGTTCAACGAGACATGGGGCGACGGCTGGGAGAATCGCTCCGGCACGAACATGTGGGCGTTCGCCGCCCCGGTCGATGCGGCCCGCGGCATCGTCTACCTGCCGATCGCGGGACCTGCGGCGAACTACTACGGCGGCGACCGCCCCGGCGCGAACGTCTTCGCAAACTCGATCGTCGCGGTCGACCTCGAGACCGGCGAGTATCGGTGGCATTTCCAGACCGTGCACCACGACCTCTGGGATTCCGACATGCCGTCCGCCGGCGCCTTGATCGATACGATCGTCGACGGCCGGCGCGTGCCGTCGCTCGTGCACGTCGGCAAGACGAGCTACCTCTTCGTGCTGAACCGCGAGACCGGCGAGCCCGTGATCGACGTCGAGGAACGGCCGGTGCCGAAGGGCGACGTGCCTGGCGAGTGGTATTCGCCGACGCAGCCGTTCCCGGTCAAGCCGCCCCCGCTCGCTCGCGTCAGCTTCACGCGGGACGAGATCGTGACGCCCGAGGAGACGACGCCCGAGCACTCGGCCGCGTGCCACCGGTTCTGGGAGATGAGCGGCGGCTTCTACAACGCCGGGCCGTTCACGCCGTTCCTCTATCACGAGAAGGGGACGCCGCCCGCGTCGACGATCCAGTTCCCGGGCGGCACCGGCGGCGTCAACTGGGGCGGCGTCGCGGCTGACCCGACGACGGGCATCGTCTACGTGAACTCCCACGACACGTCGCTCGTCGGCTGGGTCGAGGACAAGGACCCGAACGTAACGTACAGCTTCGAAGCCGTCGGCTCGACGCAGCCGTACGATCGCGCGAGCATCCTGGGCGTCGGCCCGTTCTTCAGCTTCAACGCGCCGATCAGCGGCGAGTTCGACGAGAACGGGCGGCCCATCGGCCCCACCCTGCCCTGCCACCGGCCGCCGTGGGCGCGGCTCATCGCCGTCGACACGAACAAGGGCGAGATCCTGTGGGAGTCCGTGCTCGGCCTGAACGAGCTCTTGCCCGAGGGCAAGCAGCTCGTCGGGAACTCGGGCAGCGCGGGACCGACGGTCACCGGCGGCGATCTCGTGTTCGTCGGCGCGACGAACGACCGGCGTTTCCGCGCGTTCGACGCCCGCACCGGGGAAGAGCTATGGCAGGCGGTGCTCGAGGCGAACGCGAACGCGAACCCGATGACCTACGCCGACGCGCGCGGGAAGCAGCACGTCGCGATCGTCGCCGGAGACACGGTCAACGTATTTGCGTTACCCTGAGCGCCCGGAGACGGCCGCCCGAACGGACATTCGTCAGAAAAACCAGAATTGCCCTTAGAGAAAATTAAGATCGCCGAGGAGCTGGAACGGGGTACTGTCGCTCCCGTTCCTGCGGACCTCGGGCCTTTTCCAGAACAGGTCCCGGTAACTATGGCAGAGGAGAGTTTTCAGATGCGAAATCGATTGGCAGGCGCTATCGCGACGGCCCTTGCAGTCGCCGTCACGGCGGGTACCGCGGAAGCGCAGCAGCAAGAGCGACCGGAGCGCCTGTTGGGCAAGCCCAACCTGAACGGGATTTGGCAGGCGATGAACACTGCCTATTGGAACCTCGAGGCGCATTCCGCGGAGCAGCTCGAGCGGTTCTGGCAGATGGGCGCGTTCGCCGCGATCCCGGCAGGACAGAGCGTCGTCCGCGAAGGCAAGATCCCGTACAAGCCCGAAGCCCTCGCGCAGCGCGAAGAGAATCGCAAGAACTGGCCCGAGGCCGACCCCGCCGCGAAGTGCTACATGCCGGGGATTCCGCGTGCGACCTATCAGCCGTTCCCGTTCCAGATTTTCCAGGGCGACGGCGACATCCTGATGGTCTACCCGTTCGCGTCGACGAACCGCGTCATCAACATGGTCGAGCACCAGCCCGCGGTCGTCGACACGTGGATGGGCTACTCGAACGGCCGTTGGGAAGGCGACACGCTAGTCGTAGAAACCGAAGGGTTCAACGGCAGGACGTGGCTCGATCGCGCCGGTAACTTCGCGAGCCGGACTCTGAAGGTCACGGAGCGCTTCACGCCGCGCGGCCCGGATCACCTCTGGTACGAGGCGACGCTCGAGGATCCGGCCGTCTACACGGCGCCGTGGACGATCGAGATGATGCTCTACCGCCACGTCGAGCCGAACGCGCAGCTGCTCGAGTTCAAGTGCGTGCCGTTCGCCGACATGCTGCTCTACCACGACCTGCTGCTCCCGGAGGATCAGCAGCCACAGCAAGATTGAGAAACGGGCAGGAACAATCCCAAGGGAACTGGTCTAAAATGTCAGCCGACGAGCACGCACCGAGACGAATTTGACAGATACCCGGACGAAGTGCGAAGCGGTCAGCTGAAACAGGAGTAAGAGGTTATGCGAAAGACGTTTTGGAGCATCGCGGCCGGGGCCGGATTCATGCTCTCTGCCGGATCGGCACTCGCGCATCATTCGTTTGCTGCGGAGTTCGACCGCAACAAGCCCGTCTCGCTCGAGGGCGTGGTCGTGGAGTTCGAGTGGGTGAATCCGCACTCGTGGCTGCACATCGACGTCACGAAGGAAGACGGCACGGTCGAGCGCTGGATGATCGAAGGCGGCGCGCCGAGCGCTCTGCTCCGCCGCGGCTGGACGCGTGATACGCTGCCGCCCGGAACGAGGGTTCAGGTCACGGGCTTCCAGGCGAAGGACGGCTCGCTCCGCGCGAACTCGACGGGCGTCGTGTTCCCGGACGGCACGAGCCTCGACCTCGGCGGTACCCGCGTAGACGAGTAGCGCGCGGCGCCGCCTGCCCTCGCGCCGCGAGGGTCGCACGGACAAAGGAACGGGGCCGAGAGGCCCCGTTTCTTTTTCCCGAGCCCGGCAATTCGGGTTTCGCGGACCCGCCGTTCGGGACAATACCGCGCCGATCAAGTATATTGTCTTGCTGTTTCCACACCACCCTTGTTTGCCCGCGCGGCGAAGGAGAAATAGAGATGCCGCTCGTCAACATGAAGCCGGTTCTGGCCGAAGCGAAAGCGCAGGGATACGCGGTCGCGGCCTTCAACCCGGTCGACTATGCATCGATGAAAGCGATGGTGGCCGCAGCCGAAGAGCTGAATGCGCCGGTCATCGTTCAGACGTCCGCAAAGACGATCAAGTACTACGGCCATCGCGCGCTCGTCGAATGGATGCGTGAGATCGCCGGCGACTCTCCGGTCCCGGTCGTGCTCCATCTCGACCACGGGAAAGACTTCGAGATGATCAAGAAGTGCGTCGAGATGGGCTGGACCTCGGTCATGATCGACGCGTCCGAGTACCCGTTCGAGAAGAACCTCGAGCTGTCTCGCAGGGTCGTCGACATCGCGACCCCGAAGAACGTCGGCGTCGAGGCGGAGATCGGCCAGATCATGGGCGTCGAGGACGACATGGTCGTCGACGAGAAGGACTCGATCTTCACGGACCCGAACGAAGCCGAGAAGTTCTGTCGCGAGCTCGATCTCGCCGCGTTCGCGGCTGCAATCGGCACGGCGCACGGCTACTACAAGGGAGAGCCGAACGTTCGCTTCGACTTGATCGAAGAGATCAACAAGCGCACCGGCGTGCCGATGGCGCTGCACGGCGGCACGGGTCTCTCCGACGACGTGATCCAGCGCTGCATCAAGCTCGGCTGCGCGAAGATCAACATCAGCACGAACCTGAAGCACGTCTTCATCGACAGCTTCGTCGAGTATCACGAGAAGAACCCCAAGGACTACGAGCCTCTGCGGGTGCTCGGCGCTCAGTTCGAAGCGATGAAGGCGCTCTTCAAGGAAAAGATCCAGCAGTTCGGCGGCGCGAATCGCGCACCCGAGCTCCTTGCGAAGGTCGCGTGAGCGCACGATGACGATGCAAGCGTTGATCTTCGACTGCGACGGCGTGCTCGTCGACACGGAACGCGACGGCCATCGCGTCGCGTTCAACCGTGCCTTCGCGGAGATGGGGCTCGACGTCACGTGGGACGTCGAGCTCTACGGCGAGCTTCTGAAGGTGGCCGGCGGCAAGGAACGGATGACCGCTTACTTCGACAAGGCCGGTTGGCCGGCCGAGGCGAAGGACAAGACCGAGTTCATCGCGGAGCTGCACAAGCGCAAGACGGCGATCTTCAAGGACATGATCTCGTCCGGTCAGCTCCCGCTCCGCTCCGGCATCATCCGCATCATCGACGAGGCTTCCGCCGAAGGCATCCGCCTCGGCGTCTGCACGACGTCCAATCCGATCTCCGTCGACGGCGTGCTCGACCTGATGGGCCCCGAGCGCAAAGCCAGGTTCGAGTTCGTTCTGGCGGGTGACGTCGTCTCGAAGAAGAAGCCCGATCCGGAAATCTACAATCTGGCGAAAGAGCGGCTCGGCCTCCCCGGCTCGGCCTGCATGGTCATCGAGGATAGCCGCAACGGTCTGCTCGCCGCGCACGGGGCCGGCATGCCGTGCCTGATCACGACGAGCACGTACACGATCAACGAGAACTTCGATCTCGCGGTCAAGGTCGTGCCCGAATTGGGCGATCCGCCCAATGTCCTCGTGACGCTGGCCGACCTGAAGGCGCTCGCTCAGCGCGCAGCATAGCGGCAGCTAGCACGAGAGGAACGACACAATGAAGGAGATCACGCTCGCGGACGTCGAAACTGCGATCAAATCGATCGCGGAAACGGCGCTACGCAACGAAAAGTATTTCTCGGAGCTCGATTCGGCCGCGGGAGACGCTGATTTCGGCGTCTCCCTCGCGTCCGGCTTCCGCGTCGTGCTGCAGGACTGGGACCAGCTCGACCGCAGCTCGATCGGCGCGTTCCTGCTGAAGATCGCGATGATCATCAGCAAGAACGTCGGCGGCTGCTCCGGGCCGATCTGGGGCACCGGTTTCATGCGGGCGGCGGCGCTCTCCCGCGACAAGACGAGCATCACGCTCGACGAGCTCGAGAAGATGCTGACGGCCGCGATCGAGGGCATCCAGCAACGCGGCGGCGCTCAAGCCGGCGACAAAACCCTGCTCGACGCGCTGATTCCGGTGCGCGACAAGATCAAGGAGTACATTGGCCGCGACGACGCCGATCCCGGCGAGGTGCTGCGCGAGGCCGCAGCCGTCGCGACCGAGGCGATCGAGCGTACGCGGGATTGGGTCGCGAAGCGAGGCCGCCAGTCGTTCACGGGCGAACGCAGCATCGGAAGTCCCGATCCCGGAATCGTCGCCGTTGCGACGATGCTGAACGACCTATGCAAGACGGTCGGCGTCCAGCCGGTGAGCAAGGCGAGCTGATCCATCGGAATCACTGACAATACGAACAACCCGTGGGGGCCAGGTCATGAAAAAATTCGTCAACGATCCCGCCAATTTCGTACCGGAGATGCTCGAGGGAATCGCGCTCGCGAATCCCGAGATGCTGCGCTACAAGCCCGAGTACAACATCATCTATCGCGCCGACAGGCCGCGCGACGACAGGGTATCGGTCATACAGGGATCGGGCAGCGGTCACGAGCCGGCGCACGTCATGGCCGTCGGCCCCGGCATGCTCGATGCCGCTTCGCCGGGCAACGTGTTCTCCGCGCCGCCGATGGAGTACTGCTACGAGTGCATCAAGCTGATGAACTCGAAGGCGGGCGTCCTCGTGTTGATCAACAACTACCAAGGCGACCGGATGAACTGGGACATGGCGGTCGAGATGGCGCAGGCCGAGGGCATCAACGTCAAGAGCTTCGTCATCGACGACGACGTCGCCGTGCAGGATTCGACGCACACCGTCGGCCGACGCGGCGTCGCGGGCAACTTCTTCGTCATCAAGGCATGCGGCGCTGCGGCCGAGAAGGGTGCGAGCCTCGACGACCTGCTGAAGATCGCAACGAAGGTCAACAGCCAGGTGCGCACGATGGGCGTCGCGCTGACGTCGTGCACGCCGCCCGCGAAAGGCACGCCGATCTTCGAGATCGGCCCGGACGAAATGGAGGTCGGCGTCGGCATCCACGGCGAGCCGGGCCGCCGCCGCGACAAGCTGAAGAACGCCGATGCGATCGTCGACGAGCTTTTCGATGCGGTCTATAACGACCTGCCGTTCAAGTCCGGCGACCGCGTCGCGGTCATGATCAACGGCCTCGGCGGCACGCCGATCAGCGAGCTCTACATCCTCTATCGCCGCGCGGCGCAGCGCTGCAAGGAAAAGGGGCTGACGATCGTGCGCAACTACGTCGGCGAGTACTGCACGTCGCTCGAGATGGCCGGCGCTTCGCTGACCCTTCTCCGCCTCGACAACGAGCTCGAGGAGCTGCTCGCGGCCCCGGCCGAGATCGCGGTTCGCGTATTTTGATGCCTGCATCTCCGAAGGCCAGCATCGAGGTGCTGGCCTTCGACCTCGACGGTACCCTCGTCGACTCCGTCCCCGACCTGAATTATTGCCTCGGCGAAGCGTTCGAGTCGCTGGGGCTTCCGCGCTCGACCGAGCGCGAGACACGCGAGTGGGTCGGCGACGGGGTCGAGGAGCTCGTGCGCCGCGGGCTCGAGCGTTCCATGCCGCGATCGGAAGCGGACGCGTTGCTGCGGACGGCGATCGAGCGCTTCTCCGAGTGCTACGCGCGTAACCTGTTCGTGCGAACTCGCCTCTATCCGGGCGTCGCCGAGACACTGGACGCGCTTCGCTCGCGCGGCGTGCGTCTCGCGTGCGTCACGAACAAGCGGCTCCGCTTCGCGGAGGCGCTGCTCGATCAGGCCGGTCTCCTCCCCCGCTTCGAGCTCGTGCTCGGCGGCGACAGCGTCGCGAAGAAGAAACCGCACCCGATGCTGCTCGACACCGCCGCCGCTCGGCTCGGCGTCACGGCCGACGTTGCCGTTTACGTCGGCGACTCGCACCACGACATGAACGCGGCGCGGGCCGCCGGCTGGCGTTTCGTCTGGGCGAGCTACGGTTATCGGCAAATCCCGCGCGACGAGCTCGTCGCCGCGTTCTCGATCGACGCGATGCCGGAGCTCGCGGAGCGGCTCGACGAGCTGGCAGCGTAGTCAGCACGGTCCGAGCTCCGCTCCCCGCCGCGCACGGTCGCGCCGCTGCACGAGACAATCGACCGCGAGCCCGTAATCCATCCTCTCACCGCTCCAGCGGCACGCGGCGGCCTCGGCCGAAACTGCGAATCCGAGCGCCTTATGCTGATCCTCCAGCGTCACACGCCTTTCCGCGGCAGCTTGCGCGAGTACGTCGAGCGTCCGCTGCGACAGCCGCCCCGTCGTCGGCAACGGCTTCCCGGTCGGATCGTAGAACACGAACGCACCGTCGTCCGTCACCTTCACATCGAAGCCGCCCTCGTGCACCAGCGTATGGTGATAGGTGCAAAGGCTCACCAGATTCGAAAGCTTCGTCTCGCCGCCGTCCGCCCAGTGCTCGACATGGTGCGCGTGCAGGAACAGCGTCCGATCACACGTAGGGAATCGACATCCGCCGTCCCGCGCACGTAACGCCCGACGGAGCGCCGGCGGGATCGCGCGCGTCTTCCGCCCGACGTTGAGCGGCTCGCCGTTCTCGTCATCGACGATCCCGACGAGCACGCTGTCACACGCGAGGCGCCGGGCCGTGTCGATCGCAAGCGCAGGGCCGTCGTCCAGCGCACAGCGTCCAAGGTCCGTCGTCGGCCGCGACGATTCGCGCCGAGCCTCCGATAGCAGCGCCTGATCGATGTGCACGACGACCTGATAGCGATCCGCGCTCGTGTCGAGCGGCGTGTCGCCTGCAAGCTGCCGCCAACCGCCGGCGAGATAGCTCTCCGCCAGCAATCGCAGCGCATCAGCGCGACGAGCGGCTACCGAATCGTTCCACTCCTGCCCCTCGAACTCTTCGACGACCGCATGACCGCCCGGTGTCTTGTGACAACCGGGAAATGGAGGTGAATCATCAAGCCTCGCAGCTGATACCGACGTCCCCGCGGGGACGTCTGCGGTGGCCACTGCTCGCGTCCCCGCGGGGACGCCTCCCGCACACGTCCCCGCGGCGACGCCCGCCTGCGTCTCGAACTTGACCTGCACTTCCCCCGCGTCGTCGAGCGTCGCCACGACCGCTCCGCCGCACTCGACCTCCACAGGCTCCGCGGCGCCCCGCCGTTCGCTCTCCTCCTCCCGCTCCTTCCGCATCCCGTCCCGATACAGCAGCTCCATCGCCGAGTCGATCGCCCGACGGACGACCTCGCCGATCTCCGCCGGCAGCCGCACCGTGATCACGAGCATCCCGTCCTCGTCGTAGCGGTACCGCACGCTGCGGCTCCGATACCGCGCCATCGCCTCCGCCGCCGCCTCGAGCCGCTCCACCCGCCGATACGCCCGCACGAGCCGATCCATGTGCGCCGCCGTCCCGTGCCGCGCAATGTTGAGCAGCATCTCCTCGCTCTCCGGCACCGCGATCCGCGTCATCGCCCGCACCTTCGAGTAGCTCACCTCCCCGCGTGCGAACGCCTCGCGGATCCGCGGCAACCCCTCGAGCGCCCGCGCGACCCGCACCCGCTCGCGGGCCGCGTGCAGGCTGATGCCGCATTGCCAGTTCAGCCAATGCGCGCAGCTGTGCGCGCCGTGAACCGCCCAGAGCTCCTCCGCGTCGAAGCGTGCGATCAGCTCGAGCCAACGCGCCTCGGCCGCGGCGATGTGAGCCGACAGCTCGACGATCTCTTGCGCAAGGGCTTCGGCCCGCAATTCGCGCTCGTTCGCCGAGCAGGCGGTCCACGGCATCATGCGGGGTCGGGCCGACAAGTTCCTCTCCATGTAGTGTTTATCTGTCCAGTATTATGCGGCACGAGGGAATTTGGCTCAAGCGTGCGGCGGTGCGAATCTGCGGCAAGCCGGCCCGGTGCGCGGCAGGGTTCCATCCGTGCTGACGCACGAGTAAGCGAAGCGCTCCCGCCGCGCGAATGGCCGACGAGAACGCGTGCCGGTCTCGAGCTCTCCGCCGTGAGGAACCCCGTAACGCGGAAACGTCTAGTTCCGCATCAGTTCCGTCGCGAACAGCAACGCCATCGCGCCGGCGCGGGGATCGGGTCCCAGGATCGCTTCGCGCTCGAGATAGCCTTGCAGCGATTCGATCCGAGCCGTCGACTCGCAGACATCGATGAACGTGCCGCCCGGTCCGATGCGCGCGTTGACGGCATCCCAGGCCTTCTCGACGGCCGTGCGATACGCAGGCGTGTCATCGAGCCAACCGTTGGTCAGCCCGCGCTGCATCGCGAAGCCGATCATCGCAGTCCCGGTGAACTCGGGGTAGGCGCCCGGGACGTCGACGACGTTGCGCCACAGGCCGTCCCGGTTCTGATACGGCAAGAGCGCCGCCATGTGCGAGCGGTAGCTCTCGAGCACGAAGCCGTACCTCGGGTGGTCGCTCGGCAGCTCCGAAAGCATCAGCGTAAGCCCCAGCGCAGCGAAACCATTGCCCCGGCCCCACGCGGCATCGGTCGCCGGCTGATGACGATAAAGGCCGTCCGGACGCAGCACGAGGCGCTGCATGAACTCGAGATGCCGCACCGCCATGTCGAAGTACTTGCGCTCACCGGTCAACGCGCCGGCCTGCACGAGGCTCACCGTGCCCATGAACACAGAATCGCTGTATTCGCCGTGATACGGCACCGCCTCGAGCATCTCGCCGTTCTCGTCGAAGCCGAGATCGGCGACCCTGCGGACCAACTCCACGTACCGCGCGTCGCCGGTCGCTCGCGCGAGATCGCCGAAAATCAGGTGCCCCGCCATCACTAGCGCATTCGGGCGCTCGAGGCTGTCCCTTTCGCCATTGACGTAAGGCTCCGCGAGCTCGCGGACCAGATCGATGCGGCCGAGCGCGAGCTGCGCGCGCAGCGCGAGCGCCTGGATGTACCAGGGTGTTTCGAACTCGCGTCCATAGTGCTCCGTAAGCTCGAGCGCCACGTCGCGCGGCGTGCGTGCACGGCGCCGTTCGAGCTCGCGGCGCGCTTCCGATCGCGGCACGTTGCCGGCATCGAGCTCCGCGAGATCGTCCGCTTCCGACCAGCCGCGACTCGGAATCCGGCCGACGAGCGCGACAGGCTCGTTCGCGAGCGCGTCGTCCAGGCCGAACGTCTCTTCGCCCGCGATCAGCACGAGATCCGGCCCGTGCGCGCCGATGAAGCGCCACAGCGTGTTCGCCTCGGCGTTCTCGCGATACGCCGTTCCGGACGGCGGGAACTCGAGCGGCACGCCGGCGGGGTTTGCGACCGGGATCGCGATCAGTTTCACACCGCGCTCCGATTGCGACAGCGCGTCGAAACGCTCGACGGCGACACGCACCTCGGCGCTATCTTCCCCGTCTCCCTCGAGACCGCCGACCAGAATCACGAGCGGCGCATCGTCGGTCGCCCCCTGCACGGAGACCGCGTCGATCCGCGTGCCGTCGGACGCGAGGCCGATGTCGAACGTCTCGGCCGCGTGCGCGGCCGGTGCGCAAACCCCGAGCACGATGCCGCAGAGCGCCGCGCACCGACGCGCCAGCGCACGGTGCGACATGCTGCCGCATTTCCCGATGTCGAGCACGTTCTACCCCTCGCTTGTTGTTATTCGAGCGCGCCCATCAACAGCAGCATCGTCACGAACAGCGAGAGCACGATCGCGGCCGAGACGAGCACGAAGAAGAGTCTGACGAGCGTCGCCGGCCGCGACAACCCATATGTGTCGCGCAACTGGTTGTAGAGGTGTATCGGAGGGGCCACCATCAGCAGCAGGATAGAGGCCCATGATCCGGCGCCGGCCATCGACGCAAGCTGGCTCGAGATCAGCAGGATCATCATGAAGCTGATCGAGTACGTCACGAACACGGCGTGGTCGTACAAATTGAACTCGCGTCGCCAGAAGAAGAGCAGCCATACGAAAGGGATGCTGAGCGGGACGAGGAGCCAGGACCATTTGTATCCATTGCTCTTCATCTTGTAGAGCGCGAGGTCCGGATCGTCCTCGAGCTTCTGCAGGGCTCGACTCAGCAGAGTACCACCCTGCTCGTCCGCTTTCTCCGGAGCCCCCGGCCCTCTCGGATCGATGCTTTCCGCATCCGCCGAGTCTGCGCGTCCTGCATCTCGTTTGAGCTCGAGGTATTGTGCTTGAAGCGTCTGGTATCGCTCGCTGTCTCGGGATTCGTATGCCTGCACCATTGCAAGGCCGAGCTCGAGCTCGGCAAGCTCCTGCTCGAGAGCGGCTCGCTCGGCATCGGCTATCCCCGGTGCATCGAGCCGGCGATGCAGCGTCGCAATCTCTTCCTCGATCAGCTCGCGGCCTCCCGCCATCACGGTAAAAGGCGGCGGGTTGTTCCAGTCGAATTCGGGCGCAAACGCGAAGACCGCGTACATCGCGAACACGATGAAGAGGAAGAGCGCCATCGGCGAGATGAACTTCGCACGCTCGCCGTCGATGTATCGGCGCGTGAGCCGTCCCGGATGGAACGCGAGCTCCGGCATGGTTCGCCAGAACTTGCCGTCGAAGTGGAATACCGCGTGCACGACGTCGTGCCCTATCGAGCGAAGGTCGCGATGGATGTACGCGGACTGGCCGCAATTCACGCAGTAGCGGCCCGTCAACGTCGCGCCGCAATTGAGACAGAAGCCCGGGCGGCTGCCTCGCTCCGTCCTGCCCTTTCCGGCCTCGGGCTCGACCGCGTCGGCCACGATCGCCCCGGTCACGACGTCCGCCGCGGCTTCGCCGCCTTCAATCGTCACTGGAGACCGACTCTTGATCGCGACGACCGAAATGTTATCGGCAATACCGATGGTCGTCCAAACGGCACTATGTCGCCACCCTGACACTCGATTCGAGCCTGGACGGCGCCGGGCCGCCGAGCGCCCAATCGAGGAGCTGCACTGTATGCACGACCGGAATCCGCGCGGCCGACGCGAGCTGCACGATGCAGCCGATGTTGCCGGTCGCGACGACGTCCGCGTTCGTGCGTTCGATGTGCTGGACCTTCCGATCGCGCAGGCGGTCCGCGATCTCGGGGTGCAGCAGGTTGTACGTTCCGGCCGAGCCGCAGCAGAGATGCCCTTCCGGGATCGACTTCACTTCGAAGCCTGCGCGCGCGAGGAGCGCGCGCGGCTGCGCGTCCACCTTTTGCCCGTGCTGCATCGAACACGCCGAGTGGTACGCGACGGACAGCCCGAGTCGACGCGTAGGCTCCGGCAAACCGATCTCGTGCAGATACTCGCTGACGTCGCGCACGCGCGACGCGACCGACGCCGCCGTCTGGGCGAGCAACGGATCGTTCCGGAAGATGAAGCCGTAGTCCTTCGCGTGCGTGCCGCAGCCCGACGCCGTCGACAGGATCGCGTCGAGCCCGTCGCCTTCGATCTCGCGTTGCAGTGATTCGATCAGCGTTCCCGCGAGACGGCGGTTGTCCCGCTCACGGCCGAGATGATGCACGAGTGATCCGCAGCAGCCAGGCACGGAAATAACGTCGACGCCGGCCGCAGCGAGCACGCGCTTCGCGGACGCGTGAATCTCCGGCGCGAGCACGGATTCGACGCACCCTTCGAGCAGTGCGACGCGCCTCGTCGGCCGCGCGGCGCCGCGCTCGACGTCTGTCGACGGCCGCTCGGACGGCGCTCGAGCAATCCGTTGCTCGGCTTTTCGCGGGTCGAACCGCTCCTGCAGCAGATCCTTGAGACGTGCCACACGGGCGGGCATGCGCGCGAGCATGGGCCTTGCGAGCATCCCGAGCCGCATCGCGGCCGCGAACCGCTGCGGATACGGCATCACCGCGGCGATCAGATCGCGGATCCATCGCTCGCGCAAAGGCCTTCGATACGTGCGCTCGACGTGCACGCGCGCATGGTCGATCAGATGCTGATAGTGAACGCCCGATGGGCACGTCGTCATGCACGCAAGGCACGAGAGACACCGGTCGATGTGCCGCACGATCTCCGCGGTTGCCGGGCGGCCGTTCTCGAGCATGTCCTTGATCAGATAGATCCGGCCGCGCGGGCTGTCGAGCTCGTCGCCGAGCAGCACGTACGTCGGGCACGTCGCCGTGCAGAAGCCGCAGTGCACGCACTTGCGGAGGACCTGCTCGGCGTCGCGGACCTCGGGATCGGCGAGCTGCTCGGGTTTGAATCGCGTCTGCATCAGTGTCGAGTCGCGAAGGTTTGCTCGGAGCGCTCGATCTGACGGCCCATGCGGCCGGGATTGAGCCGCCCGTGCGGATCGAACGCCGTCTTGAGCTTGGCCGCAAGCCCCGCGACGGCAGGAGGCAACGGCGGAAACACGTCGACCGCTTCGCGCAGTGAACGCGGCGCCTTCCACAACGTCGCGTGCCCCTCGCGGATCGCGGAACGAATGCGCTCGATGTCCGGCTCCGGGAACGCTGCCCAGATCAGGCCGCCGCCCCAGTCGAGCAGGTACCTTTCTGGCTCGATCGCTTCGATCACGCGCGGCGCGTGCGACGGCGGCACGCTGATCCTGACGACGCACCGTGCGTGATCCAGGTCTTCCGCGGACCCGATTCGACGCCAGAACCCGCGCGACTCCGCGTCGGCAAGCGTCTCCGCGTCGTCCCGACCGAGCCACTCGAGGAGCCCTTCGACGCGCGCGGCGACGGACGCGCCAAAGCCCTCGAGCCGAAGCGCCGCGCCTCGATCGGGCACGAACGCGGCCGCAGATACGTCGTGCGGGGAGCCCAAGCCGCGCGAAAGAATCTCGATCGCGCTCCCGACATCTCGGACCGGCACGATGATCGTCGTCTCCGTCTCGGGCATCGGCGCGACGCGCACGGTCACCGAGACGAGCACAGCAAGCGTGCCCCACGAGCCCGCGATCAGCTTCGGCAGGTCGTAGCCCGTCACGTTCTTCACGACGCGCCCGCCCGCTTTGAACGGCACGCCGTCACCGCTGACCGCCTCGAAGCCGAGAAAGTGGTCGCGCGCCGAGCCTGCCGACACGCGCCGGGAACCGGCGAGATTTGCTGCGAGGACACCGCCGATCGTCTGCGCGCCGCACGGCGCGGCGCCGATGAGCGCGCCGAAATCGGGCGGCTCGAACGCGAGCCGCTGACCGTTGCGCGCGAGCTCCGCCTCGATCGTCGCGAGCGGCGTCGCCGCGTGCGCGGTCAGCACGAGCTCCTCGGGCTCGTACGCGACGATGCCTGCGAACGCCGAAAGCTCGAGCGGATCCGCTTCGACCGGCGCGCCGATCGCCCGCTTCGACCCTCCGCCGATCGGCTCGACGGGATGCGGGTGCCCGCGCAGGATCTCGACGAGATCCGCATGATCTCGCGGACGCAAGACACCTTCGGCGTGCGCGTGAACCATCAGAACCGCGGCAGATCCGGAAAGCGCTCCGCACCCGCGCGCACGTGCTCGCGACCGAGCTCGGCGCAGCGGTGCAGCGTCGGATAGACCTTTCCGGGGTTGAATCGGAGCTCGGGATCGAACGCACGCTTCACGCGGTGCTGGATCTCGAGGTCGAGCTCGCCGAACTGATACGTCATCAGGTCGCGCTTCTCGAGCCCGACACCGTGCTCGCCCGTCAGCACGCCGCCGACGTCGACGCAGAGCTTCAGGATCTCGTTGCCGAACTCCTCGGCGCGCTCGAGCTCGCCCGGCGCGTTCGCGTCGTACAGGATCAGCGGGTGCAGATTGCCGTCGCCCGCGTGGAACACGTTCGCGACGCGCAGTCCGAATCGTGCGGACATCTCGCTGATCTCGCGCAGCACGCGCGGCAGCTCGCGGCGCGGGATCGTGCCGTCCATGCAGTAGTAGTCCGGTGACAGGCGCCCCACCGCCGGGAACGCAGCCTTCCGTCCCGCCCAGAATGCGAGCCGCTCGGCTTCGCTCGTCGAGACTCGGCAGCTCGTCGAACCGAGCGCGGTTGCGATGCGCTGCACGCGCTCGATAAGGAGATCGACCTCGGCGGCCGGCCCGTCGAGCTCGACGATCAGGAGCGCCTCGACGTCGAGCGGATAACCGACGTTGACGAATGCCTCCGCCGCGTGGATCGCCGGCCGATCCATCATCTCCATGCCGGCGGGCACGATCCCTTCGCCGATGACCTGCGCGACGCATGCGCCCGCGTCCTCGACCGACGCGAAGCCGATCAGGAGCGCGCGCGCCGTCTCCGGCCGCTTCAGGATCCGCACGGTGACCTCGGTCACGATGCCGATCAGCCCCTCGGAGCCGATCGTGAGGCCGAGCAGATCGTAGTGGCCGCTATCGAGATGCCGGCCGCCGAGCCGAACGATCTCGCCTTCGGGCGTCACCATTTCGACGCCGAGCACGTTGTTCGTCGTGAGCCCGTACTTCAGGCAGTGCACGCCGCCCGAGTTCTCCGCGACGTTGCCGCCGATCGTGCACGCGATCTGGCTCGACGGGTCCGGCGCGTAGTAGAAGCCGCGATCCGCAACGGCGTGGCTGATCGCGAGATTCGTCACGCCGCTCTGCGCGACGACGCAGCGGTTCTCGTAGTCGATGTCGAGGATCCGGTTGAACTTGCCGAGCCCGACGACGATCGCGTCGGCGGCCGGGATCGCCCCGCCCGACAGCGACGTGCCGGCGCCGCGAGGCACGATCTTGACGCCCTCGCGATGCGCATAGCGCAGGATCTCCGCGACCTCGGCCGTCGTCTCCGGAAGCACGACCGCGAGCGGGCGCTGACGGTACGCCGTCAGCGCGTCCGTCTCGTACGCCGCAAGGCGCAACGGCTCGTCGATCACGCGCTCGCGGCCGAGGATCGCGCGCAGCGCGCGGACGATCTCGTCCCGGCGCGCGACGAGGCCGGGATCCGGTTCGGGCAAGCAGATCATGGTCGGCCATTTAACACGATCGGGTTCGGCGTAGCGAGCGCCCGGCGACGCGAACGTCAGAGCGCGTCGGGCGGCTCCGGCGAACCCGCGTCGGCCCGCGCAGCGAGCGCGAAGACCTCGAGCGGCACGTCGATGCGTCCGGCGGACGCTTCCGTGGAGCCGTCGTCGGCGCCGTCGTCCGCCGGGGACCGCACCACGGCCGGCGCGACTTCGATCCGCGTGTCCTCGACGCCGAGCCGGGTCAGCGCATCGACGATCGCGCGCCCGCGATACCGGCCGAGGCGCTCGATGCCGGTCTCCGGGATCGCCGCATTCTCGACGAGCGCGTCGAAGAGCGCGCGGGAGTACGCGCTTCGCTCGGCCTCGACGACGCGACCGTCGGCGCCGCGCGTGAAGTGCGACGCGATCGTCGTCCGCCGCTCGGCGCTCAAGCGCTCGATCGCGAACTCCTCGAGCACGTCCTGATGACGCGGCGATGCGAAATCGACGGGCTGCGGACGCTCGACGAGCGTCGGCCCTGCCGTCTCGAGCGTCACGTGCAGCTCGATCTGCCGCACGGCGAGCGCGTCGCGATCGACGACGCGATCCGCGACACCGCGGACGCGCACGCCGAGCTTCGGCCTCATCGCGAGCGCGTCGGCCCACGCTTCGAGCGTCTCGGGCGCGACGGGCTCGGCCTCGCCGGGCCGGAACGACACCGCCGCGAGCGTTGCCGCGTCGACGCGAGCGGCCGCGGCGAGCGCATCGAGCGGCGCGGACGCGATCTCGTCGAGCTGCTCGACCACGCTCGCGGCGAGCACGCGGCCGAAACCGCTTCCGTCGTTCGACGCGCGGAAAGCGTACGCCGTCTCGACGACGCCGTGCGGATCCTCGAGGAGCGCGAGCGCGAGCGCGATGTTCGGGTTCTCGGGATCCGCTCCGATCTGCTCGACCGCAAGCTCCCGCCCGCCGACGCGAACTTCGCCTTCGATCTCGTCGGCAGCGACGCGATACTCGAGCCGCGCATCGATCGATTCACCGTCGAGCACATGTCCCGCGAGCCGCAGCGACGGACGGACGAGCTCGACGTCCGCGGCGAGCCGCCACTCGTCCTCCCCGAGCTCCGCGTCTCCGGCGGCTTCGAGGCTCGCCGCCGAAAGCGCGTGGCCGTCCGACGATCCGATCTCGGCGCGAAGCACGCGGAGCGTCGCCGTGCGAAGCTCGAGCCTCCGCTCGCCGCCGCGCCAGTCGAAATCGGCGGCGCCGCTCGACGTTCCGGCGATCGACGAAGAGCCGAAGACCTTTTCGGCAATCGGCGCGACGTCGACGTTCTCGAACAGCACGTGCCCGTCCGCCGAGAGCGTGCCGACGTCGACCTCGCCCGAAAGCCGCAGCACACCGCCGACGGCGTTCCGCGCGTCGATCTCGACACGAGCACGCGTCGTCGCGGGGCGAGCGACATCGAACGCGCGTACCGACACGCCGTCGACGACGAGCGGCTGACCTTCGTCGTCGTGCCACTCGATGCGCCCGCCGTCGATCGTTGCACGCGCGATCTCGAACGGTGCGGTCGGAGCGAAGGCACGCCAGCCCGTGTCGCTCGGCAGAGCGCTGTCGCCGGAAAGCGTCACACGCGGCGCATCGATCTCGAGCGCGTCGAGCGCTACCGCTCGGCCGAGAAGCGCGGCCGCGTCGAAATCGAGGGTGATGCGCCTCGCGTCGAGCGAAAGGCCGGGCACTCCGAACGCCGCATCGTGCAGCCTGACCGTCAATGTGAACGGGTTCACGGCGATGCGACCTACCGCGGCACGCCTGTCCAGCGCCCCTTCGGCCCACCGGTCGAGCAACGCGCCGACCGCGAGCGGCGCGACGACGAAGGTCCCGAGCGCGAAAGCAACGACGAAGACCGCGACGCCGGCCGCGGCGATGCGGGCCCCGCGGCTGCGGCGCAAACGCCGGCCGATGCGCCGCCATCTGACATAGAGACGGGACGCGGCCGTGCCTTTGTGCAAAGCTCCGGTCATCGCTTCGGCCGATCATACTCCCGAACGGGCACCGTTTTGCTTTAACCCGGTCAAAGGTATATCGTGGAACGTGATGATGCCGTTCGACTTTCCGCGCCGGATATGCATCCTGTCGCACGATACGGCATCCGGAGTGAGTTCATGTGGAGCAAGCCCATGAGCCGTCCAATCGTCACGGCGGTCGTCGTGGCCGCCGCCGTCGTCCTCGTCGCCGTCGCTTACTACGTGTTCTCACCGACGACGACGGTTTCGCCGGATGGGCGCCCCGTCACCGATGCGGATCGCGGCGAGCGGGCCCGCGAGACCATCGCCGAGCTGCGCGAGCAAAGCGAAGCCGGACGCCCGAATCTCGACGAGGCGTTCGCACGCGCCGAGGCACATCGTGAGGCGGGCGAGCTCGCGGACGCGCAGATCCTCTATTTCTTCGCCGCACGCAACGGTCATGCGCAGGCGGCGTTCCGCCTCGCGACGTCGTACGACCCGCTCCACCACGATCCGAGCACGAGCCTGCTCGACAAGCCGGATCCGTTCCAGGCCTTCAAGTACTACATGCAGGCACTCGAAGGCGGCGTAGCGGAAGCGCAGACGCGGCTCGACGCGCTGCGCGAGTGGGCGGAGCGTGAGGCCTACGCGAACGCGGAAGCCGAGCGGCTGCTGTTGCAGTGGAACTGACGACGATGCGCGCGAACACATTCGTCAACGCGATGCGGCTCCTGCTCGCCGCCCTCGCTGCGGTTGCGATCACGGCGCATGCGCAGCAGAACCGTCCGCTGACCGTCGAGGGCAAGCGTGCGCTCTTTCAGCGCGTGATCGCGGTGCCCGGCGCGCAGCTGCTCGATGCGCCCGGCGCATCGCGCGCGTTCGCACAGCCCGTGACGCCTTTCACCGTGTTCTACGTCTACGATCGGCAGAGCCGTGACGGCCGCAACTACGTGCAGGTCGGCATCGACAGCACCGGCGAGATCGACGGCTGGCTTCCGGCCGAGCAGGCGATCGACTGGCAGCAGACGCTGACCGTCGGCTTCAAGGATCCCGCGGAGTCCCCGCGCGTGCTGCTCTTCAGGGAACGCGATGCGCTGCGGGAGATCATCGACGCGAACGACGCGGCGCGCTACGAGGCGCTCCGGGAGCAGGCGCTCGCAGGCGACGTGCTTGACTCGCCGGTTGCGGCGATCCAGCCGGAAGGGTTCATCGACATTCGCCGCAATTTCTACCTCGTGCCGATCCTGAGCCACGAGGACGTGCTGATCGGCAACTATCAGGGGCGGCTCTTGCGCGTGGCGAGCGTGCCGCTCCGCGACCCGGCTCCGGAAGACGATCCGTATCGAGCGGGGATCGTCTTCGTGATCGACACGACGCAGTCGATGCGTCCATACATCGAACGGACGCGCGAGATCATGCGGGACGTCTACGCGCAGATCGAGGACGCGGGGCTTGCGGACAAGGTCGCATACGGGCTCGTCGGCTTCCGCGACAGCACGAAGGCCGTGCCGGGGCTTCAGTACGTGTCCCGCGTGTTCGCGGATCTGACGGGGAGCGGCGACGAGTTCCTCCGGCAGGTCGCCGACGTCGATGCGTCCAACGTGTCGAGCCAGGGCTTCAACGAGGACCCGTACGCAGGCGTCGTTACCGCTCTAGAATCAATTAATTGGAGCAACTTCTTTGCGCGTTACATTATCCTGATCACCGACGCCGGACCGCGCCTCGCCGACGATCCGCTGTCGTCGACGGGCCTCGATACCGCGGAGCTCGCCGCGCGCCTCCGCGATCGCGGCATCGCGCTCTGGGCGATCCACCTGAAGACCGAGATCGGGCGCGACGATCATGCGTTCGCGGAGCAGGAGTACCGGGCGCTGTCGACGGTCCCCGACATCGGCTCGTTCTACTACCCGATCGAGGCCGGGAACGTCGACGATTTCGGCGCGGCGCTGTCCGCGATGATGCGCCAGCTGACGGCGCAGGTGGCCGCGGCGGCTCAAGGGTTCCAGCCGCTGCAGGGCCTGCCGGCGACCGAGGTCGCCGACGACGGCAGCGAGCTCTCCGCCTTCCAGCAGAAGGTCGCGCGGCTCGGCTACGCGCTCAGGATGGAATACCTGCAGCAAGCCGGCGACGACGGCCGCGTGCCCGCGCTGTTCGATGCATGGATGATCGACCGCGATTTCTCCAATCCCGCGGAGCTCGCGATCGACGTGCGCGTGCTGCTGACGCGCGACCAGCTCTCCGATCTGCACGACGTCCTGAGGCGCGTCGTCGAGCGCGCCGAGGAGGGCGCGATCGCGCCGCAGGGCTTTCTCGACGAGCTGCGCAGCCTCGCCGCGATCATCAGCCGCGACCCCGAGGCCGTCGAGGCGGCCGTAGGCGGCGGCGTGACGCTCGCCGAGCTCGGCTACATGCGCGAGTACATCGAAGGCCTGCCTTACCAGAGCGAGGTCATGCACATCGACCTGTCCGACTGGCAGCAGTGGTCCGCGCAGCAGCAGTTCGAGTTCATCAACCGGCTCGACGGCAAGGTCGCGTATTATCGCGCGCTGCACGACAACGTCGATCTGTGGGTCTCGCTCGACGGCGGCCCCGTCGACGGCGATTCCGTTTTCCCGTTGCCGCTGGAGGCCCTGCCCTGACCGCCGACGCCGTCTTCGCGCTGCGAGACGTCACGAAGACATACAGCGCCGGAGGCATCGAGTTTCGCCTGCGCGTCCCGCGGCTCGACGTGCCCCGCGGCGCGAAGATCGCGCTGATCGGTGAGAGCGGCTCCGGCAAGAGCACGCTGCTCGAGCTGCTCGCGATGATCCTGAAGCCGACGAGCGCCGGCCGCTTCCTGTTCACGCCGCGGCCCGGCGAGACGATCGACATCGACAACGCGTGGCGCACCGGCGATTCCGACGGGATGAGCCGTTGGCGGAGCCGCTACATCGGCTACGTGCTCCAGCACGGCGGGCTCCTGCCCTATCTGACCGTCCGCCGCAACATCGAGCTGCCGCGGCGGCTCCTCGATCTCCCCGTTGCCGGCGTCGCTGACGATCTCGCGGCGCGGCTCAACATCCGGCAGCAGCTCGACAAGCTGCCCGCGGCGTTGTCGGTCGGACAGCGGCAGCGCGCGGCGATCGCGCGGGCGCTCGCGCACGAGCCGCCGGTCGTGATCGCGGACGAGCCGACCGCGGCGATCGATCCGTTGAACGCCGAGCGGATCACCGCGCTCCTCGCGAAGCTCGCGGACGAGCTCCACGTCACACTGATCGTGGCGAGTCACGCGCAGGATCTCGTCCGCGACGCCGGCTTCACGCTGATCTCCCACGAGATCGAAGAGGCGGACGAGGAGTCGATGACCGTCAGCGTGTGCTCCGTCGAAGCGACCGCAGCTTGAGATGGCCGCACGATCGAACGGCAGGATGCGGCTCGTCGCCCGGCTCGCGCTCGACGACTATCGTCACGAGTGGGTGCTGTCCGGCTGCTCCGTGCTCGCGCTCGCGGCCGTGCTGATCCCGCTGCTCGTCCTGTTCGGTCTGCGCTACGGCATCATCACGAACCTGCTCGATCCGCTGATCGAGAACCCGCGCTACCGCGAGATCGCACCGGTCACGAGCGGCCGCTACACGCCCGAGTGGTTCGACACGATGCGCGCGCGCGACGACGTCGCGTTCGTCGTGCCGAGGACGCGCTCGCTCGCCGCGTCGATCCGCCTGCGCGTGCCGGACAGCGCGGTCGGCCGCATCGTCGACGTCGAGCTGATCCCGTCCGGCCCGGGCGACCCCGTGCTCGGCGAAGGGCTCGAGCCGCCGAAGGGCTACGGCCAGGTGCTCCTTTCGACGAGCGTCGCGGAGCGGCTCGGCGCCGGCGCCGGCACGCGGGTCGAAGGCATCGTCTCGCGCACGCGGCAGGGCGAGGTCGAGACGAAGCTCTTGCCGCTCGACGTCGCCGGCGTCACGCCGCCGGCGGCGTTCGGCCGCGACGGCGTGTTCGTCTCGACGGAGCTCCTCGTCGCGATCGAGGATTTTCTCGACGGACGCGCGGTCCCCGACCTCGACTGGGAAGGCACGGCGCCCCGGCCCGCGGATCGTGCGTTCGCGGGCTTTCGGATGTACGCGCGCGGGCTCGACGACGTCGCGACGTTGCGTGCGGAGATGCTCGCGCAGAACGTCGACGTGCGAACGAGCATCGCGGACATCTCGCTCGTGCAGACGCTCGACCGCAATCTCGGCATCGTGTACTGGATCATCGCGACGATGGCGATCGCGGGCTACTGCCTGTCGTTCGCGACCAGCGTCTGGGCGAACGTCGACCGCAAGCGGCGCGAGTTCAGCGTGCTCAGGCTCACGGGCTTCCGCACCCGCGACATCGTTTGGTTCCCGATCCTGCAGGCCGCGTTCACGGCCGTGCTCGCCTGGCTCCTCGCGTGCGTCGCGTACTTCATCGTGCAAGGCATCCTGAACGGGCTCTTCGCGGACAGCATCGGCGGCGGCGAGCCGGTCTGCCGGATACGCGCGCCGCACCTCGCGCTCGCGCTGCTCCTCACGCTCGTCGCGTCGTCGATCGCGGCCGCGGCCGGCGGGCGGCGCGTCGCGCAGCTCGAGCCGTCACTCGGACTCCGCTGATCCCGCGACACTGGCACGCTCCTTGCCTCGAGTCGGCATCCGCGTCGAACCGGAGGCGAGCGTGCGTTTGGGACTCATCGGGCTCGGCCGCATGGGCGGCAATATGGCGCGTCGCCTGCGGCGCGCGTCGATCGAGGTGGTCGGCCTCAACCGTAACCGTGACGTCGTCGAGGCGCTCGCGCGCGAGTGCGGGCTGATCCCGGCCGAATCGCTCGACGCGCTCGTCGACGCCCTGCCTGCTCCGCGAATCGTCTGGCTGATGCTCCCGGCAGGAAGCGTGACGCACGAGCACGTCGTCGCGCTCCGCGACCGGCTCGAGGCCGGCGACATCGTCGTCGACGGCGCGAACTCGCACTACCGCGACTCGATCGCGCACGGCGCGTATCTCGGCGAGCGGAACATCGCGTTCGTCGACGCCGGCGTGTCGGGCGGCATCTGGGGCCTCGACGAAGGCTATGCGCTGATGGTCGGCGGACCCAAGGCCGCGATCGACGCGATCGAGCCCGCGCTCCGCGCGCTCGCGCCGGCCCCGGACCGAGGCTGGCTCCGCTGCGGCGCCACGGGCAGCGGGCATTTCGTGAAGATGGTCCACAACGGCATCGAGTACGGAATGATGCAGGCGTACGCCGAAGGCTTCGCGCTGCTCGCGTCGCGGACGGATTTCGACCTCGATCTGGCGGCGATCGCCGAGATGTGGCGCCACGGCAGTGTCGTCCGGAGCTGGCTGCTCGATCTCGCGGCCGACGTGCTACGCGACCACGCGGGACTCGAGCGCGCCGCACCGTACGTAGCCGATTCGGGCGAGGGCCGCTGGGCGGCGATCGAGTCGATCGAGCGCGGCGTGCCGGCGCCGGTCATCAGCACCGCGCTGATGATGCGTTTCGCGAGCCAGGGCGGGCTCGACTTCGGCTCGAAGCTTCTCGCCATGCTCAGGAACCGCTTCGGCGGACACGCCGTCCGCGGCGAGGACGTCACATGAGCGCGCAGGATCCGCCGTGCCGCTTCGTGATCTTCGGCGTGACGGGCGACCTCTCGCGGCGGAAGCTCTTGCCGTCGCTGTACGACCTCGACTGCCGCGGATTGCTCGACGAGGCGCTCTACTTCGTCGGCGTCGGACGCCGCGAATGGGACGACGACGCGTTCCGCAAGTATCTCCGCAACGAGCTGTCGGAGCGGCGCGCAGACGCCGACCCCGACTCGTTCGAGCGCTTCGCGAGACGCTTCCGATTCGTGCGCGGCGAGCACGGCGACCCGGAGACCTACGCGCGGCTCGCGCGCACGCTGCGTGACTCGAGCTCGGACGGCTGCGAGAACGTCGCGTTCTACCTCGCCGTGCCGCCCGACGACTTCGCGCTGATCGTGAGCAGGCTCGACGATGCGGGCCTGACCCGAGGGAAGAGCGGCAACCGCATCGTCGTCGAGAAGCCGTTCGGCCACGACCTCGCGAGCGCACGCGCGTTGAACGACGCGCTCCACCGTTACTTCGCCGAGGAACGGATCTACCGAATCGATCACTTCCTTGGCAAGGAAACCGTGCAGAACCTGCTCGTGTTCCGCTTCGCAAACGCAGTGATCGAGCCGCTTTGGAACCGGCATCACATCGACCACGTGCAGATCACGTTCGCCGAGACGCTCGGCATTGGCGGCCGGGCGGGCTATTTCGACCGCGCCGGCACACTGCGCGACATGGTCCAGAACCATCTGCTGCAGGTGCTCGCTGTCGTCGGCATGGAGCCGCCCGCAACGCTCCGCGCGGACGACTTGCGCACGGAGAAGGAAAAAGTCCTGCGCTCGATCCGGCCGCTCACGGTCGAGTCCGTCGATGCGCATGCCCTCCGCGCGCGCTACACCGCGGGTGAGATCGACGGCGACCGGGTGCCGGGCTACCTCGACGAAGACGGCGTGCCGCGCGGCTCGACGACCGAAACGTATGTCGCGATGAAGCTCTTCGTCGACAACTGGCGCTGGCGCGGCGTCCCGTTCTATCTCGAGACCGGCAAGCGGCTCGCGGCCGACGTGTCGCAGGTCGCGATCCGCTTCCGCGATGCGCCGGTGCAGCTCTTTCGCTCCACGCCTTGCGCCGAGCCTGCACCGAACTGGCTGATGCTCGGCCTCGAGCCCGAGGATACGCTCGGCTTCGAGCTCGTGACCCGAGCGCCGGGCTTCGAGATGACGCCGCGCACGATGCATTTCGACACGCGGCCGCGCGATGCGCACGAGCGCCGGCTGGGGCCGTACGCGACGCTCCTGCTCGACGTGATCAAAGGCGACAGAACGCTCTTCATCCGCTTCGACGAGGTCGAGACCGCGTGGCGCGTCGTCGAGCCGGTGCTCGAGCGCTGGCGGATGCCGGACGCGCCGCTCGCCGAGTACGCGGCCGGCACGTGGGGACCCGCCGAAGCGAACGCACTGTTCGAGCGGCCGCATCAGGCCTGGCGGAGACCCGGATGACGTCCCCTGCGCTGCGCTGGCACCTCTACCCCGACCCTGAACGGCTCGCCGAGGGCCTCGCCGCCGCGCTCGCGATCCGCGCCGAGGAGTGTCTGATGAAGCGCGGCCGTTATCTGATCGTGCTGACGGGCGGCGAGACACCGCGCCTCCTGTATCGGCGGCTCGCGGCGATCGACATGGACTGGTCGGCCTGGCACGTCTACTTCGGCGACGAGCGCTGCGTGCCGGCGGGCGATCGCGAGCGGATCGACGCGATGGCGCGCGCCGAGTGGCTCGACCACGTGCCGATCCCGCCGGAGAACGTTCACGCGATCCCCGGAGAGCTCGGCCCCGAGCGGGCCGCGGCCCAATATTCCCGAGTGCTCGAAGGCGTCGGCCCGTTCGACACGACGCTGCTCGGTCTCGGCGAGGACGGGCATACGGCGAGCCTGTTCCCGGGCCGGCGCGAAGGGCTCGCCAAGGACGCGCCCGATGCGATCCCGGTGCACGGGTCGCCGAAGCCGCCGCCCGAAAGGGTCAGCCTGAGCGCGCGGCGTCTCAAGGCTTCGCGCGAGGTCGTATTCCTCGTCACCGGCGCGCACAAACGCGACGCGGTCGCGCGCCTCGCCCGGCTCGACCCGGAGATCCCCGCGAGCGCGGTCGTGCCCGCGACAGGAGCCGACGTGTGGCTCGACGACGCGGCGGGATCGGACATACGATCGGATCTTCGATCCGACGTACGCTCGCTCTGAACACGAACCGAACGGACTCGCCATGCCCGAGCCGAAGCGCCTCGACGTGCAGCGCCGCGCCCCGTGCCGCTCGGGTCCCGCCCGCGTCGTCGTCGCGGCCGCGCTTTGCGTGCTGACGACGCCGCTCTCCGCGCAGGTGCCGGAGCCTATCGTCAGCGGATACGTCACCGTCGCAAGCGACTACCGCCATCGGGGCTTGAGCGAAAGCAGCGGCGGCCCGTCGCTGCAGCTCGGCGCGGACTATCAGCACGCCAACGGCCTCTTCGCTGGCACCTGGGCCGCGCGGATCGACTATGCGCATCCGGCGCACTCGTCGTCGACGCGCTTCAAGGTCGGCTACTACCTCGGCATCAGCAAGCGGATCTCGCGCTGGTCATGGGCGGCGACCGCCGTCCGCTACACGTATCCCGGTCTCGCGTACGACTACGATTACAACGAGCTGTCCGCGACGGCCGGGTTCAGGGATCGCATCTTCGTGACGGCCGCGTATATCGACGATCTCTTCGGGCGCGGCGCGTCGGCGTTCTACAGCGAGGTCGGCACCGCGCTCCCGTTACCTCACGGCCTCGAGCTCGGCGCGACGCTCGGGCGCGTCACGTCGTCCTCGCCGCAGCTCGAGTACACGCACTGGAACGTCGGGCTGTCGAAGACGTTCGCGCGGCGGCTCGGTATCGATCTGCGCTACCACGACGGCAGCCGTTACCTGTCGAACGCCGTCGCGACGACGGCGGCGGACGCCTGGGTCGTCAGCGCATCCTACGGCTTCCGCTCGCGCTGAACCGCCGCCGCGACCGGCACGCCGCAAACCCGGACGTCCGCGAGCGCCTCGACCGCATAGCACGCGTTCACGGTCATCCCGTCCGCGCGCGGCACGACGGATTGCCGCAAGAGCTCCGCGACACGCAGTGTCTCGATGCCGGGCGAGCGCTCGCGCAAGAGCGCGACGACGCCCGTGAGATGCGCGGCGGCGAGACTCGTGCCGGAGAAAATCGCGTAGCCGCCGCCCGGCGTCGTCGTCAGGATCTCGTCCGCCGGCGCCGGCAGCCCGAACGGCCGCGCGCGGTCGGCCGCGCTCGACGGCAGCGCGACGAGCACGCCCGGCGCCGACGCGGGAAATACCGCGCCGTCGGACGCGTCCGGCGACTCCGCCGCGACGACGACGGCACCGCGCCTCACGGCCTCGGTCACGAGCCGCTCGAGCAGCGGGTCGGCCGGACCCGCAAGGCTCAGGTTGATCACGTCCGCACGGGCATCGATCGCGATCTCGAGGGCCTGGGCGAGCGTGAAGCTCGAGCAGAGCGCGCCTGCCGGATCGGCCGGCGTGCTCCAGCACGCGCGCAGCGCGACGATCTCGACGTCGGGCGCGACGCCGAAGATGCCCTGCCGGTTGTTCGCGGCCGATGCAATGACGCCCGCGACGGCGGTGCCGTGCACCTCGGCGGCGCTGCGGCGCCCGCGCGGATCGACGACGTCTCGCGAGAAGCCGACCCGACCCTCGAGCTCCGGGTGCTTCGCGTCGACGCCGGAGTCGATCACCGCGACCCGCACGCCTTTACCGGTCGCGAGCGTATGCGCGTCCTCGACGCCGAGCTCGCGCGCGGCCGGCAGCAGATCCGCGTACGGGTCGTCGTAACGGCTGCCGAGCGTTCGGAACAGTTGCATCGGCTGCGCGAGCTCGACGCGCGGATCGGCGCTCAGCCGCTCGAGAACCGCGTCGATGTCGCGGTCCTCCGGCACGACGAAGACCTCGCAGTAGACGTCGAGCGAACGAATCGGCCAGCCGTCCTTGCGCCTGATGCCGTGCTCCTTCGCGAGCTGGTCGAGGATCCGATCGACGTCGGGCGGCGGCGCGCCGTAGCCGCGCCTTCGCAGGTAGCGCGAGTCGAGAGGCCCGGTCAGATTGATCGCACTCGTCTCAGGCTGCGCGACCGTGAGCAGCACCTCGCGCTCGAGCGCGCCGCGCGATGCAACGGGCGCATCGATCGTCGCGCAGCCCGCGAGGACGATGAGAGCAACGGCGGCGAGCACGCGCGTCATCGATCGGCCTCCCCGTGCGCCGGCGCTCCGTCGGGCGGCGGCGCGAACGTCGGTCCGGCGAAACGGATGCGCGTGTCGTCGGACAGCCGGCGCACAACCGTGTCGGTGTCCGCCGACGCCGGAAGCCGCAGCGTATAGCGGCCGAGGCTTCGACTCGGCCCAGAGACGATCTCGGCACCGAGCTCGTCGAGCAGCGCGCGCATCTCGGCCTCGCGTACGCCGTCGGCGAAGATCACGTCGATCAGCGGCCCCGGACCCGCGGCATCGGACAACGTCCGGTACGCGCCGTAGCCGCGCTCGCGCTCCATGTCGATGAGCCCTACCGCCATGACCAGTCCGACCGCGACGGCGATGGTGGCGGACGCGGCGACCGCCCACATCGTCCGGCGCGGCGCGCGTGACCGCGACGCCTTGTCGAGACGGCTCCGCAGCCGCTCGAAGCTCGCATCGGCGGCGAGCGGCACGACGGGCTGACGTCGAACGAGCGACTCGAGCCGCGTCTGCTCCGCGAGCTCGGTCCGGCACGTCAAGCACTGTTTGATGTGCCGTTCGACGCGCTCGCGCTCGTCGCCCGCGAGCGTGCCGTTCACGAGCCAGGGCAAAAGCTCCATGGCGTACTCGTGCTCGGACGCGTGCCCGGTCATCGCAGCTCGTCCCGGCCGAGCCTCGGCAGCAGCGCCCGAAGCTTCCCGCGCGCGTGGAACATCCGCGTCTTCACCGTGTTCACCGGACAGTCCACGATGCTCGCGATCTCCTCGTACGAGCAGCCGAAGTAATACGTCAGCTCGACGACCGCGCGCTGCTCGGCCGGCAGCGCGCGTAATGCCTGCTCGAGCAGGTCCTCGAGCTCGGTCTGCTCCGTAAGTTCCGTGCCGCGCTCCGTGCGTTCAATCGACGCGCCGAAATCCGCGGCCGCGAACCGGCTGTACCAGCGCCGCGCGCGCTCGCCGAGCTTCATCGCCTTGCGGTACGCAATACCCATGATCCACGTCGCGACTCGCGAGCGCGCCTCGAACGCGCCCGCGTCCTGCCACACGACGAGCATCACGTCGTTGACCGTCTCCTCGGCGAGATCGAGCCGACCAGTGAGACGGTACGTGAAGCGCAACAACGGCTGGTAGTACTTGCGGTAGAGCTGGTGCAGCGCATCGCGATCGCCGCTGCGGATCCGCTCGAGCAGCCCGACGTCCGCCGCGTCGTCGTCCGATGCGGAGATCGGGCTAGCGGGCGGATGTGCTTGCCGGTCGATGCTCACGAGCGCCTGGCCGATCGAGACACGGTCGTTCAAGTCTACGGCCGCGCGGCGGTTCCTGCCATTGAACCTTGCGAGCTCGTGTCGGTACTCAAGCGCTGCGACCGTCATGCCATGCAGGAGGCCGTCATCGATGAAACCTTCGAACGCCGGAAAGACCCGACATCGTCTCGTGCTCGCGCTCGAAGCCTCGTTGCTCGCCGTCGCGCTCGCCGCCGCGACCGGCTGCGGCTCGGGCAGCGGAGGCGGAGGCAGCCCGCCGCCGCCAGGCGGCGGCGGTGGCGGTAGTGGCGGCGGCGGCGGTGGCGGCGGCGGCACCCCGCCGGTCCTCGAGCCGACGTTCGCGTCGATTCAAGAGAACATCTTCACGCCGATCTGCACGACGTGCCACTCGGGTGCGGCCGCGCCGCAGGGGCTCAGGCTCGACGAAGCGAACAGCTACGGCCTGCTCGTCGGCGTGCCGAGCGCCGAGGTGCCGTCGATCCTGCGCGTCGCGCCGGGCGACCCGAACAACAGCTACCTGATTCAGAAGCTCGAAGGCACGGCCGCCGTCGGCGCGCGGATGCCGCTCAACATGGCGCCGCTGCCGCAGGCGGACATCGCGGTGATCCGTCAATGGATCACGGACGGTGCGCAGCCGCCGACGCCGCCGGCGCCGCCGAGCGCGCCGCTCCGCGTGACGTCGCTGTCTCCGCTTCCCGATTCGACGCTCGACGCGCTGCCGCCGTCGATCATCGCGATGTTCGACCGCGAGCTCGACGCGACGTCGATCACCGCGCAGTCGTTCACGCTGACGGCAAGCGGCGGCGACGGCACGTTCGACGACGGCAACGAGACCGTCGTGACGCCTGCCTCCGTCGGCGTGTCGCCGAGCAACCCTGCATCGGCCGTGATGGATCTCGCGGGCGTCACGTCCGCCGACGACACGTACCGCGTCCGGCTTGCGGGCGACGCGCCGGCGCCGATCCTCGATCTCGACGCGAACGCGCTCGACGGCGAGTTCACGGGCACGTTTCCGTCCGGCGACGGCACGCAGGGCGGCGACTTCATCGCCGACTTCACGGTCGCGACTCCGCCGCAAGGCGTCCAGCCGACGCTCGAGTCGATACAGGCGAACGTGTTCACGCCGATCTGCTCTGCGTGCCACACCGGCCCGTCGTCCGGCACGCTGCCGTCGGGCCTCGATCTGTCGAACGCCGACGCGAGCTTCGCCGGCCTCGTCGGCGTCGCGAGCCTCGAGCAGCCCTCGGTGATGCGCGTCGCGCCGAACGACCCCGATGCGAGCTACCTCGTGCACAAGATCGAGGGGACGGCTGCCGTCGGCGGGCGCATGCCGCTCTTGCAGGATCCGCTCGAGCCCGACGTCATCGCCGCGATCCGCGAATGGATCGCGGCCGGTGCGGCACGTTGATCGGAGCCTGGCGTATGGAGACGCCGATCGGGAAGACGCGGTTCGGGATCGCGTCCGTCGTCGCGGTCGCGTTTGCGCTCGTGACCGCGCTGCTCGCGCCGAGCGCTCGCGCGGAGCCGTATCTCGCGGTGAGAACGGGGCTCAAGTGCGTCAGCTGCCACGTCAATCCGAGCGGCGGCGGGATGCGGAACGCGTTCGGGAACGCGTGGGCGCGGAGCGAGCTCGCCGCGCGGATCGTCACGCCTGCCGGCGTCGACGCGACGGACGCGGGCTGGCTCGGCGAGCTGCAGCGCTACGTCGCGCTCGGCGGCGACCTGCGCACGGGCCTCGTCTACGAAGACATCCCCGGGCTCGACGCGGAGTCGGAGTTCGCGATCTCGCGCGCGACGGTCTACGCCGCGCTTCGCGCGATTCCGAATCTGCTGACGATTTATCTCGACGAGCAGGTTGCACCCGGCGGCGCCGTCGCCCGCGAGGCGTACGCGCTCGTCACGCCCGCGAACGGGCGGTACACGATCAAGGCCGGCAAGTTCTTCCTGCCGCACGGGCTGCGCCTCCAGGACGATACCGCATTCGTGCGCCAGATCACGGGGATGAACTTCGACACGCCCGATCACGGCATCGAGCTCGGGCTCGAGCTCCCGCGCTGGTCCGCGCAGCTCGGCGTCACGAACGGCACCGCCGGCGGCGGCGAGAACGATTCGACGAAGCAGACGTCGCTCAACGCGACCTACGTCCTGCCGCGCTGGCGGATCGGCGCGAGCTACAACTACAACAATGCGGACCTCGGCGACCGCGAGATCCGCGCCGCCTACGTCGGCTGGCGCACCGGGCCGATCGCTTGGCTCGCCGAAGCCGATCTCGTGACCGACGACACGCCGGCCGGCAAGCGCGACACGTACGTGAGTCTCCTCGAGGGCAACTGGCGGATACGCCGCGGCCACAACCTGAAGCTCACGTACGAGTACCACGATCCGGACGACGATCTCGACGAGAACGAGCGGGAGCGATACAGCGTCGTCTGGGAGCTCTCGCCGATGCAGCACGTGCAGTCACGCATCGGCATGCGCTTCTACAACGGCGTGCCCGGCGACGACGCGAGCAATCGCGACGTGTTCTTCGCGGAGCTGCACGTCTACTTCTGACGCGCAAGCTCCGAAGGCGCGGCGACTTCTAGAAGCGGTAAGTCACGCCGACGCGGAACGTCCTCGGCTCCTCGGCACGGCTCATGCGGCAGTTCACGACGTCGCAGTCGATATCCTCGGACGTGAGCCCCGGTGGATCGAGCCCGTCGACGTATGCCTCGTACCAGTAGACGATGTCCTTGCCCTTCTCGTCGAGCGCGTTCAGGAGCTCGCCGTAGATCGTCGTGCGGCCGATCGTGTACGCCGCGCGCACGTTGAGGTGCGTCTCGCTGCCCGCTCGCCTCGAGTTGTCGGGCACGAGCGCGTACGGACCGAGATAGCGCAGACGCACGCTCGCCTCCCACGGCCCCGTCACGGCCGACACGCCGAGCTGCCCCGCGTGCTCGACGGCCCCTTCGATCCGCCGGCCGCCGTCGACCTCGTCGACGTAGCGGGCGCGGCTGCCCGTATAGACGGCGTCGATGCCGAGCCAGTCGATCGGCCGCCAGAACGCGACGATCTCGTAGCCCCGCCGCTCCGACGCGCCGGACGGCTCGACCGAGTTCGAGTCACCGACGAACTTGAGCTCGCTGTCGAGATCGAGCCACCAGTACGCGGTCGTGAGCCTCAGGCTCCCGATCTCGAAGCGCGCGCCGGCCTCGTACCCGGTTCCCTTGACGAGACCCGGCACCGGCTCGAGCTCGTTCACGACGCCCCGCGCGTCGTTCGAATGAAAGCCGCGCCCCCAGTTCGCGTAGAGCTCGACGTCGTCGGTCAACGTGTAGGCCGCGCCGAGCTTCGGCGACACGCGGCTGTCGCGCTCGCTGCCGGCAAAGCTGCCCGGTACCCGCGCCGCGACGTCGAACGCGTAGACGTCGCCGCGAAGCCCCGCGAGCACTCGCAGGCGATCCGTCGGCGACCACATCGCCTCCGCGTACACGCCGAGCGACGTCTCCTCGATCGAGTTGCTCGCGATGTTCTCGACGAGCTCGCCGGCTTCGGTGTGATCGAGCCCGACCTTGCCGATGTCGTCGTGCCGGAGCTCGGCGCCGACGTCGACGTCGAGGCTCGCGCGGGACAGGACGTTACGCTCGACGCGGCCGCCGAGCGTCCAGCGGCGATCGAACTGATCGATCTGGAAGTCGTAGGTCGGGTTGGACAGCATCTCCCAGTCGTAGTACTGCAGATACGCGCTCGCGTTCCATGTCCCGCCTTCAATGCCGGCGGTCGCGATCCACCGCGACGTCTCGCCGGTCGCGGTCGGGTCGAGCGCGCAGAACTCGTCGGCGCAGACCGGCGTGCCGATCGCCCGCTCCGGGATCTGCTCCGTCGGCCTCCACGTCGCACGGTAGCCGCTGAGCGTGAGCTCCAGTTCGCCGAACGACGTGTCGCGGCCGTACTTCGTCCAGAGCGACGCGTGGTTCAGGTCCTCGTCGAGCTGCCACGGCCCGTCGTACCGCTTCCACTGCGCGGCGCCGCTCAGCCGGCCCCCGGCGAAGTCGGTCGTGCCGCCGGCAGCGACGCGCGCCCAGTCGTACTCGCCGGTCTCGAGCGACACGAACGGCTGATCCCAGCCGTCCACGGTCCTGATGTGCGCGGAGCCCGCCATCGAGAAGTCGCCGACGCTCGCGCGGTATGGCCCCTTTCGGTACTCGATGCTTTCGATCACCTCCGGCATCAGGCCGTTCACGTCGAGGTAGCCCTGGCCGTGCCCGTGGCTGCGCAGGTTCCACGGCATGTCGTCGACGTACGTCGTGAAGTCCGTGCCGTGATCGAGGTTGAAACCGCGCAGGAAGTACTGGTTCGCCTTGCCGGTGCCGGAATGCTGCGCGGCGATCAGCCCCGGCACCGCCTCGAGCACCTCGGCGACCTTGAGCAGCGGTCGAACCGCGAGGTCCGCGCCGGCCACCTGCCCTTCGCTCGCGGCACCGGCCGCGCCGATCAGCGCGGTGCCGCGGCCGAACACGACGACCTCCTCGATCGGTCCCGCCGCGTTCGGCTGGGCTACGGCGACGGTCGCGGCGGCCATCCCGGCAGCCGTGCAGAGAAGCGCCCTGCCGCGCGGCCGCGCGCGGTAGAGCGCCGCCGCGAGGCGTGACATAGGGCGTGAGGTCGGATCGAGTCGGAACCCGGATCGTCGGTGCATCATACGCTCGCTCTTCATGAACTCTGGTCCGCTGTCCCTACGGCACGCGGTCGGGGCGGAAGTTTCCGGCCGCCCCCCGTCTTGTCACGCAATTAACGGTTGTTAAACGGTGCACCCGCTCCGGTTAACGCATTCGAAATCAGTGACTTGCCCGACGTGTGCCGTATGGGCGGGGAACACGGTGCTCCTCATCGGAAGGCGCGCTGACGTTAGAAATGAGACGCGAATCCGTGGAGAATACGGCCCCTCGGCCGCCGGCCTCCCGGCTGGCCGCCCCCGATTCGAGCACAGGAGGGCCCCGGTCGCAGGCGGCGACGGCGGGGACGAGACCGAGCATGTCCACGACTCCGATCATCGAGATTCGCGGCCTCTCGAAGCGGTATGCGTCGGGCTTCGAGGCACTGAAGAACGTGAATCTCTCGATCCGGCGCGGCGAGATCTTCGCGCTCCTTGGGCCGAACGGCGCGGGCAAGACGACGCTGATCAGCATCGTCTGCGGGATCGTGACCCCGACGTCGGGCACGGTAACGGTCGACGGCCATGACATCGTCCGCGACTACCGGGCCGCCCGCGCGAAGATCGGCCTCGTGCCGCAGGAGCTGACGACCGACGCATTCGAGACCGTCTGGGCGACCGTGACCTTCAGCCGCGGGCTCTTCGGGAAGCCCGCCAACCCTGCCCACATCGAGCGTGTGCTGAAGGCGCTGTCGCTGTGGGACAAGAAGGATTCGAAAATCCTCGCGCTGTCCGGCGGCATGAAGCGGCGCGTGATGATCGCGAAGGCGCTCTCGCACGAGCCCGAGGTCCTGTTCCTCGACGAGCCGACCGCCGGCGTCGACGTCGAGCTTCGGCAGGACATGTGGAACATGGTGCGGGGGCTCCGCGAGTCGGGCGTGACGATCATCCTGACGACCCACTACATCGAAGAGGCCGAGGAGATGGCCGACCGGGTCGGCGTGATCAACCGCGGCGAGCTCGCGCTCGTCGAGGACAAGGCCGTGCTGATGCGCCAGCTCGGCAAGAAGCAGCTGACGCTCGAGCTTGCCGAGCGGCTCGACGCGCTGCCGACGGAGCTCTCGCGCTACGGCCTCGAGCTCAACGCCGACGGCTCCGAGCTCATCTATACGTACGACACTCAAGCCGAGCGCACCGGCATCACGGCGCTCTTGGGCGACCTGCAGCAGGCCGGGATCAAGTTCCGCGACCTGCACACGACGCAGAGCTCACTCGAGGACATCTTCGTCAGCCTGGTGAAGCGATCCGCATGAACTTCTACGCGGTCAAGGCCATTTATCGTTTCGAGATGGCGCGTATGTGGCGCACGATCCTGCAGAGCATCGTGTCGCCGGTGCTGTCGACGTCGCTCTACTTCGTCGTGTTCGGCGCGGCGATAGGCTCTCGGATCGACGAGGTCGAGGGCGTGAACTACGGCTCCTTTCTCGTGCCGGGCCTGATCATGCTATCGCTCCTGACGCAGAGCCTGTCGAACGCATCGTTCGGCATCTATTTCCCGCGCTTCACGGGGACCATCTACGAGGTGCTGTCCGCGCCGGTCTCGTACATCGAGATCCTGTTGGGCTACGTCGGCGCCGCGGCGACGAAATCCGCGATCCTCGGCCTCATCATCCTCGCGACCGCGGCCTGCCTCGTCCCGGTGCACATCGAGCATCCGATATGGATGCTCACGTTTCTCGTGCTCACGTGCCTCACGTTCAGCCTGTTCGGCTTCATCATCGGCATCTGGGCGCAGAGCTTCGAGCAGC